>JACBFI010000009.1 GCA_013391385.1 Sediminibacterium sp. Gen4 | reverse complement strand
AATTAAAAAAATTAGTCAAAACTTTGTTTCTTAACACAGAATCTCTGTGGTTAAACTCCTTCAAGATTTGCAGATGCATACATTTCAAAAGGGTTTAACCACAGAGTCACACAAAGTTGGGCACAGAGGTACGCAGAGGGTTAGTGTGATGCTCCAACTGATACTTCTATCTCTTCTTCTGTTTTCTCAACACGCATACGCATGGTAGCAACTGCTGCGATGAGGAGAAGGGCACCTGCGAACAGAATAGCATTTGCAGGATTGCTTCCTAAGAAGTTTTGATAGATATATCCGAAGGAAAGGGTTTGAATAATCATCGGCACTACGATCATCATATTGATGATACCCATATACACGCCATATTTTTCTTTGGGGATACTGCCCACTACCATGATATAAGGCACACCCATCATACTCGCCCAAGCAATACCAAAACCGATCATAGGAATAAAGAGTAAATATTTATCCTGAATAAAAGGTAAAATAAAGAGTGCCAACGAAGCCATGGCCAAACAGATCACATGTACTTTTTTAGCACCAAACTTTTTAGCCATCCACACCAATCCGAATGCGGATAAAAAAGTTACAATGTTGTAAAAGCCATTGACGAGTCCTGTCCATCCTACTGCTTCTTCATACAGTTTGGAGTTTTCTTCAGAGCTGGTATTCCATACGGAACGAGCGATGCTATGTGAAATAAATTGCCAGTAGCAGAACATGGCATACCATTGAAACAAATACACCAAAGCCAATTGCCACAAGGTTTTGGGCATATGGGTAATGGAAGAAAATATTTCTTTGAAAGGCGTGAGAAAACTTTTGTGTTCAGCCCGCAATGCAGCAAGTTCTTCTTCTGTGGGAGGTATTTCAGGTGTTTTGATCACCGACCATGCTACCGATACGATGGAACACACGGCCCCAACAAAGAAAGAGCCATATACCCAGTAAGGAATACCGCTTTGTCCATCAGAAGTGGTAGACTCTCCTGTAATGACTTTTTGAAAAAAGAACAGAGACAAGTTGGCAAGTGTGATACCTAAACCGGTAAAAAAACTTTGTGTAAGAAAACCGAGTGCACGTTGACTGGCAGGTAATTTATCGGCAATGAAGGCACGATAAGGTTCCATAGCGGTATTATTGGCTGCATCCAATATCCAAAGCAAACCTACTGCCATCCATAATGCGCGACTGAATGGAAAAGCGAATAAACAAAGACTACAGAAGATCGCACCAATTAAAAAATAGGGTTTACGACGTCCCCAGCGAGGATGCCAGGTTTTATCACTCAATGCACCGATGATAGGCTGTATCAGTAAACCGGTCATGGGTCCGGCGAGATTAAGTAATGGAAGGTCTTCCGGTTTGGCATGTAAAAAACTATAGAGTGGGTTGACAGCGGTTTGTTGCAATCCAAAACTGTATTGGATACCAAAGAACCCGACATTCATATTAATGATCTGCCAGAAACTCAAACGGGGCTTAGTAATGTGCATGGCAAGCAGTTAGTTAGTCTTGTAAATTAACTGCTTTCAGTGAGCTGTACTAGTCTAACAGTCAAGTATTTTTTCCGAAAACGATTGCGCTTTGAATGATGAAGGGGAGGATGGGCCGCAGATTTTTTATGATTGATTATGATAGTAGTATCCTATCATAATCAATCATCATCATCATAAAAAATCTGCGGCCCATAGAAAATCACGAATCTAATCGAGAATATAATACTGCCACTTATCCTTTCCCGCAGGATAAACCTGATTTAAAGAATCATCAGCGGAGTATTGGTGTCTTGGATCGTAACTAACAATTTCCTTGTTGAATCCGGCTAATACATTTTGAGTGAAAATGACCGCAAAACTGCTGTCTCTTTTTTCATATTGATATGTTGAGATACCCATAACGCCAGTTGATGGCATCTGATTTAAAAACGCAGGCTTCAAATCTGAAAGCCGATCAGGATATTTCTTATGGACTTGATAATAGGTTTCAATGGCTTGAATAATGGGAGAAGCATTTTGGATGGCAATCTTTCTACTGAAATTTCTGGCAGCATCAGCACCCCATAGTGTAACAGCAAAGCTGGTAGCGGGAAGCGTCCATAATAACATAAATGATAAAGACATCTTTTCTTTCTTAATGATTTGATTGATAGTTATTACAAGTCCTACTGGTATGATAAGGATTAAAAAAAGGCTCGCAAATTGTAAGAGCGTGTAAATAGTATTGGTAATGGTACTTAGAGAACCAGGACCGGGGAGAAATGGAGATAGAATAACGATTGTTATGAGAAGATTAATACAGAAGAGTAGAAGCCATTGATGTTTATTCATCCAGAAAGTTATTACTGATATTAATACAATTTCACCCCTAAAGCAAAGCTTATAGATGTAAAGTTTTGTTTCGCCCTGACTTCTCTTTCTAGTATATTGATGTAAGAAATTTTGCCGGTCAGCTTTTGTTTGGAAGAAAAATAAAAGCCCAAGGAGGGTTTCAATCCTAAAAGGGTCTGTCCACCGATAAAACTAGGTCCGGCTAAAAACGAAACATAAACATTGGTAATGGGGTGTACTGATAGTCCGGCAAAAAGGTTTACCATATCTTTAAATGACCCGACAGGTGTACCATCAAGATACGCTCTATATACTTTATCGTCCATGAGATAGGCGTCGGCGGTGAATTCAATGGTCGGTTTGACTATTGATTGTTGCCGAAAGAATAGTTGTAAACCCAAACCCGTTCCCCAGGGGTTATTACCTTTTGTTACATCAGATATTGTTTGGTTGTATTGTCCTTCAAGGTACAGGGACATTTTGCGATGCTTTTGAGCATAGCCTTGTGTGAGGATGGAGCAAATAAAAAATATCGTAAATAACTTTTGCATAGTTCGTTTTAACTGTAGCAGACTTCCTGTTATGCAACTTTTGGAAAGTTGTAAAACTTTCCAAAAGTTATTGCTCAAAAGTTAATGCTCAATGGACGAACACTAAATAGTAACATGTCAAAATGCTTATCACTTAAACTCATAACTTAATTAAGTAGAAGTTATGTTATTTAATATTTTTTAGGTCATTAATAATTTGGCTACTAATTTCTTTAAACTTGCTTTCCATATCTATTGCAATTTTCGTAGGACCATGTATATAATTTATTCCAATAAGTCCGTATGCGGCCTTTAAATTTTTAAATAAATAATTATCGATGCACTGGAATGATATATCTCTGGTTTCATCATTTATTTGCCAAGTATAGCGATTATATTCTGAGATGAATTGAGCCCAAGCCATTTCATTATATTTCAACTCTCTATATGATTTTTTTAATTCTTTGATTCTTGATTTCAAGTCATTAATTGTATTTGTGAGATATTCTTTCTCATTATCACAAATAGATTTGTCAACAGGTCTTTTGGCATTATCTATAGTGAGATTCTTGTTATAGGTTGTTGAATCGGTAGTTGAAGACATTTCAATGGTATTATTAGTTTTATTTTTAACTAAGAGGTTATACCAAATAAAGCCAACAAACAAAAATGGTAGTACAAGAATGAAATAGTTATTTTTTTTCTGTTTAATGATAGCTTTAACAACTTGCTTATCCTTTAGATTTTTTGATAAATTATTATTGCAAACACCGCATATTTTATCACTTGAAAAATTCCTTGTTCCACATTTTTGGCAGTTAATAAATTTGTCGTTCATACCTAAATTGTTTGAAGAGCCTATGTAATTGCTAATAATATTTTCAGGTCTTGCATTTGATTGGTTTTGAAGCTCAAAACTGTCTAGCATTATTGAACTTGGATAGAGGAAATTGGATAAAAATTTGTATGTTATACTACAAGCGTAGATATCTTGTTATCTAATGTTTATTTTTTTTCAAATGTGGGTGCAGTAACTAAAATCACTTTATTTATGTGGTCTATTGTTGCTCCTTTTTCAATATGAAAATTGACCATCTTCCCGTCTGGATCTTTAGTAATAATTGCAACTTTCCCCCATTTCATTAAAATTGTTTCTTTTGAATAATTTTGGTCTAATATTTCTTTTTTTGAGTTTAAAATTAATCCGTCATCTATTTTAATCGAATATTCATGAAGGGGGAATGGAAATTTTGTATCCACTAAATTTCCTAATTCGTCTATAACATAATATACTATGATTCCTGAGCGAAGCTCATGCTCAATGTGTAAAAAAGGTCCTTGTAAATAATACCGAACCTTTTGGCCTGAAAATTCTTTTTCGTAATAACCGTTTTCTTTAATTTTTTCAAAATCACCTTTATCTGCGAACATTGCTGAATTTTGGTCAATTTGCTTGTTCAATCGAGTAGCTGCCTTTTTTTCGTTTATATCCCTCCATTTTTTTAATAACTCAATTGTATATTTTTTTTCATCAGTATCAATTAGTTTAGAACAAGTTTGACAAAGCCAGATGCCATTATCTATTGAAGATCTTTGTTCTGCAGATAATGTTTCATCATATCTTTTCCCACCCTTCGATGCAGCTGTTATGTGTGCAGCAACTCCAATATTAGTACTTTTCCCTTGTTCAGAATTAGGACCAATAGTCGACATATTACACTCGGGATTCGAACAGACAAAAGCTACCCGTTTGGCTAAGGTTTCTTTAATTTCTTGCTTAAAATCATCTCTCATAACATTCTACAATAAAAATTTCTAGAGCACTTTTTATTTGCCTACTTACTTAATAAATCTATAGAATTCAATAACATTCATGAATATCAAATACAAGTCTTAGTAAATTTACCCACCCCTCTCCAAAATACAAAGCATTTTTTCTTAATATTTGAGATTTCACATTCCCTTATCTATCATTTCCTAGCCTGTTTTACTTCACTAATTTGAATAACCGGTTGAATATTGGTGTAATGCTTAAAGTCATTTACAACGGCATCCCTGTTTTGTGCAATGGCATCGTTGTAGTCTTTGATATTTTTTATATAGAAATATCCGATCGCCAAAAAAGGAGAAGGATCATTGGCAGTTCTTCCGGAAATCCCTTGATCAATTTCATAAAACTGTAAATTTTTACCAATAAAAGATGCCACCATCGGCATGTGCTGAGTTTCATAATACTTCATATCAAAAGTTTTGCCTTCTCCATTTGGGTAGAGGATGGTTACTTTGAATAATTCATGACCCTGCGCAGAAGCATAAATACGATGACCTGTTTGACAACTCCACAACATCACACAAGTACAAATGAGTAGAATGAATTTGTTTTTCATGATCAATTGCTGTGATTGAATAATAAATGTAATAGTGTTTTGATCCTTATAGCGTTTATGTAAATAAAAGAATGTCCAATACCCAACTTCGAAATTGGACATTGGACATTCAACATTCTTCCGTTCTATCAGTTTTTCGGCTTCGCCGGCGTTGAATATGCAGGCACTTTAATTTCTGTCGCAGGTTTATTCCCCAATATCTGTAACAACTCTTTCACCGCTCTTTCCAATTGCGGGTCTTTACCGGCTTGTAAGGATTGCGCATCTTGTCTCACCTCAATATCAGGTGCTACTCCTTCATTCTCTGCCACCCATTTTCTGTTGATAGGATCAAACACAGCATTATCCGGAGCCGTCAATGCACCGCCGTCTACCATGGCATAGTGTACACTTGATTTTACGAGTCCACCCCAGGTTCTTGCACCAATCAAAGCTCCTACTTTCTGTTGACGGAATGCCCATGGGAAATAATCACCACCGGAACCTGCCAGTTCATTGATGAGTAATACCTTGGGTCCCATAATACCGGCAGGTAATTGCATCGGTTTTCCATTGGGGACTTCATTGGTGAGTGCAGCACGTAAAGAACGATTCATCAGATCCACCATATAATCATCCAATAAACCTCCACCATTGTAACGCTCATCAATCACCGCACCCAATTTATTTTGTTGTGCAAAATAGTAGCGGTTAAAACTTACAAAACCGGGCTGACCTGTATTCGGTACCCACACATAAGCGAGCTTACCACCACTTAAACTATCCACCATTCTTCTATTATCTTCTACCCATACTCTTTGTCTTAATGCTGTTTCATTGCGAATGGGTTTTACAATTTCTGTCCAATGGTTTTCAAATTCAGCTGTTTTGTTAATGTGTAATACGGTTTGAATATCGGCAGTACCATCTAGGAATTGATAAGGATCATCATTCGCGGTTAATTCTTTGCCATTAATACCAACAATATAATCACCGATAGCTACTTTGATGCCGGGTCTGTCTAACGGACTACTCAATCCGGGATTCCAACTTTCAGTGGTGTATATACGTGCAATTTTCCAACGTCCTTTATCGATCACCAGATCAGCACCTAATAATCCAACACTTGCAATATCGGTGGAAGGATAATCACCACCACCCACAAAACTATGACCTACACTGAGTTCACCATTTACTTGGTCCAAAATATAACGCAGATCATCTCTGTGTTTTACAAAAGGAACCAGTGGAGCATAACGTTTGTACACTTCATCCCAATCGCGTCCATGCATATTCGGATCGTAAAAGAAATCTCTTTCATAACGCCAAGCTTCATTGAAAATTTGTTGCCATTCTTCACCTCGATTCAAATACATGCGTAGATCTGTTTTCAAAGCTTTGGCATCAGCACCTGTTGGTCCACCTGTAGAAATAATTTTCCAGCTACCTTGTTGAAATGCCAACATTTTTTTGCCATCCGCAGAAATACTGATACCGCCTGCACCGGTGGTAAACTCTTTGGCTTCTTTACTTTCTAGTGTGAACTTGTGTAAAACAGAAGGTCTGTTCGGTACAAATTCATTGATGAAAATGCTGCCACTCGGACCGGCATAAATAGCGCCATAATTTCTTTTAGGGAGTGGTAAAGGAATGGTTCTGCGATCAATATGTTCAATATCGATTATTACATCTTTATCTTCTTTCGGTTTTGCGTCTGTTTTTGGTTTTTCCTCCGGTTTATCAGTCTTGGGTTTCTCTTCTGCTTTCACTTCTTCTTCATCGCTATTGGGTTTGAAAGGAGAGAGGTCTGCTTTTCTTAAGTTGATGACATACGCTTCATATTCAGGTCTTGCATTTTGCGAACTGGTATTCGCCCAACCGCTAGCCAATGCAACATCTGTGCTGGCAAGGAAATAAAGGTGTTTGTTATCTCTATCCCATGCCGGAGAAAAAGCATCTGCAAAAGGATCGGTAAGATTGAGAATGGTTTTTGTTTTTACATTCCAGGCTTTGATACCGCGTAACATATTGGCGCCGGTTTTAGCATAAGCCAACCATTGTCCATCCGGACTCCAAGTGATGCCCATGCCGCCACGTTCAATATTGATACCCCCAATATCCGCAGTAGTGATGGTACCTGTCGCCAGTTCAACTACTTGTATGCGTAAGTCATCGTCTACAAAAGCAATGTATTTACCATCAGGACTCCAGGTAGGTGTCCATGCCATTTTAGATTCTCCGATGGCGATGCTGCGTGTCTTACCCATGCCATCTTGCGGAGCGATGATCAATGAATACCCTTTAGCACCTGCATCTGTAAACCATGCAATTTCATTTCCTTTTGGCGACCAGATTGGAGCTCTGTCGGCCGTATTACTGCTTTTGGTGAGATTGCGAACATCGCCGTTTTCAAGAGGAACAGTAAATATCTCGCCACGAGCTTCTATTACCGCTCTTTTACCTGTAGGACTCAAGTTCGCACGTGCAATACGATTGCTTACATTTTCCCAACGAGGAGCAGCCCAAGGAAAATCACCTACAACAGAAACAGTGAGTTGTTTGCTATTAGATCCATTCAAATCCATTTGGTGCAACCATCCTTCACGCTCATAGATCAATTTTTTACCATTACCCGATAACCATTTTACATCTGCTCCTTTAAAAGAAGTAAGTTGGGTCAATGCTTTGGTAACAGTATGATAACTCCAGATATTGGCAACACCGCCATTTCTGTCGCTCAGAAAATAGATATACTCACCCAACCATAATGGTTGAATATCAATGGTACGATCATTCGGGAGCAGCGTTTCACTTTGTGTGGCAAGGTCCAAAATAATCAGTGGCGTATTTTGTCCGCCACGATAGGCTCTCCATTCCACATCCCAGCGATCCATTTTATCGACAACAAGTTTGGTGCCATCCGGACTATAACATCCATCATTACCCCATTGGCGTGAGAGTAGTTTACTGGGTCCGCCGGTAGCCGGTACAGACCACAAACGCATATGTGCTGTTGGAGCTGTTTCTCTTTCACAGGAATAGAGAATGTTTTTTCCATCATTACTCCATCCGCGTGCCACAGAACTGGCGGGGTGCCAGGTAACACGTGTAGCTTCGCCACCTTTGGCAGATACCACATACACGGCATTGCTACCGCTACGGTCGCTGGTGAAAGCGATCCATTGTCCGTCAGGAGAAAAATGCGGTTCGCTTTCCACAGCAGGTGTACTCGTTAAACGCAAAACATTTTGTCCGTTCAGATCCGATACCCAAAGATCAGCGCCATACACAAAAGCAATTTGTGAGGCACTGATATCCGGCTGACGAAGCAGTCGGGTGCCTTGGGCTTGAGTCATCAAGGTGGCCGCTAATAAAATAAGACTACAATAAAAACGACCCCCTCTATGCAGAGAAAGCAGTTTTGCAAATGTTGATTTCATGCAAGTGTTTTTTGGGATTGAAAATGTGGATGAACAAATTAGGGAAAAAAGTGGAGGGATAAAATAATGAATGATGAATAATCAATGATGAAGTGAAAATCCTATATCCGACATCAGAAATCCAACATCTACGATCTGACATCTGAGATCAAATATCAGTTCCTATCTTTTCAGCAGTAATGATAATACCGGAACCTACGGCTTTATTGCCTTCATTGAGTGTAAATGCGTCATTAGACTTTAGGTTCTTGCGTATGTGTTTCGCAGGTATTAGTTTAATCAATACAGTTCCTGATTGACCCGGTTTAATTTGTTGCTGATCTAAAAGTTCAATTTCCCCTGAAAAGTGCTGAATAGAGTTGAAAGCCAGTGACGGACGATAACCTGTTGACACTGGATTTTTTCTGCCGCCTAATTCGGTGGGCAGCAATGAGATTTTAGCTTTGATATTATAGGTCGTTTTAGATAACATACACTTCTATAAAGTTAACACATTTATTAAAGTTATACAAGTGATTGCTCTCAATGCTAATAGCTTCATGTCCATCTAATACTTGTTGTTCGTATGTGAGGTTTTCAAAACAATGATCATCTATGAAAACCGATATTGTATGAGTATATGGTGGGATAAACTGACGTATAGAAGCCAATTGAATGTATTCCCGAACAGCTATTTCGGAGCGAAAGAATTGCTTCGCTTCTAGTGTATTTATTTGTGTTCTGAATTTTTGATCAATTCCCAAATCTTCTTTTTCAGCATCTGAAATGGCTCTGTATAAAATCATAAATAAGCAGAACAATTAAGCAAGCAAGATGCTTATTGTAATGCTCTTTTTTTACCGTATTTATACCTGATTTTAGAGTGCAGTTTCTCAATTATATTGACAGAGTAAACACTAGCTGTTGGTAGATTTGTAGCTATGCTTGAAATGACGGTAAAAATGGAGGGGGTCAATAATGAATGATGAATAATGAATAATCAATGATGAAGTGAAAACACCATATCCGACATCCGACATCGGAAATCCTACATCTGCGATCTGCGATCTGAGATCAGACATCCCTCCCTATCTTTGCCCCATGCAAATCAGCTTTTCCTACGATAAAAAGAAAGTTATCCAAGCGCTGCGCTATCATTTTGTACAAAAGCCTGAGATTCGGGTATTGATGGTATTGGTGAATGTATTTGCAATTGCAGCGGCAGCTTTGTTTTATTTTAAAAAGATCAGACCTGAGCCTTTTTTATTGGGGTCATTTATCTGGATCATGTTAATGGCATCTTTCTGGTATATCCTTCCAAATAATATCTACAAAAAAGCACAAACATTCAAAGACGATTTCATCATTGATTTCACGGATGATCATATTCGTTTAGAAAATGAACGTGGCTATGTAGACTGGGATTGGAAAAAGTTCTCGCGCTATTTTGAAAGTCCGCATTTCTTTCATCTTTATTTCGACAGTAAATCCTTCTTCCTTGTTCCCAAAGAAAACATGGGAGAGGAGTTTCGGCATGATTTGAGAGGGATGTTGAAAAAGAAAATCGGTAATTAATTCAGGTTGCCATGGACTTAAGTCTCGGGCAACTTGAATGAATTGAAAAAAACTCTTTAATCTTCTTTCTTGTAAATCTTGTATCCTACTTGTTCCCTGTATTCTTGTGACTTGTTTCTTTTCTACAAGTTTTTCTCCATAATATAATGCGGAATTGTTACTTCAAAGAATTCGTCGCTGCAGATATTGTAGCCTAGTTTTTCATAGAAGCCAACAGCAGTGCCGCGGGCGTGCATGGTGAGGCGTTTGTAGCCGCGATCACGGGCAATATTCTCAGCGAACATCATCAATACCCTGCCAATACCTTTTCCTTGGAGTCCGGACAGCACTGCCATCTGACGTAGACGAACGGTTTTATTGCCTTCGTCCTTGAGCATACAGCAGCCTTCCAGCTTTTCTTCATCAAAACAGCCAATAAGGATCTCATGCTTTTCCTTTTCCAGTTCTTCCATGGTAAAGCTGAGTCCGAGCGGTTTACGCAGGATATGATAGCGTAGTTCTACCATTTGCTGGTATTCTTTAGAACCGTGGTCAATGAGTTTTAGTGCCATAGTACAGGGGGAAGGGGATACAAGATAAGAATCATTTTAATATAAAGAATGCCTGAAAAGCAATAAAAAGGGGTAAAAACCGGGGTTTTCGGTTGTGGAAACAAATATGCCGGAAAAGATTGCTTATTTGACAAAAAGTATATTTTTGCGGCTGTAACAAAAACTTTTTACAATGTCAGACATCGCAACAAGAGTAAAGAAAATCATAGTTGACAAGTTAGGGGTTGACGAGGCCGAAGTTACCAATGAGGCTTCTTTCACTAACGACCTCGGTGCAGATTCTCTGGATACCGTGGAGTTAATTATGGAATTCGAGAAAGAATTCAATATCTCTATTCCTGATGAGCAGGCAGAAACCATCACTACTGTTGGTCAGGCCGTTGCTTACCTGGAAGAGCACGCTAAGTAAGAGCATCTATTTATTGAAGGAATAATTTCATGCATCCGCCTTTCTGCGGCTTCGGGCCACAAAAGGCGGATGCTCACTTAAACAGGTTTTGAACATGGAATTAAAGCGCGTAGTTGTTACCGGAATAGGAACCCTTACACCCCTTGGAAATGACCTCAATTCTTATTGGACAGGTCTGATCAATGGTGTATCGGGTGCTGATAACATCACACTATTCGATGCTTCCAAATTCAAAACCCGTTTTGCCTGCGAGATCAAGGGATTCGACCCTACCCAGTTCATGGATAAGAAAGAAGCCCGTAAAACAGACCGCTTTGCTCAATTAGCGATAGCTGCGAGTGAAATGGCTGTGACCGATGCAGGTATCTCCAAAGACAATGTC
Source organism: Sediminibacterium sp. Gen4 (assembly GCA_013391385.1). Taxonomy (GTDB): domain Bacteria; phylum Bacteroidota; class Bacteroidia; order Chitinophagales; family Chitinophagaceae; genus Sediminibacterium. The sequence continues at coordinate 94,954 of JACBFI010000009.1, read as the reverse complement.
GACATCGATCGAGTGGGCGTGATCTTCGCCAGTGGTATCGGTGGTTTGACCACTTTCCAGGAAGAAGTGATCAATTTCGCCAAAGGCGATGGAACACCTCGTTTCAATCCCTTCTTCATCCCTAAAATGATCTTGGATATTGCTGCCGGACTCATCTCCATGCGCCACGGATTTCGTGGTCCGAATTATGCTGTGGTGAGTGCTTGTGCATCCAGTACCAATGCTATCATCAGCGCTGTGGATACCATTCGATTGGGTAAAGCAGATATCATTATTTCCGGAGGAGCCGAAGCGGTGATCAGCGAAGCGGGTCTCGGTGGTTTCAACGCCATGAAAGCCATGAGCGAACGCAATGATGATCCTAAAACAGCCAGTCGCCCTTACGATAAAGACCGTGATGGTTTTGTAATGGGAGAAGCTGCGGGTGCTTTGATTCTTGAAGATTATGATCATGCCATCAAACGTGGCGCAAAAATATACTGTGAAATTGCCGGTGGCGGAGCTACTGCAGATGCATATCATTTAACTGCGCCACATCCGGAAGGACTCGGGGCTCGTAATGTAATGCTCGCAGCATTGAAAGATGCAGGTATGCGTGCCGATGAAATTGATTATATCAATACCCATGGTACTTCTACACCTTTGGGTGATGGTGCAGAAGCAAAAGCCATTACGGAAGTATTTGGTGAACACGCTTACAACCTCAATATCAGTGCAACCAAGTCTATGACAGGTCATTGTTTGGGTGCTGCAGGTGTTATTGAAGCCATTGCTTGTATCCAAAGTGTGATCCATGATATCATTCCACCAACGATCAATCACTTTACCGATGATCCGGAGTTGGATCCAAAATTGAATTTTACTTTTAATCACGCACAAAAGAAAACTGTTCGTGCAGCATTGAGTAATACCTTTGGTTTTGGTGGACACAATGCCTGTGTGATTGTCAAAAAATATTCAGCATAAGTTGTGCAGTTTTTCAAAAAACTTTTCTCCTCATCTTCACCCGACGCCTCATTCGAGGCTCAGCTAAAGAATGTATTGGGAATAAAGCCCGGTAATCTTTTGTTATACCGCACAGCACTCAGCCATCGTTCCGTAAAAGATACACCGGAAGAAAACAACGAGCGCTTGGAATACTTAGGTGATGCAGTATTGAGCGCAGTGGTGGCTGATTATCTGTTCAAACGTTATCCCTATAAAGGCGAAGGCTTTCTCACCGAAATGCGTAGTAAAATGGTGAACCGTCAGCAATTGAATGATATTGCACTCAAGATGGGTTTACGCAAACTAACTTTCTACAACAAATTTGATAGCTCACTCAAAGGCAGTCAGATTTTTGGTAACACACTCGAAGCAGTGGTAGGTGCTGTGTATCTCGATAAAGGCTACGAAAAAACACAACATTGGGTATTGAAACAGATCGTGATACCACACATGTTTGTGGATGATCTGGAATCAGTAGACATCAATCTGAAAAATAAACTGATCGGCTGGGCCAGTAAAAATGGTAAAACACTCTCTTTTGATCTTGCCGATGAAAAAATGGAAGGCTCCCGTCGTCTGTTTACCATACACATTATGCTAGATGGCGAACTGCTGTCTATCGGCAAAGGCTACAACAAAAAAGACGCCTCACAAGTAGCTGCTCAGGTGGCGGTGGAGAAGTTGGGATTGCAATAGCTGCGAGCTACAAGCCGCAAGTAATGGTCATCCTTACTCACTATTCCCTACTCACTTTTGACTTTTCACCTTTCACTTTCACTTTCACTTTTCACTTCCCCACCTCCTGACACAACTCAATCAACACCCCATTCGTTCCCTTGGGATGGAGGAAGCAGACCAGTTTATTGTCGGCACCTTCTTTTGGGATGGGGTTGAGGAGTTGGAAGCCTAGATCGGATAGACGTTTCATTTCTGCTTCAATATCAGCTACTTCAAAAGCGATATGATGCATACCTTCGCCCTTTTTTTCGATAAACTTCGCAATCACACCCTCAGAATCAGTGCTTTCCAATAGTTCTATTTTGGTTTCGCCTACCTGGAAAAAAGCAGTATTCACTTTTTCAGAAGCTACTAATTCGGTTTTATAGCAAGGGGTAGACAGCAATTGCTCGAATAAAGGGATGGATTGCTCAAAACTCTTCACAGCCAATCCGATATGCTCAACTTTTAACATAACTATTTGTTTTAATACAGGGCTTTCGATTTGTGAAAAAAAGCCACCGGGAGGGCTTTTCAGTTCCGCAAGTATAAACCTATTGACGTATTTTTGTGTTAATAAGCAAGCAAATTTCTGAGGATTATGTTGAAACTACCGATTTACCTTGACAACAATGCCACCACACCCATGGACCCGCGTGTGTTGGAAGCGATGATACCTTATTTTACCGAGCACTTTGGTAATGCAGCCAGCCGTAACCACTCTTTTGGTTGGCAGGCAGAAGAAGCAGTAGACTATGCTCGTGAACAAGTTGCCAAATTGATTGGTGCTGATCCTAAAGAGATCATCTTTACCTCAGGTGCTACCGAAGGCGATAACCTGGGAATCAAAGGGGTGTTTGAAATGTATGCCAGTAAGGGTAATCATATCATCACCTGCACTACTGAGCATAAAGCTGTATTAGATACTTGTAAGCATATTGAGCGTCAGGGTGGCGAAGTAACTTATCTGGAAGTAAATCCGGAAGGGTTGATTGATCTCAAGCAATTGGAAGCAGCAATCAAGCCTACTACGATTTTGATCGCTATCATGTATGCGAACAATGAAATTGGTGTTGTTCAACCTGTAAAAGAAATCAGTGCCCTTGCTCGTAAACATGGTGTATTGTTCTTTACAGATGGAACCCAGGCAGTAGGTAAAATACCTGTGGACGTGAATAAAGATGGCATTGATATCATGGCTTTCACCGGACACAAAATGTACGGTCCGAAAGGTGTTGGTGCCTTGTATGTTCGTAGAAAAAATCCTCGTGTGAAAGTAACTGCCCAAATGGACGGTGGCGGACATGAAAGAGGTATGCGTAGTGGTACTTTGAACGTACCGGGTATCGTAGGTTTTGGTAAAGCCTGTGAACTGGCTCGTTTGGAGATGGCGGATGATGCTGCCAGATTGAGCAAGCTGCGCGATAAATTAGAAAATGCATTGATGCAACTCGAAGAAGCCTATGTAAATGGTAGCCGTGAACATCGCCTGCCACACGTATCCAACATCTCTTTCAAATATGTGGAAGGAGAAGGTTTGATGATGGGCTTCAATAAAAATATCGCTTTGTCATCAGGCTCAGCTTGTACCTCTGCATCACTGGAGCCTAGTTATGTATTGAAGGCATTGGGCTTGGGTGATGACTTAGCACATAGTTCACTTCGTTTTGGTTTGGGTAGATTCACGACTGAAGAACAGATCGACTACACCATCAAAGCAGTGAGTGATACTGTGATTAAATTGCGTGAAATGAGTCCACTTTGGGAAATGTTCAAAGAAGGTATTGACTTGAACTCCATTGAGTGGGCGCATCATTAATAATTTGTCCGCCTAAGGCGGATGAAAATTTGAAAATGGAGAAGAATTCTTCAACACTATTTTCAAATTTTCAAATTGATTTATTCAAATTTTCAAATTTTCAACCATGGCATATTCAGAAAAAGTAATCGATCATTATAACAACCCCAAAAATGTGGGGACTCTTGATAAAGCAAAGAAGAACGTAGGTACCGGACTGGTAGGTGCACCTGAGTGTGGTGATGTGATGCGCTTGCAGATCGAAGTAGATGATGCGACAGGTGTTATTACAGACGCTAAGTTCAAAACCTTCGGTTGTGGTTCTGCCATTGCTTCTTCTTCTTTGGCAACAGAGTGGCTGAAAGGCAAAACCGTAGATCAGGCAGTAACGATTGATAATATGGATCTGGTAGAAGAACTGAATCTTCCTCCGGTGAAAATTCACTGCTCTGTATTAGCAGAAGATGCGATCAAAGCAGCGATCAATGACTACCGTAAAAAGAACGGTTTGGAAGAACTGATATTTGAAGAAAAAGGAGTTCATTAATTGTATATGGCTGATGTGTAAAATGCCATTAGCCATGAACCATTAACTATAAGCCAATGGTAGCAACAGAAAACAGTATCTACGTAAGTGATAAAGCCAAAAAGAAAGTACAGCAACTGATGGATGAGGCTGGTGTGGCTGGTGATGCTTCTTACTTTCTACGTGTAGGTGTAGTAGGTGGGGGTTGTTCCGGACTCAGCTACAAACTTGATTTCGATAATGAGATCAAACCCATGGATCAGGTATTTGAAGATAATGGTGTAAAAGTAGTGACGGATCTGAAAAGCTTTTTATACCTGGTAAACACAGAATTGGATTTCTCTGATGGATTGAATGGCAAAGGATTTTATTTCAACAATCCCAATGCCAGCAGAAGTTGTGGTTGTGGTGAGAGTTTTGCGGTGTAGAACACATAACAAATGACATAATTGGTTAAGCCCGAAGGTGATCCCTTCGGGCTTTTTTATTACACAATTCTTCGTTTCCTCCGGGCTGAAGCCCGGAGCTATTTAAAATTATTATGAGAATTTGCTTGGCAGCAATTTAAATAGCTCCGGACTTTAGTCCGGAGAGAAAATAAAGGTTTTATGCATTGAAAGATTCCGTATAAACCGCAATTCAATTTGGCAGAAAATTGGTAACCTAAAACTAATACTAATGCCACAGTCAGCAGTATATCTTCATTTTGTATGGAGCACTAAATACAGGGTCCCGATTCTATCCACGAGCATTAGATATCAATTATTGGAGCATATGAGGAAGAATGCCGCATCGAAAAACATTCATATTATTTGCATCAATGGTTATGTAGATCATCTTCATTGCCTAGTACAACTAAAGTCCGGACAGACCATTGATAAAATCATGATGTTGATCAAAGGCGAATCAGCTCATTGGTTCAATCTTCAGGATTTTGGCGTGAAGCTAGAATGGCAGAGTGAATATTTTGTTTGTTCTGTTTGTCAATCAAATTTAATTCAGATCAAAAACTACATTTTCAATCAGGAAAAACATCACGCTAAAATGACTTCCGAGGAAGAACTAAAGCTGCTTCTTAAGCGTCATAGACTGTCCTATTAGTGTGATTTGCCAGGTACAGATGCACATGGCAAATCACATCTCTTTCAATCATATTCAATTTTTGCCTTTTCCGGTTTAGGCGGCGGTGGTGGTGGCGCAGGTTTGCCGGGCTGCTTTACCACTTTTGGTGGGTTTACCTTCGGAGGTGCCGGCGGGGGTGGTGGGGGAGGAACTTTAGATTTTTTATTACTCCATACCGTTACGGGAATAGCATCTTTTCCATCTAATACTTTAGGCGGAGCTTCCGGTTTCTTTGGTTTTGGGGGCTCTTGCTGACTCTGGGCTAATATGCCTATTCCCAACAAACCCAGCAGCAATAATGCAATACGTAGTTTCATGGTAGTTCTTTTTTATGGGATGCTAGGTTCTTTTAATTCCATAAAGAACACATAAAATATCTATGATCGGTAGCTGTATGGCAGAGAACAATTAGTTTTGACACCATGTGGATGATCTGCAAAAAAGAGTGGCAACAATTTTTTAGTAGTCTAACCGGCTATATTGCCTTAGCGGTATTTTTATTACTGAATGGACTCATGTTATTTGTATTTCCGGATACCAGTATTCTTGAATTTGGGTATGCCAGCTTATCCGGCTTTTTTAATCTCGCACCTTGGGTTCTATTACTGATGGTACCCACGATTGCCATGCGCAGTTTTGCTGATGAATTCAAATCCGGAAGTTTTGAATTACTCCGAACTTTGCCTCTCACACCTGCACAGCTAGTATGGGGTAAATTTTTTGGTGCAATACTTATTACATTCTGTGCAGTCATACCTACATTGATTTATGCCGTATCAGTTCAACAACTCAGTGTTACCGGAGGTATTGACATGGGCGCTACGGCAGGCAGTTATATCGGATTGTTATTATTAGGTGCTGTATTTACGGCAATAGGTATTTGTACCAGTAGCTTTACATCCAATACTGTTGTTGCATTTATTGCAAGTGCATTTGTTTGTTTTTTACTATACAATGGATTTGAAGCCATTAGTAAACTCTCTGCATTCAGTGGTGGATTAGATTATTATCTTGAAATGTTGGGAATCAGTTTTCATTATAGAAGTATTAGTAGAGGGGTTATTCGCGTTAGTGATATCGTTTATTTCGGGTGGCTTATTTATTTTTTCTTAACCATTACACAAAGGAATCTGCTAAAACGCTAATGTAAGTGTATGCAAAAACTATCTGAATATAAATATGGTGTGTTTTTTTCGACGATCTTACTGGTAGCAATCATTTACCTTACTGCTAATATTGGAATGCGTGCAGACCTTACTGCAGATAAAAGATACAGCCTTACAAATGCAACCAAACAATTACTAAACAACGTAGACTCAGTCATTGAAATTGATGTATTCTTAACAGGTAATCTTCCTGCTGATTACAAAAAGTTATCTGTTGCTACAAAAGAATTACTAGAAGACTTTACCTCAATCTCAGGAAATCTTATTCGGGTAAAATTTGAAAAGCCAGGTGAAGAACTCAATAATGATACTGCCAAAGCCATCTTGTATGATAGTCTGGCCCGCTTAGGTGTTGTGTTTGAAAGAACAGAAATTACCAATACCGATGAGTCTACTTCTCAACTCATCATTCCATCGGCATTGGTGAAGTATGGTAATCGAAAACCCATAGCAATAGACCTGAGAAGTAGCAGACGGATATTCAAACAATATAATGTAGTAAATGATGTAGAGCCACTGGAAGACAAAGAAGCTACACGTAATGCAGCAGAGGCTTTACTGGAGTACAAATTTGCCAATGCCATTGATAAGCTGACGCGTGAATACATACCAACCATTGCTTATCTCGTGGGTAATGGTGAGCCGATCGATATGAAAATTAACGACCTTGGTGAGAGTTTGAGAAATGATTACCGCTTGGCTGTCTTCGATCTGAAACAAGGATATCCTGATCCCACCATTATAGATGCCTTGGTAATTGTAAAACCCACCAGTGTTTTCACAGAAGAAGATAAGCTGAAGCTGGATCAGTATGTCATGAATGGCGGTAAGGTTATTTGGTTCATCGATAAGTTGCATGCAGAACTCGATAGTCTGATGAGAAGTCAGGCAGAATATACAGCCTATGATCGTGGATTGGATATTGATGATCTACTGTTTAAATATGGAGTACGCATCAATGGTGATCTGCTGCAAGATTTGAATTGCTCTAAAATTCCGATCGTAGTCGGCAGAAATCCGGATGGTTCTCCCAATATGCAAAGAGTGCCCTGGCCTTATTATCCTTTTCTTTCATCGAAAACAGACAATCCTATTTCCAAAAATCTGGATCGGGTATTACCTATTTTCCCATCCAGTATTGATACGGTGAAAGCACTGGGTATACAAAAGACCATTTTATTGGCTTCAGATACGAATAGTCGGAGTATCTCTTCACCGGCACTGGTAACCATCAATAGTGTTAAAAGTGAAGAAGATCTTTTTACATTCAATAGAAGCTATGTTCCAGTAGCCGTATTGTTGGAGGGTAAATTTCAATCGCTTTTTGCCAATAGAGCGGGGGCTGATTTGATGGATTCGGTACAACGTACAACCGGCAAGCCTTTTCAGCGAGTTGCGCTGAAAGAAGGGAAACAGATCGTGGTTTCAGATGCTGATATCGTGACCAATGCCCTCAGTAATACCACCGGCCCCTTACCCATGGGAGAACTTCCATTTGAAGGCTACCGTTTTGCCAATCGTGAATTCTTTTTGAATTGTATTGATTATCTCGTAAGTAATAATGGCTTGTTTGAAAGTAGGAATAAAACCATTGTTTTGAGGCTTTTGGACAAAGAAAAGATTGCATCCCAAAAAACCACTTGGCAATTTATCAATATTGTAACCCCTTTACTCATACTAGCTATTACAGGGGGAATTATCCAATGGAGAAGAAAAAAGAAATACGGTCTTTAAAAAGGCTCTGAAGAGGTTGGTCGCTATCTTTACGGCATAATTTACCTGCATGACCACGCACCAGATCGTTTATCTTGTTTTCGGAATCGTATTAGTACTCGCATTAGTATTTGACTTAGGATTACTGAGTAAAAAAAATGCACAGATCACCATCAAGCAAGCATTAAAGCAAACATTCTTTTGGGTATCGCTGGCATTGGGTTTTTTTGTGTTTATGTGGGTAGAGGAAGGACAGAAACTTGCCTTGGAATACTTGAGTGCTTATCTCATGGAATGGAGTTTAAGTATTGACAATATTTTTGTGTTCATCCTTATTTTCAACTCCTTCAAAGTAAAAGAGAAGTATTATTCCCGTGTATTATTGATCGGTATTTTGATGGCCATTGTTTTCCGCGTATTGTTCATCACTATTGGTGTGGCATTAGTAGAACAGTTTCATTGGGTGCTTTACATATTTGGCGTCTTTCTGGTGTATACCGGTTATAAAATGTTTACGGCCAATGAAGAAAAAGAATTTGAGCCGCATGACACTAAGATCTATCGCTTTTTGAAAACTTATTTACCACTGGCACCTCACGATGGAGATGGTAAATATGTGGTAAGAGAAAATGGTAAACCTTTGTACACCACACTGTTCGTGGTAGTGGTATTGCTGGCCTCTATTGACCTTGTTTTTGCTCTGGATTCTATTCCGGCTGTAATGGGTATTTCAAGAGACAAACTGGTGATTTATACATCGAATATTTTTGCTGTACTCGGACTCCGTTCTTTATTCTTTTTGTTAAGAGGTGCCGTTTCTAAGTTCGATTATTTACAACAAGGTATTGCGATTGTACTCGTGATCATCGGTATCAAAATGCTGGGAGAACATTATATCAATATGTGGGTGGATAAATCAACCCAAGTATTCATTTCTCTTGGATTGATTGTACTTTGTATCGCAGGCTCTATCTTCTACTCCATGTTTGCGAGTAAAAAAGGAACACCGCGGGATGTACACGATGGTTCCATCTGATCATTAATCATTTTCCTTGACGTATTCTTTGCAACATATCGCCACCATTATTCAGGCCAAAGCACCGCCTGCTGATAATAGAATGGTACAATATTTATTGACCGATAGTCGCAAACTTTTATTTCCCGATACTACTTTATTCTTTGCAATCAGTGGTCCGCGAAGAGACGGGCATGCATTTATTCCTGAGTTGTATGATCGTGGATTAAGATCTTTTGTTGTACACACCTCTTTTCATGAAGTTGCTAGCTATCCGGATGCTTCATTTCTGATCGTAAAAGATGTACTCAAAGCCTTACAACAATTAGCTGCTTTTCATCGTAGTCAATTTCATGTACCTGTTATAGGTATTACCGGCAGCAATGGTAAAACCATTGTTAAAGAATGGCTCTATCAATTACTGAATGCAGATCTGCAGATTGTAAGAAGTCCGCGTAGTTATAACTCACAAATTGGAGTTCCCTTAAGTGTTTGGCAATTACAATCCATGCACACACTTGCCATTTTTGAAGCTGGTATTTCTGAACCGGGCGAAATGGATACGCTTCAGCAAATCATTCAGCCCACTATTGGGATTTGGACCAATTTAGGGACAGCACATAATGAAGGATTCCCCGGTGAAAGAGAAAAAGCATTGGAGAAAGCGAAACTATTCAAAGAAGCAGATCTGTTGGTTTTTTATCGCGATGGAATTGCTCCTCATTGTTATCCGGATACACATGATAAAGCACTCTTTAAAGAGGGTATTCGCTTTTTCTCATGGAGTAGAAATGAAGCTGCCGATTTAAAAATTATTAGTGAAGTGCGCACAGATCATACAACAATGATCGTGGCTTTGTATCAACAGAATACCATCAACATTACGATACCATTCACAGACCGTATATCCATTGATAATGCCATTACCTGCTGGGCAACCATGTTAGCACAGGGCTATGCATTCGAAATGATTCAAGAGAGGATGTTGTTATTACAGCCCGTGGACATGCGTATGCAGTTGATCAAAGCTGTGAATAATTGTTATTTACTGAATGATAGTTACAGTAATGATATCGCATCATTAGAGTTGGCACTTGATTTTTTAGTACAACAGGCAGGAAATAATAAAACAACTGTCATACTCTCTGATATTTTACAAAGTGGTATTCCCGATGATCGTTTGTATCAGATTGTATTAGAAAAGTTGAGTAGAAGAGGTGTTCAAAGATTCGTGGGTATTGGTCTGGGTATAGCAAGATATATACATGCATTGCCACAGTCTGAACATAAAACGTCAGATAAAATACCTTCGATTATTTGTTACCCTTCAACAGCTGATTTTTTAGAACATGCAAATTTGAATCAGTTCAAGGATGAATACATTCTCCTAAAAGGGGCGCGGATATTTTCTTTTGAACGAATCAGTCAGTGGTTAGAACAGAAAGTGCACCAAACCGTCATGGAAGTGAACCTCACCGCCATGATCCATAATCTGAAAGCGTATCAGCATTTTTTGCAACCCAGCACCAAACTCATGGCGATGGTGAAAGCCTTTAGCTATGGAAGCGGATCTGCAGAGGTAGCGCGGGTATTACAGTTTCACAAAATCGATTATCTCGCAGTGGCTTATGCTGACGAGGGTGTGGAGTTGAGAAAAGCAGGTATCAGTTTACCCATCATGGTTATGAATGTGGATGAGGCAGGATTTGATGCCATGGTTCAATATGATCTGGAGCCTGAGATTTATTCCTTCAATATCTATCGATTGTTTCATTCCTTTTTACAAAATCAAGGCATTCACCAATATCCGGTACATATCAAATTCAATACGGGCATGAACCGGTTGGGTTTTGAAATCAATGAAGCCCATGATTTGGCCATGGAACTGAAGGAAAAAGGAACCATGGTGATCAAGTCGGTATTGAGTCATCTGGCGGGCAGTGAAAACCCATCATTGGATGCTTTTACCGAACAACAGGTGCATGAATTTATCGAAGCTTGTCATACGTTAAGTAGCCATTTGAATTATTCTTTTATTCGTCATATCGCCAATTCAGCAGGCATATTCCGTCATCCTGCTTATCAGTTCGACATGGTTCGTTTGGGTATAGGTTTATATGGAGTAGATAGTGCAGATACCCATCAACTCGCTTTGCAACCGGTGGCTACCTTAAAGTCTACGATTGCCCAGATTCGTACCGTTGCCGCAGGAGAAACAGTAGGATATAACAGAACTGGAATCATTGCGCGCGAAAGTCGAATAGCCACGATTCGCATCGGATATGCCGATGGGTACAGTCGGCGTTTTGGAAATGGAGTCGGACAGGTAATGGTTCGTGGTCAAAAAGCACCTGTTATTGGAAATGTTTGTATGGATATGACGATGATTGATGTAACCAATATTCCCGGAGTTATAGAAGGAGATGAGGTAGAGATCTTCGGAAAACAAGTGCCCATTCAGGAACTGGCAAAAGCAGCAGGAACGATACCCTATGAGATCATGACCTCTGTAAGTCAACGGGTGAAAAGGGTTTATGTAGAAGAATAAGTCTTTAACCTTTTTGGAATAACCCAAGCCCTATCTTTGTTGCCAGATAAAAACTATTAGCAGTGAAAGCGAAGCACTTGATTTTTTTGATACTCGCCATTATCGTCGCGGATCAGGCATTGAAATTTTATATTAAACTGACTTATTATGCCGGTGAAGAGCATAATATGATCGGGAGCTGGTTCCGTTTACATTTTGTAGAGAATGAAGGCATGGCCTGGGGTTGGAAATTTGGAGGTGGTATCGGAAAAATAGCGCTTACCCTTTTTCGTTTGGTAGCAGTGATCTGGGGTACTTTTTTACTACGTGATTTTCTAAAGAAAAAATACCATCGCGGATTTATGATCTGCGCGGGATTGATTTATGCAGGAGCTTTGGGTAATCTGATCGATAGTTTATTTTATGGATTGATCTTTGAACAAAGCAACCCTTTTACACAAAATGTAGCAACCCTATTTCCGGATGGAGGAGGTTATGCAGGTTTGTTTTATGGGAAAGTGGTAGATATGTTTTATTTCCCCATCATTACCAATGCAAAGTACCCCGAATGGATGCCTTTTGTGGGAGGAGATGATTTTGAATTCTTCAGACCTGTATTCAACCTTGCTGATGCATCCATTTCTTCAGGAGTAATCGCCATATTAATCTTTCAAAAGAAATTCTTTAAGACAGTAGAAGAAGAGAAACATGCCACCGTAGAAACAGATTCTGTGGTGAATGATAAGACACAGATATTTTGATCATCGCTATAAAATAAAAATGCCGCTGTTTTCAGCGGCATTTTTATTTTATAGTAAGTATTAGAATATTTGTTTCCTGGTTAAACTAACTGCTTGACTGGTAGTAGAAGAGGTAGGAATAATCTGATCGATCATACCAACACCTTTTGCATAATAAGTATTGCCTTCTATTACGGTTGTGAAGGTAGTGGTGCCATCTTTTTTAAATTGGATACTTCTTTTCACATTGATCACATCATTGTACACAGTTCCTAATACTGAATGTGAAACACCTTTACCTACGATGGTAAAGACCGCTTTGCTGATGCCCACATCATTACCAATTTTTACTTTACCATATTCCGGACTTTCCCAAGTAGTTCCTTGTGCCACATTATCTTTTAAGAATGGATAGGAGATAAAGGTAGAGGGGATAGAGTCGAAAATAAAGAGGTAATCAAAGTCTACGGTACTGTACGCATAATAATTACCTGCATTGTCCTTACTGAAATAGTAAGCTTCTCCCAAAGGATCAGTGCTGTATTGTCTGAACACTTTATTGTCAGCAAAAATGGTTTGATTCGTCGCTACCACCCTGAAGGTATCGAGTGTTCCCAACTTTGGGATGTATTCATAAGTCCAGTTAGAATTGAGTGTGGTAGGAAAATAATCATTACTGGTTCCACCACCGCTACCACCTGTAGTACTAGTGATTACAGAGAATGCACAGAAACTATTATTAAAAGTCAGTACAAAATCTGCTCGGTTAGGAAGGATGGGTTTACCGTTTCCTTTTAATTTAACAGTGGCGGGTCCGGTAGTGAGGGCAAAGCCGGAATCAATAAACCACATACCATTTACTGTGTCACTATAAATTTTATACTTACCCTGCAGGGTAAAGTTTACTTTGATAATGATATAATTGCTATCACCTAGCGGCTGATCAATCACATATTCACCACGCACATCCGCATCTTTACAATTACCCGAACTATCTGTAAGAGAACCTTGTGCTGTACCCTTTAATCCTTCACCTTCTATGCTGAGTTCTTTTTGACACGATAGGATAAATAATACCGTACAAATAGTTAAGATCCATTGTATTGTGAGCTTCTTCATAATTCCTCTTCTTTGGTATACTATTATAGACTAAAATTAAGCCAATAACGCAGCCTGATCCTTCAAATTACTATTTTTTACTAATTGGAGTACATTATTTAACGTAGTAATGGCAATTTGTGATAAGGCTTCATCGGTGAAAAAGGCCTGGTGAGCGGTGATCAATACATTCGGAAAACTCATGAGTCGCTGGATATCATCATCTTGAATAATATTGGCGGATAAGTCTCTGAAAAACAGCTTTTCTTCCTGCTCATATACATCGATACCCAAAGCCCCAATTTGCCCTTTTTTTAAAGCCCCGATGACCGATTTTGTATCGATCAAACCACCCCTTCCGGTATTGATCAGCATAGCGCCCGGTTTTATATAGGTAAGGGTTTCATCTTGTATCAAATGTCGGGTTTGTTCGTTTAGTGGACAATGAAGGGAGATAATATCCGAGTTCAATACTTCCATCAAAGGATGATAAGTAACCCCTATGGATTCCATTTCCTTATTTGCGATAAGATCAAAAGCTTTTACCCGACAACCAAACCCAAGCATGATTCTACAAAATGCCTGTCCGATATTACCGGTGCCAACTACTCCAATGGTTTTTCCGTGCAGATTAAAACCCAATAATCCATTCAATGAAAAATTCTGTTCTCTGACCCGATTATACGCTTTATGTGTTTTGCGGTTGAGTGTGAGGATCATGGCAACAGCATGTTCGGCCACTGCTTCCGGAGAGTATGCCGGTACGCGACAAACCCGGATACCATTTTCACGTGCACTAACGAGATTTACATTATTGAAACCTGCACAACGAAGGGCAATGACTTTCACACCTAATCCAGCCAATTGTTGGATCACAGCAGTTGTTACTTGATCATTCACAAATACGCAAACTGCTGTTGCATTTTTTGCCATGATAGCAGTTTGCTCGTTGAGGGCTACATCTAAAAACTGTAGTTCAAAACCCGTAGAATCATTGAATTTTTCGAAGAAGCTACGATCATAGGGCTGTGATGAAAAAAAAGTGATTTTCATACCTGAAAGGTACAAAGTAAAAAGACGATATACAGCACATAAAAAAACCATCCGCCTAAGGTGGATGGCTTTTTTATGGAATATAGTTGGGAGCGATTATGGTGCTACCAATCTAAAACCATTACCGTGTATATTCACAATCTCAATATCTGCATCTTCTTTCAAGTATTTACGAAGCTTAGCAATGTAAACATCCATGCTTCTTCCGTTGAAATAGGTATCGCTACCCCAGATTTTTTTGAGTGCGCGTTCACGAGGCAAAAGATCATTTTTATGTTCTGCCAGCATTTTCAATAACTCATTCTCTTTGGGGGATAGTGTTTGTGTACTATCACCATTTTTGAGTTCGCGGAGTTTGGGATTGAAATGGTATTTACCGAGATCAAATTCTATATTATCATTACCCTTATTCTCTTCCTCATTTCTTTTCAGGATGGCTTTGATCTTGAGTAATAGCACTTCGCTATCAAAGGGTTTGGTGATATAGTCATCGGCCCCCAATTTATATCCTTGGATCAAATCTTCTTTCATGGTTTTGGCACTCAGGAAGAATAAGGGAATATCTGGATCTACATCGCGGATTTCTTCTGCCAGTGTAAAGCCATCCATATTGGGCATCATTACATCCAGCAAACAGATATCATATTTTTCACGCTGAAAAGCAGCCAAACCTAAACGGCCATCTCTTTCCAGCGTAACATCATAATCATTGATTTCGAGATAGTTCTTTAATACCATTCCAAGGTTCGTATCATCTTCGCACAAAAGGATCTTGTACTTTTTCTTGTCTTCCATAATTGTAAAATTTGTGTGAAATAAAGATAATTCAACAAGTGCATGAATCCTACTGTGTGCAATCTTTTGTTAAAAAGAAGGATAAGATGCAGCTTATTTACTATTAGACGAACTTATCGCTGTTTTTGGAAACGCTTATCTGTTAAGGTTTTCAAAAAAGCAACCAGATCAGCTTTTTCTTGTCTGCTCAGACTTAAAGGCTCAGCAAGTGTACTGTCGATATTGATAGGACTCAATACAAAAGCTCCGGGGTTATTGTAATATTCTACCACTTCTTCTAAAGTCTGAAACATACCATTGTGCATATAAGGAGCAGTGAGGGCTATATTTCTCAAGCCCGGAGTTTTAAATTTTCCCAGGTCTTCTTTTTTGCGAGTAATCAGGTAACGCCCTGAATCATTCAGCGCATAACCATCAAATAGTCCGATATTCTTAAACTGGTCATCCGTAAAATCGGGTCCACGATGACAATCAAAGCATTTGGTTTTATCACTAATGAATAATTTTCTTCCTCTTTCTTCTGATTCCGTAAATGCAATCAGGTCATCCATATACGCATCGAATCGGCTACTATCAGTTTCCAGTGTACGTTCAAAGGCAGCGAATGCAGCACCGAGATTTTTGCTATTTGGTAAGGCTTTAAAAATTCGCAAGAATAGTTTTCGGTATTCACTACTGGCATTCAATCTGGCAACTGCTTCTTGAATAGGCAGTCCCATTTCATCAGGATGAGCAATAGGCATCAATGCCTGTTGTTCCAATGATGCAGCTCTTCCATCCCAAAAAAAATAGGGGCGGTTTTTCATGTTAAGTACCGAAGGCGTATTTCTGGTAGTAGCTCGTCCCTCAATACCTTTACTAAAAGCTACAGTGTCTGAAAAGCCATATTCAGGTAAATGGCAGCTGGCACAACTAATCGTATTGTCTTTGGAGAGTATCTTATCGTTAAATAGTTTTTTGCCAAGCGCAGCTTTTGTTGTGACAGGAGCCGGAGCCATGAAAGCAGAAATTGCGGCGATACCCCCCACCAACAAAACAATACATCCGGCTGTTCTTTTCATACTGTAAAAATAGTTCACAATCAGATTGTTCATTTCTGATTTATTTTTGCGGCATTATAACCGGATAAAATCATCGTGTATGCTTTTGACATCTGATAATAAGTGGAAAAAACTGATTGTGATTGGTGATCGTGTATTGGTACGTCCGTCAAAACCGGATGAGCAAACAGCCAGTGGACTATACCTGCCACCCGGTGTTCAGGAAAGGGAAAAAGTACAGCAAGGGTATATCATCAAAACAGGTCCGGGTTATGCTATTCCCATGCCTGTTGATGATGAGCCTTGGAAGACAGAAGATGAACAGGTAAAATATGTGCCCTTACAAGCCAAAGAAGGAGACCTCGCTATATTCTTACTCAGTGGCGCCACAGAAGTGATGTACGAAAATGAGAAATACTTCATCGTACCCCAAAGTGCGATTTTGATGTTGGAGCGGGAGGAGGAGCTGTGAGGGAGCGAATAGCTTATTGTTCATAGCATATAGAAGTACAGATGTTATATCATTTCCCTACTATACGCCATGAACCATAGGCTATTAACTTCATCTTTCAAACAATTTCCTATACCCCTCTTCATCCATATACTCCAAAATATCTCCCGGTTGACAATCTAGGATGCGGCATATTTCTTCCAGGGTGGAGAAGCGGATGGCTTTGGCTCTGCCGCTTTTTAGGATGCTCATGTTGGCAATGGTGATGCCTACGCGCTCACTGAGTTCGGTCAGACTCATCTTTCGTCTGGCAAGCATGATATCTAGGTTTACAACAATGGGCATCAGATGGTAAGGTCTTGTTCGGTTTTTAATTTGTAGGCTTCGGTGTAAACGGCACTAAATACCAAAAGAATAACACCTACAATGGTATCCGGTAATATGGCAGCTTCATTTCTCAGCAGTATAAACTCACCATTGGTTCTTGTTAGCACCTCATCCTTTAAATAATATCGCTGTAAAATATCACAAATCGTAGAGAACAGAAATATGGCTCCCCCGAGAGAAATATAATTACCGATTTTTTTATGATAGGTATTCGATCGCTGTAAAGTTTGAATTATTCGTAAGACCAAGACAGCCAATAAGCTTATGGCTATCGCATCTGTGGTATCATTCGATAAAAGCGCTCTTTTCCACCAGGGAAGATCGTTGATAATGAAATCTCCTTTAAAGTAAAGTACCGATCCCTCAAATTTTTTTATAGGTTCTTTACTCAAAGTGCTTTCTGGATTAGGGGCTACTTTAAGACTAAACAGTTTATCATTCAAGATTTCAATACCGGCAACAACTGTTATAATATGAATCACCGATAACACTAACATGATCCATGCAATGATTTTATATCGTTTCATGATGAATTGATTTATATATTAAATAGTAAGTTCTTGTTCTTGCTTCAAACGAAATGCATTTTTGTATAATCTACTTACCCAAAGTATGCCGATGCCTAGCCAGAATTGTAAAGGGAATATCAAATATCCCGTTCTTCTAAAAATGAATTGCTCGTTTGTGAATTCTTTGACTTGAGGCATTGCATAAAAAAAGATTCTGAATACATCAATTAACCAAAATCCCATAATAGTCCAACCTACATATTTTATCCAGTTACTGATATCTGTTTTTAATAGAGATTGACTATGTGTATGTGGTAAAACTTTTAGTATGAAAAGAGAAAGTATGATTAAAAATATGCAGTTAAAAACATCAAACTCCCAGTGTGTAGCGGGTAATAATAGGCGCTGAGTAAATGACGGATTCGTGATTCGGAAGTCTCCTGTAATTTTAATATCACCAGCAGGATAATTGATAAAACTTTTATCGAAATATGTAGAATTAAAAACAGGTTGTACTGGAATCGTTACTTCAAAACCTTCCAATAAAGTGATGCTTGCAAAAACAGTGCATAAAATAATCATTGTCCAGGCTGCAAGTTTTATTCGTGTATACATGACCTGCTCTTTTAGTGGTTGGTATTTCTTGAACATATCAGATGGTTAAGTTTTGTTCTTGTTGTAATTGGTATCCTTTTCTGAATGCATGTGCGAGACAAAAAGCAATAAACCCGCTAATAATGTAGATGATATTAGTGGAAAAGAAATCTGCGAAACTTAAATAGAATGCTTGATCAATGTAATCGGTAAATTTTAAGTTCACTAGATATTTCATAATTAGTCCTATCAAAACAATACCCCATAGACTAGCTGCGATAATATACAGTCTTCGGTACGTTTTTTTTCTAAATGCTTCTTGATTGGCAATATCTTCAATAACACGAATGATTTGCAGTATCACACCCCATAAAAAGAGTAATAGCAGGAGCAACGCAATAGGGAGCATCATGATTAAATACCAAGTATATTGACTTTTACTCACCCGAATAAATAACTCTCTTTTTTCCTCATACGGATTAATGATTTTATCAGGAAGATCTCGCACATCCACTCGTAATGGTTTTATTTCATAGCGTCCCGAAATGGTATGGTTGATCGTGTCTCGTTTTGTTATGACGGGATACTTCAAAAAAGTAGTGTCGTTTTTTCTGAAAGTACTATGATCCATTTTCAAATAATATCCAGGCAGACTAATAAAATAAGTGCTGTCAGGAATGTATTGATTGGTATAATGATGATAAGTACTATCGAAAATGAGCATGCCTTTTCTATCCCTTTTATAGAATCCCATGGAACCGAATCCCCAGCCGCTAAAGGAAAGATGATTCGAAAATTTCTCTAGATTTTGAATGTATTTGATACTATCCGATATCTTCTGATAGCGATGATGCGGTAGATTGTTATCAATAGACATCAACTGCTTTTCATACGCGTCAGGTTCATAATCCATAGAAGTAACAGTCCCATTTTCAATCGCTTCAAATGATGGCTGCCATATATTCGGCCAGATAATAAGGGCTACTGAAAATAGCCCAAGACAAAGGATGATGATTCGAATGCCGATAAATAGCCAGTTCATAAAACGCATAAGCTGAATTTGAACGCTAAATAATGATTATTTATCGAAAAACAATAAAATATAACAAAAAAAATTATTGTCTTAGCTTGGTTCATTTATTTTAAATTGGGTAATAAATCAGCAATCATGGCAGACAAACAGGCTTTTTTACAATCAGTTACAACGGGTTATGCGTTTAAAGGCGAACATGTGAAAATAGGGATGGGGATGTTGGACGGTGAAGTGGTAGAAGGTGCTTCCATCTCCTTGCCATTGAAAACATTGAACCGTCATGGTCTGATTGCCGGTGCCACAGGTACCGGTAAAACAAAAACACTACAACTGATCAGTGAATACTTGAGTGATAACAGTGTACCTGTTGTATTAATGGATATCAAAGGAGATCTCAGTGGTATTGCTGCGGCAGGAACTGCTAATGAAAAATTGATAGAACGCAGTAAGAAATTAGGCGTTGAATTTTCACCTACAGCTTTTCCGGTTGAGCTACTTACACTAAGTAATCAACCCGGCGTTCGTTTGCGTGCAACTGTGAGTGAATTTGGTCCGGTTTTATTGAGTAAAATACTAGGATTGAATGATACACAAGGAGGTCTGGTAGCTGTCATCTTCAAGTATTGTGATGATCATCAAATGCCTTTATTGAATCTCAAAGATTTTATCAAAGTCTTACAATACATCGGCAATGAAGGGAAAGCGGAGATTGAAAAAGAATATGGTAAAATATCTACCAGTTCTACCGGAACCATTCTTCGTAAAGTGATAGAACTACAGCAGCAAGGAGCAGATGTTTTCTTTGGCGAAAAAAGTTTTGAAGTAGATGACTTGATGCGCATCAGTGATGATGGCAGAGGAATGATCCATGTTTTGCGGGTAACCGATATGCAAGACAGACCTAAACTATTCTCTACTTTCATGTTACAACTATTAGCAGAACTCTATGCCAGCTGCCCTGAGGAAGGGGATATGGATAAACCCAAGTTGGTATTATTCATCGATGAAGCCCATTTGGTGTTTAATGAAGCTTCGGAAGCTTTGTTACAGCAGATTGAAACAGTGATCAAACTCATACGATCAAAAGGCATTGGTATTTTCTTTTGCACCCAGAACCCGCAAGATATACCGGCTGCTATCTTGAGTCAATTGGGTTTAAAGATTCAGCACGCATTACGTGCGTTTACGGCTGCAGACAGAAAAACAATCAAACAGGCAGCAGAAAATTTTCCGGAAACTGAATTTTATAAAACGGATGAGTTGTTGACACAATTAGGTATCGGCGAAGCATTCGTAACGTTGTTGAATGAAAAAGGAATTCCCACTCCATTGGTGCATACCATGTTATGTGCCCCCAGAAGTAGAATGGATATATTAACGGATGCAGAAATTGAACAGTTGGTGAATTCCAGTAAACTCGCAGCTAAATACAGTAAAGAGATCGATAGTGAAAGTGCTTATGAAATATTAACGGCTAAACTGGAAGAAGCAGCGGAGAAGTCAAAACAAATAGAAGCCTCCGAAGAACCTAAACAGAGTGGAAGACCCAAAAAAGAAGAAAGCTTTTTTGATAATCCTGTTGTTCGTCAAGTGGGGAGAACGGCTGCGAGTGTGATCACCAGAAGTTTATTAGGTGCATTGGGATTGGGTGGAAGATCTAGGTCTACGCGAAGAAGATAATTAGTGTTTCAAAAGCGATACTTGTCCATCTTCACTGATCATCAACTCACCTTCTGTTTGCAGAAAGTCTAAAACAGTCCAGATTTTTTCTTTGGAGAAAGTAGATAGCTGTACCAATAATTGATCAATGGGTTGAGTTGTATTAGTGAGCTTATTTTTAATGTGCTTTTCGATTACAGTAAAATCCTGATGACTGAGTTCTTTTTTCTTTTTGATCAGACAGCGATCGCAAATGCCACAGACAGATAAATTTGTATCGCCGAAATAATTACCGATCAACTGGCTTCTGCAGCTATCTGTATCACCCAGGTAACGAATCATATCTTGTATACGATTGGTGTAGTTTTTTTTCCTTGAGAGATAGGCATCATGATCAATATGTAAATATTTGGCAGGTGCGCGATTCAATAAGTAATGTATTTGCGGGGATTCTTTTTTCGGCAAGTATTCAATGATCCCATAAGCAGCCAATTCCTTTAACTGTTGTTGAATTTTGGCAGCTTCAGTTCTCATTACTTTAGCAAGCGAAGATTCGAATATGGAAACGCGATTGTCAAAAATACCTTCATAAGTACGTAACAATATTTTGATCAGTGTTTCTAATGATGGTTGCGCAGTTTCAAATGCATACAATGCTTCTTTATCGGTTGTGAACATGACCTGAGATGGAAGAAAAATACTTTCTGCAAAACTGATATGTCCTTCCTGTTCCAATACTTTTAAAGTATTGATGACTGTGGTAGTATCAAGTTTAAAATTCTCAGTGAACTGTCTCAGGTCAAAATCAAAATAAGCCCCTTCACCGGAACCAACCGGTAATTGAAAAAAATCTGCAAGAGACTGGTAGATAGCTTGAATAGTAGAGACTGGCGGGAATTTTTTATCCGGCAATTCCTGTAACTGTAATACATCATTTGGATGATACAATAAAACTGCGAAAGCTTTTTTACCATCTCTTCCGGCGCGACCGGCTTCCTGGTAATAATTTTCCAAACAATCGGGTACATTGTAATGGATCACTGAACGAACGGAAGGTTTGTCAATTCCCATTCCAAAAGCATTGGTGCAAACCATTACCCGAATCTGATCCTGAATCCATGCTTTTTGTTTTCTTTCTCTTTCTTCCTGTGTTAATCCGGCATGATAAAAATCAGCAGTAATACCTTGTAGTTGTAATAGCTGACAGACTTCTTTGGTTAATCTTCTGCTATTGGTATAAACAATACTACTTCCCGGAACTCCATGTAGTATCTGTATGAGTCTATTGATCTTACTTTCTGTTTCAAAACAACTGTAAGAAAGTGCAGCTCGCTCAAATGATTGGCGAAAGACTGCTACATTTTCTAATACTAGTTTTTGAATGATATCGTCTTTTACTTTTTCTGTAGCTGAAGCAGTTAGTGCGATAATGCTAACATTTTCTAACTCCTCTCGTAATGCAGCAATCCGTAAATAAGGAGGTCTGAAATCATACCCCCATTGTGAGATGCAATGCGCTTCATCAACGGCGATTAGGCTAATATCTAAAACGGATAGATATTCTTTGAATAAAGCAGATTCTATTCTCTCCGGAGATACATAAAGAAACTTGAAATCACCACGAGATGCTTTTTGTAAGGTAGATTTTACTTCATTATAAGTCATGCCACTATTAAGTGATGCCGCCGGAATACCTTTTTCAGTTAAGTGAGATACCTGATCCTGCATCAAAGCAATCAACGGACTAATCACCAAACAAAGTCCGTCCATCAATAAAGCAGGTACTTGAAAGCAAATGGATTTCCCTCCGCCGGTTGGTAATAAAGCCAGTGTGTCTTTTCCTTCTAATACTGATCGAATGATATCTTCCTGCATCGGTCGGAATTGATCATGCTTCCAGTAGTGTTGAAGGATGGAGAGGGGACTTTGCATTCGTGTGAAAGCTTATTATGAATTTGACGGGAAGGTATTTTAAAAATGAAATTTTAGAGAATAAATATTTCATTTTATTTAACCACAGAGTTGCACTGAGTTTGGCACAGAGTTTTGCAGAGTTTAACCTAGACACTCCGTGTAACTCCGTGCCAAACTCCGTGCAACTCTGTGGTTAAAAAAGTATCTAAGCGACTTTCTTAAAATTCAAACGAACCGAATTTACAGCAAGTACAACATCACTTAATCCCATCACCAAAGCACCGAATGTTGGATTAAGATAACCAAGCGCAGCAACGGGTATGGCCACTATGTTGTAAGCAAATGCCCAGAAAAGGTTCTCTTTAATAGTGATATAGGTGTGTTTACCCAGTCCAAGTGCTAGTGGTAAATTCTTCAATCCATGATTCATCAATACCACTTGCGCACTTTGCATGGCCACTTGTGTAGAGTCGCTTAATGAAATACCAACAGTTGCTTTTGCCAATGCAGGGGCATCGTTAATGCCGTCACCCACCATGGCTGTAGGTACTTCCTGATTGAATTGAGCAATTTTCTCAAGCTTATGCTCAGGCGTTTGCTCTCCTATGATCAAATCAATACCCCAAATTTTTCCGACCTGTTCACATTTTTCTTTTTTATCGCCACTCAGCAATATGGTTTTGATACCTCTTTTTTTAAGAGAATTGATCACCTCTTTAGCTTCAGCTCTTATTTCATCAGCAACATCAATCCATCCCAATAATTCATTGTTTCGAATGATATAAACATTATGAGAGTGATCGTTTGTAAGTGCAGCAGCAGCTTTGAATGAACCAGCTACATAAGTGTTTCCATCTTTATCAGTCGCTTGCATGCCCAACCCTTTCACTTCTTCAATTTTTGCCCATCGGATATCTTCTTTGCTCTTCCAGTTTTTGCTGATAGCACTGGCGATCGGATGATTGGAATATTTTTCAAGAGAATAGGCAATTCTTTTGAATTCCTCAGGAGTGATTATGTTGTTAGAAGCATTCACTTCATTAGATGTTTTCTCCCATTGACCATTCACAATTGACCATTGACCCACTGATGCACCTACTATATCAAAATGTCCTGTAGTCAGCGTGCCCGTTTTATCGAAAACTACTTGTTTAATACTTTTAAAAATCTCCAAACTTTTTGCATTCTTAAATAAGATACCATTACGAGCTGCTCTTCCGAGTCCAACGGCAATAGCTGCCGGAGTCGCCAATCCCATGGCACAGGGGCAAGAAATGACAAGAACAGCAATACCTCTTAATAAACTGGCACCAAATCCGATATCGGTAGCGAAATAATTGATCAGTACTGTAATAACAGCAATACTCACCACTGTTGGAACAAAGATGGCGCTGATCTTATCAGCCAATTGTTGCACAGGGGGTTTTTCAGATTGTGCATCTCTTACCAGTCGAAGAATATTGGAAAGTACCGTGTCTTCTCCAACTGCAGTGACATACGCTTTGATGGTGCCGCTTTCGAGTATACTTCCTCCGATCAGGTGGTCATTCATTTTTTTGAAAACAGGAACACTTTCACCTGATATGATCGCTTCATTGATTTGTGCTTCTCCCCATAAAATTTTGCAGTCCATGGGTACCTGTTCTCCACTCTTGATCAACAATAGATCACCAACTTTGAGACTTGTACTTTCCACCGGAAAAACATGTTCCTGATGCTGGTCATCATAGGCGATCATATTCGCCATTGATTTTTGCTTGACTGCTAGTTTTTTCAGGGCTGCTTGTGTGGTTTCCACCGAGCGATCTTCCATCCAGTTACCCAGAAATACCAGTGTAATAATGGTAGCTGCTGTTTCATAGAATAAAAATTCTTCTGCTCTACCAATCAATGTACCATATAAACTATAACCAAAAGCAGCAACAGCACCCAGGGCAATCAAAACATTCATATTGGGGATACCCTTGAGTAGACTTCTAATGGCACTTCTACCAAAGAAATCCATTCCAACTATAAAAACAGGAATGGTGAGGCCAAGTTGTACATAAGGGTTCATCAGGAAATGAATATGTACACCGGGAATCATGTGTAGCATCAATGGACCTGTAAATACAAAGCAGAACCAGAAGCGTTGCAAATGATTGGAGAATAATCGCTTTGATTTTTTTGTAGGTTCATCATTTTTCACCGTATATCCAAGACCGTTAATGCCCTTGGCTATTGCCTTTGGAGAGCTGTTTTCAGGTAATTCAAAACTTACATCACCACCTATAAAATTCACTTTTACGTTTTGCATACCCTGCGATTGCAGGTATTTATTTACTGTAAGTGCACAATTGGTGCAGGTCATGCCTTCCACTTTCCAATTCACTTTTTCCATAATCAATATTGTGGGGTTGAGGTTAATGAATCACAAATTTACCAAATAGCAGAAGCACGCTCTTTCGATTTGAGAAGAATATTTCTACATCATGGTTGCAAGAAAGGTGAAAAGTGAAAGGTGAAAAGTCAAAAGAGGTGATTGATTAGGTATTTCAAATTTCCTTTCACCCCTCTTCTCGTTACCTTTGCCCCATGGATGCAATTTTTGGATTGGCGCAGATTAAGGAGGTTGCTAAAGCGCTTTGGGCGTCTGGTAAGAAACATAAGGTATGGGCTTTTCATGCTGAGATGGGTACCGGAAAGACAACTTTCATTCATGCACTTTGTGAATACCTGGGTGTAGCAGATGCGGTGGGTAGTCCCACTTTTGCCATCGTTAATCAATACCAGAGTAAAGAAGTGGGTGTTGTATTACATATGGATTGGTACCGTTTGAAAGATGAAGAAGAAGCGATTGAAGCTGGAATAGAAGATCAGTTGAATAGTGGTGACTATTGTTTGATAGAATGGCCGGAAAAAGCATCCGGACTTTTACCTGATGATACCTTTCATATATACTTGGAAATACTGGATCCTTCTACCCGACGTTTATACACGGATGCAACAGCTGTTTGATTCTGCATGGAATGTCCTAACTTTAATAATTGAACTTTATCGGTCACAGTAAACAATAAGATCCATTTTCCATCCAACTTATAACCCCACATGGCTACCAGTAAACCTTCTATCAGCACTTCATTTGCGTATGAAACATTGGAAGAGACCCTTGATATTAAACCTCAGGGTGCAAAATTGCATATTGGTATTCCAAAAGAGATCGCTTTTCAGGAAAACAGAATTGCACTGACGCCGGATGCAGTTGGGGTATTGATTTCAAATGGCCATCAAGTGGTAGTAGAACATGGAGCAGGAGAGGGCAGCCATTATTCCGATCGAGATTATTCTGAAATGGGAGCTACCATTGTATATGATCGAGCTGAAATTTTTAAATGTCCCATACTTGTTAAAAGTGCTCCCCCTGTAGCCGAGGATATGCCTTTATTACAGATGAATCAGACCATTATTTCTCCTATACATCTTTCTGCACTAAGAAAAGAATACATTGAAAAGATGATGGAAAAGAAGATCACGGCATTGAGTTTTGAAAATTTCAAAGATGCTAGTGGTACTTATCCGATCGTAAGAAGTATGAGTGAGATTGCAGGTAGTGCGGTGATGCTGATTGCCGGACAATACCTTAGTAGTTTTAATAAGGGCAAAGGTGTTTTATTAGGGGGTATCAGTGGTATTCCTCCCACCAAAGTAGTGATTGTGGGTGCCGGTATTGTGGGTGAATTCGCAACTAGAAATGCCTTGGCATTGGGTGCTTCTGTAAAAGTGTTTGATAACAATGTGTATCGCTTGAAGCAATTGCAGAATAATCTGGGACAAAGAATCTGGACCAGTGTATTAGAACCACGTATACTTTCAAAACAATTAAAAACATGTGAAGTAGCGGTAGGTGCATTGAGTAATGAATTCGGAAGAGCGCCGGTAGTGGTAACAGAAGAAATGGTAGCAGCTATGCGTCCCGGAAGTATTATCATTGATGTAGCGATTGATCGCGGCGGATGTTTCGAGACCAGTGAATTAACCAGTCACCAGCATCCTACATTTGTTAAGCATGATGTCATTCATTATTGCGTACCCAATATTCCCAGTGGTTTTGCCAGAACAGCGAGTCAGGCCATCAGTAATGTACTCATGCCTTTGATTTTGGAAGTGAGTGATGAAGGTGGACTGGAAGAAATGGTTTGGCATAATTTCAATCTTCGAGAAGGAATCTATATGTTCAAAGGAGCACTAACCGATTTTTATATCAGTCAAAAATTTGATCTGAAGTTCACCGACCTGAATTTATTGATCGCTAGTCGCCGTTAATTTTTTATTTTTTGGGGAGATGTGCGATGACTTCAATTTCTAGTCTGGCATCGGGCATATATAGTCGACTAATCTGTACCCATGTAGCCGCGGGATAATCTCCTTTATACATTTCTTTTCTGGCTTCATTGTGGGTTTTCATTGCTTCAATGTCAGTGGTGTATAGATTTTCTTTTACCACGTTTTGTAGCGTAGCGCCAAAAGCGGCTAAACTTCTTTCAATGGTTTGGTATAATCTTTTAATAGATGCTGGTGTAATATCACGCGCAACCGTTCCTGAAACATAGATCACATTATCTATTTTCACTGCTTGAGCATAACCGGCACTGGTATCTTGTTCCGCACCAAAATGAAACTTCTTTTTTTCAATGGTATTATTTGTTTGCGCAGTAACAATGGTACCTGTTAAAAGCAG
This sequence comes from Sediminibacterium sp. Gen4, assembly GCA_013391385.1. Lineage (GTDB taxonomy): Bacteria > Bacteroidota > Bacteroidia > Chitinophagales > Chitinophagaceae > Sediminibacterium. The sequence continues at coordinate 67,393 of JACBFI010000009.1, read as the reverse complement.
GCATACTATAAAGATCGCTTTCATACTTTTCATTTTCGTGAAAGTAGTTAGACCAGAAATTCCAATCATGTGAAATAGGATAAAGCGTTCTTTAGCATGTTGGATGGCAAATAATACCATTCGATTAGTTGCTATTGTCGAAAAAAATAAATTCAATAATTCATCTGCTAAGCCGGAAAACTGATCTTACCCATACTAACTGCAGGAATTCCATTTCTCCCGGCACCAAGCGCTACTTGTCCACCAGCAACTGCTTCATTGGCGAGAATGGCAAACAGCACGGCTTCTTTAGCATCAGGATTTACCTCTAGTTCTGCGGTATCTCTGAATGTAATACCGGGTAATTGCTCATGAATATGTTCCATGAGTAAAGGATTATGCATACCGCCACCGCTGGTATAAACTACAAAATCTGTTCTATGGGTCATACATCTGTGTAATGCATCTACAATCATATCTGCAGAGAATCGATTGAGTGTTGCCATGATATCTCCGTGTGAAAGATTACTGCTATCAGCTTTTTGCATGGCTGCATTGAGATAATCCAAATTGAACAATTCCGGTCCAATGGTTTTGGGAAAATCATTGGTGAAAAAATCATTGTCTTTCAAAGCTTGTAATAAAGCTTCATGTATTTTTCCTTGTCTTGCAATAGTGGCATTTTCATCAAAATATTTTCCGGAAAAATGCGCTTGCACATAAGCATCCATCAATGTGTTTCCTGTACCTACATCGGTACTGAAGACTTCTGCTACATCTAATCCGGAAGGGAGATAAGTAAAATTAGCAATACCTCCAATGTTTAACATGATGCGATTTTCTTTGCGACTGCTAAAAATCAAATAGTCTCCATACACCGCTAATGGGGCACCTTCACCACCTGCAGCAACATGTTTTTGTCTGAAGTCACTAAGCGTAATGATGCCCGTCTTCACGGCAATATGATCTCCATCGCCAATCTGTAAAGTGGCGTTGTCAAATTCATCATTCGGGTGTAACAATTTTGGAGCATGATAAATGGTTTGTCCGTGACTGGCGATCAAATCCACAGAAGCAGGATCTATGTTCCATTGTTTCAGACAACTCAAAATAATAGAAGCATGTTCTGTTCCTACCCATGCATTCAGCAAACAAACTTTTTCCAGATCAACATTTCGTTTTGAAAACACAGACTTGATATGGTCTTTGAACTTTTTTTCATACACCACCGTCTCAAATGCCAGTAATTGCACGTTTGTTTGGGTTCCTTGTCCGGATATGCGGCATAAAGCCACATCCAATCCATCTACTGAAGTGCCGCTCATTAAGCCAATAATGACTCTCTCAGGCTTATTAGCAATGGTATGTAGTGCTGAAATATTCGGATTCATGACTTTAAATTAGACTTAAAAACGCATCATTGTGCAATTTCTTGCAAAAAATATTTGGAAATACGCAATTTCCCGCATTAATTTTAAGGTAACTTATTTATTGCTGCTATGCTGAAAACTGAAAGACAGGCCTATATTTTACGCCAAATAGACTTACATAATCGTATCCTATCCTCTGACCTCAGCAATGAAATCAATGTATCTGAAGATACGATTCGTCGCGACTTGAATGAGCTTGCGGATATGGATAAAATCATCAAAGTGCATGGCGGTGCTTTATCTAAGTCTTTTCACAGTTCCTTTTTAAAATCAGATGTCTACAAGGCAGACAGTAAAAGAGTGATTGCCAGTAAAGCGGTTTCATTGATTAGGAATAATATGTTCATTCTTACAACAGGAGGAACCACTGTTATTGAAATGGCGCGTTTATTACCTTCTGATTTGAATGCGACATTTTTCACCGGTAGTATTCCGGCAGCACATGAGTATGCACAACATCCGAATATCGAAGTGATTTTTTTAGGGGATAAAATTTCTAAAAGTTCACAGATCGCTGTAGGAGGTGAAGCCATTTCTAAAATTGCAGGCATTAAAGCCGACCTCTGTATCATGGGTATCAATGCTATTGATGAAACGGGTATTACAGACAATGATTGGGAAGTGATACAAGTGAAAAAAGCAATGATACAGGCTGCTGAGAAAACAGTGATACTATCTATTTCCGAAAAGCTAAATACACATCAGCGATTGACGATATGTGGACTGGATGAAATCGATACGATTATCACAGAACTCGATCCGTCGAATCCTGTATTTGAACCTTATAAGAAAGAAGGCATTACTATTTTGTAATTATCTATAAACGCTGAAATATGAAAATGAAACCGCTCTTGAAGCCGGTCTTACTGAAAACAGCTTTCTTGCTGCTGTTGACAAGTTTGATCACGGCTGCGGGTATTGCGCAAGTTCGCGTATCCGGAAAAGTAACTGCAAAAGGGGGAGCTGCTGTAGAAGCTGCTTCCGTATTCATCAGGGAAAACAATGTAGGTGCCGCTACCGATAACAGTGGTACTTTTAGTTTCTCTGCTTCTTTAAAACCCGGTAGCTATACACTGGTCTTTTCCGGTACGGGCTACAAAACACAACAAGCTTCATTCACTGTAACAGCAGGTAACAATAGTTATACGCTGAATGCTGAATTAGCAGAAGATGTTTCCAAATTAGATGAAGTGATTGTTACTGGTAACTCACAGGGTACTACCCGTCGTCAGTTGGGTAGCTATATCAGTTCTGTAAGTGCAGAAGATTTGAACAAAGGCGCTACAGGAAATGTGCTGGCGGCATTACAAGGTAAAACTGCCGGTGCGCAAATCTCTCAAAACTCAGGTGACCCTGCAGGAGGTATTTCAGTTCGCTTGCGTGGTATCAGTTCTATTTCTTCATCATCAGAACCTTTATACATCATTGATGGAGTGATTGTGAACAATGCTACCAATCGTGTAACCAACACTTCCGGTAACTATGATGGTGGAAACTTTGTAGGAAGCATTGGTCAAAGCCGATTGGTGGATATCAATCCGAATGATATTGAAAGAATTGAAGTATTGAATGGCGCTGCCGCCGCTGCTATCTATGGTAGCCGTGCGAATGCCGGTGTGGTTCAGATCTTTACTAAAAAAGGAAAAAGCGGTGCTCCTTCTGTAAGCTTTTCTACCAACTTCACAACCAGTAGTCTGCGTAAAAAGTTAGATGTGAACCAGGCTCCAACCAAGTTTGGTGGTCCAACCGATGGTCTGGGTGCATTTACACAAGATATCCTTTCTACTGTAACTACCACTACTCCTGTAACTCGTTATGATTATCAGGATTATATTTTCCGCAATGCCAATGGTACCGATAATAATATTTCTATTAGTGGTGGTACCGATAAGACCAAGTATTATCTCTCAGGGTCTTATTTCTATAACCAAGGTATCGTACGAAATACAGATTTCCAACGTTATAGCTTCCGCAGTAATATTGATCAGGTATTGAATAAATGGGCAAGCTTCAATTTAGGTTTGAACTATATCAATAGTACAGCCAATGAAAAGCCGGATGGTAACTCTTTTTTCTCTCCCATGAACTCTGTTACCATCATTGGTAATTTCCATGATATCTGGACCAGAGATGCTTTGGGTAATGTTCGTGCAGTAGGTGAGCGTGGTCGTGCCAACCCGGTGTCTGTGATTGAAGATATCAAGCAGCGTCAAACCACGAATCGTTTGATTGCGAATCTGGGATTGAAACTACGTCCGATCACTGGATTGACCGTTGATTATACCATGGGTATTGATAACTATGCACAGAATGGGAACACCTATATTCCTCCATTCGCTTATAATGTGAGTACTGCATTCTTTGGAGGTGGTCCGGCATTGGATCCTACACAAAATGGTTATTCAAGTGCAGCGAATAATAATTTCTTTGCCATCAACCATGATCTGAATGCTACCTATTCAAGAAATATCACGAACAATATCAATTCAGTGACTCAGGTCGGATTCTCTCAGCAGTACGAGAAAAATAATTTCTCTCTGTTGCAAGGAAGAGGTCTCGCTCCCTTTGTACAAACTGTAAATGGTGCGAGCACCAGATTGGATCCTGTGGATGATAGAAGTGAGCTGTCTATCTCTGGTGCTTATGTTCAGCAAAACTTCAAATACCGTAACCAGTTCTTTGTAACAGGTGCGATACGTGTGGATGGATCATCTGTGTTTGGTAAAAATCAACGTAACCAAACTTATTACAAAGCAAGTGGTAGCTATGTGATCTCAGGGGCTGATTTTTGGGCCAATTCCGGTGTTTCTAAATGGTGGGATTTGTTCAAAGTTCGTTTGGCATATGGTGAAAGCGGAAACCTGACAGGTATCGGCGCTTACTCTAGATTTAACACTTACAGTTCATCTTCTTATTTGGGAAGAACAGCATTGAACTCTAGCGGTACATTAGCGAACGAAAATGTAAAGCCTGAAAGACAACAAGAAACTGAACTAGGTTTCGATCTTGCTTTCCTGAATAACAGAGTAGGGTTAACAGTAAACATTTACAATAAGAAAGTAACGGACCTGTTGATCAATCGATTCATTGCTCCAACATCCGGCTTCAGCAGCTTGTTGGATAATTTTGGATCATTGGAAAACAAAGGTTTTGAGATTGTATTGACAGGTAATCCAATTGCGAAAAAAGATTTCAACTGGAACATTACCGGTATTTTCAACCGTAACAGAAATAAAGCAGTTCGTATCGGACAAGCATTGACACTGTTAAGTACAAATGCCGGTGCACCGGTTGCTATCATTGAAGGTCAGCCGGTAGGTGTCTTCTACGGAACTTTCTTTGCACGTAATCCGGATGGAAGTGAAGTGAAAAACGCAGGTGGTATTCCTCAAACAGAAAGAGGTGTTCAAAATAGTGCATTGGTATTTACACCCGGAAGAACCTCCGGATTGCCAAGTGGTGCTGTACTTCGTAGAGTGATCGGTGATCCCAATCCTGATTATACTACCAGTCTCGTGAATGAATTTACCTATAAGAGATTGAGCTTACGTGTTCAGATTGATGCGGTGCAGGGTGTAGATGTATTCAATGCCGACTTCCGTACTCGTCAGGGTGTAGGTAATGGTAAAGTAGCAGAGCAAGAGCATCGCGGACAATTACCACGTGGTTATATCAATGGTATTTATGCAATTGAAGAGTGGAGAATTGATAACGGTAGTTATACCAAGTTGCGTGAATTATCACTCAGTTATAATTTCGGAAAAGTAAAAGGATTCAGTGACCTGAGTATCAATTTCAGTGGACGAAACCTGATCAGTTGGGACAATTACAAAGGATATGATCCTGAAGTAAATGCGGGTGGACAAAGTACCATTCTGCGTGGAATTGATTTTGGTGCAGTGCCTATTCCAAGAACTTTCAGTTTTGGTATTCAGGCTAAATTTTAATCCTCAAAAATTACTTGTATGAAAAAGAGTATTCAAACATCATTATATACAGGTCTGGCAGCACTGCTTCTCACAACTGCAGGTTGCAAAAAAGACTTCAATAATCCGAATGCCGCTACTTCGGATCAGGTTTTTAGTTCGGCGAAAGGTTTGGCTGGTGTTGTGGTAGGTTTGCAAAGAACCTATGCTTCAAATGTTGCATATGGTATGTCTGATGCAACCGGACTCATCACCAATGAAACTATTTTAATGAATCCCGGTAACGTTTCTGAATTTCAATTCAGTACCGGTGGGGCAGCAGTAGATGGTACCAATGCCTTATTGGGTAATGTATGGAGTTCTGCCAATAAAGTCATCTTTGATGCCAATAATGTAATCAATGCCGCGTCAAAATTGACCGATAAAAGTTATGCCAGTGGATTGATCGGTTATGCCAGTATTTATAAGGCACTTGCAATAGGTGCATTGTCTAGCTATTGGGAAAAAGTACCGGATACCGTTGGAACAGCCACCACTACATTCTCTGACAGAAATGTTGGTTTTGCAAGAGCCATTGCAGCAATCGATAAAGCACTGGCAACGATCAGTGCCAATGCGATTTCTGCTTCCTTTGCAGCAGATGTTCCGGTTGGTGTAGACATCGTGAATACATTGAATGCATTGAAAGCGCGTTATTCATTGTTTGCGGGTAACTATGCAGCAGCTTTACAAGCAGCGAATGCGGTAGACCTCACAAAGCGTTCAACCATGAATTTTGAAGCGGCCAACCCAAATCCGATCTTCAACTTTGTAACGTCTACCAATAACGTGTACCAGCCTGTTGACTCTACATTGGGTTTACCTGCAGCTATAGCACCTGATCTGGCTGATAAGCGTATTCCGTTTTATACCGTTATCAATGCCACCATCAATCCACGTTTCAGATTGAATGGATTCTGGAATACACCTACAACAGCTATTCCTCTGTATTTCCCTGGTGAGATCATGTTGATCAAAGCTGAGTGTTATGCACGTCAGGCAACACCTGATCTGGTGAATGGTAATATTGAATTGAATAGAGTGGTAACCAAGAGAGCTGTCAATGATGTATTGGGTATTGGTGCAGACCTTGCACCGGTGGCACCCGCAACGGCCAATGATTTGTTGACACAGATCTATCGCAATCGTTGTATCGAACTATATCTGTCTGGCATGAAGCTGGAAGACATGCGTCGTTTCGGTAGACCAACTGCTGAGAGAAAGAGAAACTTCTTCCCTTATCCTTTCCGTGAGCGTGACAGTAACCCGAATACACCGGCGGATCCTGCTTTCTAAAGCATTCGAATATTAATCTAAAGAGGCTGTATCAAAAGTTTTGATACAGCCTCTTTTTGTAATAGACCATAGACAATAGTCAATAGTCCATGGTCCAACGATCATAAGCCATAACCCATCAAACGAATCTCTGGTTTCTTATCTTATTGTGGGGCATTGATTATCATTTATTTACCTATCTTACAAGTCATTTAAAAAGCCGATATCAAATGATTCGTTCCCTGCCCCTCAGACTGTATTCCGGTTTAGGTATTGCAGTTTTGCTCGTATTTCTAGTAGGTTTTATAACCATCGATTCTCTCGAAAAGCAAGCCAAAGAAGCAGATCGCGTTCGTCATACCCATCAGGCGATTTCTTATGTAAGAGATATTCGGTTTTCCATTATGCAGATCAGAGGTGGAAGAAGGGCTTATTGGGTAACAGATGATCCCAAGGATATGGATGCTTATGAAAAGGGGATCACTTTTATTCCCAATCGGATCATGGATCTTAGAGACTTTGTAAAAGACAATGCATCTCAAGTTGCCAATGTAATGAGCTTGGACTCACTCACTACAGATCTATTGCGATATTGGAGAACAGAGGGTGTGATTTATCCTAATATGTCTGCTGAATCGTTTAAAAAAATCATTCTGGAAGAAGAAGGAAGATTGAATAAAATCTACCAACAAATCGAAAAAGTAAAAATTGAAGAAGAGGGCTTATTGGCAAAAAGAGAAGCTGTAGTACTCTCATACAATGAAAGAACCAAATTGATTTTATATATCGGAATCAGCGTATTAATGATCGTAGTGTTACTATTGATCAATGCTGTGATTCAAACATTGAAAAGTCGATATAAAGCGGGATTAAAATTACAGGCCACACTTGAACAAACCGAGAAAGCGAGTATTCTCGCCCAGGAAAAGAACTGGGTGTTGGAGGGCATGAGTTATATCAATAACCGCTTACAGGTAGTAGACAGTTCCGGAGAGTTGGCAAATCGTATCATTACTGCCATGGTACAATACCTGGAAGTGCCTGCAGGCGTAATTTATTTTGTTGACCCCAAAACGGAGCAGTTGGTAACGGTTGCTTCAGTAGCACTAAGTTCATCTTCAAAAAAATCATTTGTTATAGGAGAAGGAGTTGTAGGTAATGCTGCTTTATCTAAAACCGTTACCATCATAAAAAATATTCCACCCGATTATTGGAAAGTGGATTCTTCTCTCGGACAAGTAAGTGGTAACGGAGAAATTGCTTGTGTGCCTTTGTGGATGAATGAAGAACTAAAAGGATTGATAGAACTGGGTTGTTTTACCCAATTCACAGATTTGCAGATCTCTTTACTGAAAAGCATTTCTGATATTCTTTCTGCAGCTATTAATTCTTATCAGTCGAGGGATAGGATTAATCAGCTATTAGATGAATTACAGGAGCAGAAAGAAGCTTTGCTGGAACAACAAGAAGAACTGCGTCAAACCAATGATGAACTCAGTAGACAAGCAGAAGAGTTACAAGCTTCAGAAGAAGAATTGAAAACACAGGAAGAAGAATTAAAGCAGATCAACGTAGAACTAAAAGAAAGAAATGAAGCCATCGAAAATGCCCGACAAGCACTCACACTAAAAGCCAAAGAGCTGGAGATGACGAGTCGCTATAAGTCTGAATTCCTGGCCAATATGTCGCATGAACTACGCACACCATTGAATAGTGTGCTGATACTTGCAAAACTGCTGGCAGATAACAATACCCAAAATCTGAATACAAAACAGATTGAATATGCCAATATCATTTATAAATCAGGAAACGATTTATTGCAATTGATCAATGATATATTGGATCTGTCTAAAATCGAATCCGGAAAAATTGATCTGGTGATTGAGGACGTACCTATTCAGTCATTAGTCACAGATATTCAACAATTATTTTCGGTGGTTGCTTCAGAGAAAAATATCCATTTACAAATTGAACAACAACAAGATATTCCTGCTGAGATTCATACGGATAAACAACGATTATTTCAGGTGATCAAAAACCTACTTTCTAACGCATTCAAATTTACACCCGGTGGTGGTAAGATCACCGTTGATTTCCGTTCAGTTCCAGGTAGAACAGCAGAAATGGCCATTCGCGTTATCGACACAGGTATTGGCATTGCACCTGATAAACAGAAACTTATTTTTGAAGCATTTCAACAGGCAGATGGTTCAACGAGTAGAAAATATGGAGGTACAGGTCTTGGACTTTCTATTAGTAGGGAATTGATTCGTTTATTGGGCGGCTCTATCGAAGTAAAAAGTGAAGTCAATAAAGGAAGTGAATTCACCATTTATATTCCTTATCAATATGTACCTGTCGTACAACCACAACAGGAATTTACAGCATTGGAAGCACTTGCAGATGATCATGACTCGATCAGTATTTTACCTTTTGAAAATATTCGGGAGCAGAATAAGGTGCCGGACGACAGGCATCAGCTTACAGCTGGTGAAAAACTGATGCTGATCATTGAAGATGATGTCAATTTTGCTACGATTATCCGTGATTATGCACGACATAAAGGATATAAAGTAGTAATTGCATTGGAAGGTGATGAAGGATTGTATTATGCCAGAAGATACAAGCCGAATGCCATCATACTGGATATTCAATTGCCGGTAATGGATGGGTGGACGATCCTGAAACAGATCAGGGCTGATGAATCTATTAAACATACACCTGTACATATCATCTCAGCTATTGATGATAATCGATTCAAGCAGGAAGATATCATGGCTTATTTGAAAAAACCCATTGATGCCAACTCTCTTGAAAAAGCTTTCCAAATGTTAGGAGAGCATATTCGGAAAAGTTTGAAACAGATATTGATTGTATCTGCCGTTCATTTTGAAGAACAGGATCTACATCAGCTGGCGAGTGAGAAAGACTACAAACTACATTTTGAACAGGTATTGGATATTGATACTGCCAAAAAAAGTATCAGTGAACTCAATTATGACTGTGTCATTATTCATATTGGAGGTTCCATTCAACTACAAGAAGCTAAACAGATCAGTCAGTTTGTGGTAGATCAAAAAACGCCTATTATCATTCATCTGGACGATGATATCAATCAGGCTGATGAGATGGAGTATCGGAAAATTTCCGGAATCATTATCCGAAGTGCGGTCAATGCAAGCACTCGATTATTGGATGAGTTGGAATTATTCCTACACAAAATGCAAAAGTCTGATAAGAAAACCGAATCGGGAATGAATGTTTCGGTATTGAATGATCAGAGTCTACTGAATAAAACAGTATTGGTAGTGGATGATGACATGCGCAATGTATTTGCCTTGAGCGCCGTGCTGGAATCGAATAAAATGAAGGTTTTAACGGCCAGTGATGGCAGAGAAGCGTTGGAGCAATTGAAAAAATTCCCAGATACGCATATTGTACTGATGGATATCATGATGCCTGAAATGGATGGATATGAAGCGATGCAACGAATCCGAAAAGATTTGAAAATGATGGAACTACCCATCATTGCGCTTACTGCAAAAGCCATGGCGGGCGATAGAGAAAAATGTATCACCGCCGGTGCTTCGGATTATATTACCAAGCCTGTTGACATGCAAAAATTATTATCACTCATGAGAGTTTGGTTAACCTGATGATATGATGTGTATATGAATAATGTGATCGGACTCAACCCTAAACCGCAACTTAGTACCCAGGCGTTTGAACAATTGCTTCATCTGCTGCATCATGTGTATGGGTATGATTTTTCCGGCTATTCAAAAGCTTCGCTGTTACGACGTATCTATAAATTTATGGATGTACAGGGAGTCACTGATGGACAACAACTCATACAATTGTTAGCAGGCGACACTTCTGTTTTTCATTCCTTTCTTGAAACCATTACGGTGAATGTAACCGAGATGTTCAGAGATCCCGGGTTTTATAAATCTATTCGTGAAAAAGTGTTGCCGGTATTGGCCACCTATCCACAAATTAATATCTGGCATGCAGGATGCTCAACAGGGGAGGAAGTATTTTCCTTGTGTATCCTGTTGCATGAAGCTGGTTTATTACATCGAACACGCATATATGCTACTGATATCAATGCTTCTTATCTTGAAAAAGCAAGAACAGGAGTATTGCCCATGACACATATGCGCGAATACACACTTAATTATCTTCAATCGGGTTGTACAGGTGATTTTTCAGATTATTATACTGCTTTGTATGATCATGTATTGATTCATCGAGAAATCAGAGAACGGGTAGTATTTCTTCAACATAATTTGGTCACGGATCGTTCATTTAATGAATTCCAACTCATAATTTGTAGAAATGTCATGATCTATTTCAATAAACAATTGCAGAATAAAGTTTTGAAATTGTTTCATGAGAGTTTATCGTCATTAGGTTTTATTGGATTGGGGATGAAAGAAAGTCTGTTATTTTCCGAATACAGATCCAAATACTCGGTTGTTGATGGCGCCGTAAAAATTTTTAGGAAAAAAAGCTAAATGATGTCATTGCCAAAATATGATATGATTGTCATTGGTGGTTCAGCAGGAAGTATTCCTGTTTGTATTTCATTACTCAAAGCCCTAATCAATAATCAACATATTCCGGTAGTATTGGTTATCCATCGAATGCGTAATGTGGTTAGTCAGTTGGATAAATTATTAACACGTGAGGCTGGTTCTGTAAAAATTACTGAACCTGAGGACAAGCAAGCAATTACCAAAGGAAAGATATATTTAGCTCCACAGAATTATCATTTGCTCTTTGAAGAAGATTATAGCTTCAGTCTCGACTACTCTGATCCTGTTCATTATAGTCGTCCTTCTATTGATGTGAGTTTTGAAAGTGCCGGGCGTGCTTATGGTAACAGGGTACTGGCCATCTTATTAAGTGGTGCCAATGCTGATGGAGCGGAAGGATTATCTTACTTATCAGATATCGGAGCAGACTGTATTGTACAAGATCCCAATTCAGCACAATATCCAACCATGCCTTCTTCAGCAATCGCATTAGAGAAAAATATCCGTATCATGACGGAAGTGGAGATGATTGCTTTCTTACAAGAATTATAATTAAATTGCTGCTACTCATGAATATTCCACCAATACAACAGCATGATTTTACCATACTATTAGTAGATGACAGACCTGAAAATCTGTTATCACTGGAAGAGATATTGGTGAAGCAGGGTCGACAATTTCTCAAAGCCAATTCCGGTAATGAGGCTTTAAAACAAGTATTGAAACACGATCATATCGGATTGATCATGCTGGATGTACAGATGCCGGAGATGGATGGATTTGAAGTGGCAAGAATCCTGAAGTCAAATCCGCGTACAAAAGATATCTCTATCATTTTTGTAACCGCATTGAGCCGCGAAGAACAATATGTTTTAAAAGGCTTTGCAGAAGGAGCTGTCGATTATCTGCAAAAACCACTTGATATCAATGTAGTTCGAGCAAAAGTGAATGTGTTTGAACAGCTGTACTTTAACCAGTACCGACTTAAAACTGCACTTACAGAATTAGACAGGATCAATAAGCAGTTGGAGAAATTTGTATATATCGTATCTCATGATTTAAAATCTCCATTGTCATCTGTTATCATGATGCTGGAATTGATCAAGAATGATCCCTACATAAAAGCAGATGCAGAAATCAGTGAAAATATCGGTATGGTATATCAGGCTTCAGGCAGGTTATCAGAAATGATCATGGCTTTACTTGAATATTCAACCACCAGTTTATCACAGCAAGTGGTGGAAGAGACCAATACCCATTTGATGGTAGAAGAGTTAGCGGCTCTTTTATTCCCACCTAAACATATCCAAATTCAAATCCTTCAAACACTACCCATATTCCGAACAAGAAGAGTAAAACTTGAGCAAGTATTTCAGAACTTAATCAGTAATGCTATTAAGTACAATGATAAAGCCAAGGGGTATATTGAAATAGGGTATACAGACAGAGATAATCATTATGAATTTTTTGTGAGAGATAATGGTCCGGGTATAGCCGAGGAAGATCGCTCACGTATCTTTCGTTTGTTTGAGATCACGGATAATACTTCTACCCGCGATAGCAGTACGGGTATTGGATTGAATCTTTTAAAAATTATTGTAGAAGAACAAGGCGGAAAGATTTGGGTAGATTCTAAAAAGGGAGAAGGAAGTACCTTTTTCTTTCAATGGATGAAATAATCCATCTTACTTATGATCGGGCACATAGATTTTATCTGTACAGAACCCATATTCATTCACATCATTACTGCTCACAATAACTGTTTTGTCTTTGGTATAGGTATCCATTAAATGATGGTATAAAGCATAGCCATGCTCATCTAAATTGGTACAGGGCTCATCTAGCAGTAATAAAGGGCAGTCGCTAAAAATGGCTTGTGCCAGTTTTATTCTTTGCTTCATTCCACTGCTGAAATAGCGAATTTGTTTATGGGATGCTTTTTCCAATCCAATGATCTGTAGTATTTCTTCAATCGAAATATTATTGAGTAGCGGTTTGAAAGAACGATGAAAATTCAGAAATTCAACAGCTGTCATTTCTTCAATAAGCTCTAAATAGGGTGCCGCAATAGAAAGGTATTTGAACACATGATCTACCTCAATGTTTTGTTGATGCATGGTCCAATTGATATGCCCCTCACTTATATTCATGCTTCCTGCCAATACTTGTAGCAGGGTGCTTTTGCCGCTTCCATTCGGACCTGTTAGTGCAATTTTTTTGCCGGGTTCAAAACGATAATGAATGCCACGAAATATCCATTCCCGGTTGAATTTTTTTCCAGCATCCGAGAGTTCGATCAGCATGTATCCTTATGAATTAATGAATGGAAGAATAAGTGTTATGAATTAATCTTCGTCGCCACCACCTTTTACAAAACGTTTGATGATACCACGACCACTTTCACGAATAAAGGTAACGATCTCATCTCTTTCATCGCTGGCAGTCAATTCTTCTTCAATAAACTCCAATGCTTGTGAAGTATTCATGCCCTTATTAAAAATGATCCTGTAGATGTCTAGAATATGATTGATTTTCTCCAGTTCAAATCCTCTTCTTTTCAACCCCACACTATTTACACCCCCATAGCTCAATGGATTTCTCACGGCTTTGATATACGGTGGTACATCTTTACTTACCAAGCTACCTCCCGCAATATAAGCGTGTTGTCCAATGGTAACGAATTGGTGAACCGCACTCACGCCGGCGATCCATGCCCAATCGCCCATTACAACGTGACCGGCTAATTGAACACTATTGCTCAGGATACAATTGTCTCCAATCAAGCAATCATGTGCAATATGACTATAAGCCATGATCAGACAGTTATCACCTACTTTGGTTTTCCATCTGTCGGTAGTACCGCGATTGATGGTAACAAATTCGCGGATGGTGGTATTATCTCCAATCTCAACGGTAGTTCTTTCACCTGCAAACTTCAAATCCTGAGGAATGGCACCGAGTACTGCACCCGGGAAAACCCGACAGTTTTTACCGATACGTGTTCCATCCATGATGGTTACATTACTGCCAATCCAAGTGCCCTCTCCAATTTGAACATCACCGTGGATAACAGTGAAGGGATCAATTTTGACATTGGGTGCGACCCTTGCATTGGGATCTATATAAGTATACGGATGTGTCATTATTTGCAGATTCGGTTGTAGATAATAAGATGTTAGGGATTAGGATCTTTTTACAATTTGAGCAACAAGGTCGGCCTCGGTAGCTACCTTACCTCCCACATAAACAGTACCCCTCATTTCACAGATACCTCTGCGGATGGGTCCGGTAAATTCCATTTTTAAAAGCATGGTGTCGCCCGGACGAACCATTTGTTTGAATTTACAATTATCAATTTTCAGGAAGTAAGTATCATATTGTCCTTCCGGCATAGAATTGATACAAAGGATACCACCGGTTTGTGCCAGTGCTTCAATTTGTAAAACGCCCGGCATCACAGGGTTTCCGGGGAAGTGACCCGGGAAGAACCATTCGTTAAATGTTACATTTTTTACCCCAACAATATGAGTATCGGTAAGCTCAATGATTTTATCAACCAGTAAAAATGGGTGACGATGTGGTAATGTTTTTTCAATTTTTTCAAGCGGGAAAATAGGAGGCATGGTAGGATCATACACGGGAACATCCTTCACATGCTTATTCTTCTTGATATACTGTTTGATTTTTTTAGCAAACTCAACATTGCTGCTATGCCCCGGACGATTGGCAATAATTCTGGCTTTAATCGGATAGCCTATCAAGGCCAAATCGCCTACTACATCCAATAATTTATGTCTTGCAGGCTCATTGGGGAAACGTAATTCAAGGTTATTGAGATAACCTTCACTTTTCACTTCAATTTTATCACGCTTAAACACTTTTGCAAGCCTTTCCATCTCTTCATCTGTAACTGGTTTGTCTACTACAACGATGGCGTTATTGATATCCCCACCTTTGATGAGATCATTATCCAGCAATGCTTCCAGTTCATGAAGAAAACAGAAAGTTCTACATGGAGCAATTTCTGCTCTAAAATCTTTGATGGTTTTTAATCCGGCATGCTGTGTACCCAATACAGGACTATTAAAATCAATCAGTGTAGTAATTTGATAGTCGAGTGATGGTAAAGCCACCATCTCTACTCTTTTGGCTTCATCGTAATGGTAGATGTTTTCATCCAGACTATACCAAGCTTTTGCTGCTTCCTGTTCAACCACGCCGGCTGATGCAATCAGTTCAATAAAAGGAGCAGAGCTTCCATCCATGATGGGTATCTCGGGGCCATTCAATTCAATCAGCACATTATCAACACCCATACCAACGAGGGCAGCCAATACATGTTCTACCGTGCTCACCTTGGCATCTCCCACCTGTAGGGTCGTTCCTCTACTCGTATCAGTCACCAAATCACAATCGGCTTTGATGATGGGCTGTGCAGCCAGGTCAATACGTTGAAACTGAATGCCGAAACCCGGATTGGCCGGCTTCAGGGTCATATCTACCAATACGCCGGTATGTAAACCTGTACCGCTAATGCTTACCGCACTACTGAGGGTATGTTGTTTGTCTGGGTTGAAAAGATTGTCCATGCTATACTGTTTTCCGGTCAGATTATCTCATTCGATAACTGGTTCAATCACTGTATCAGTGATTCCCTGCTTAGAAATATAGTGCAAAAATAAGATTTCAGGGCGGTTAATGGGTGATTATGATGCATTTACCCGCTCAGATAGGAGCTGTGAGAGCATTTTTTCAAGTTCTTTAACCCTTTTTTCAAGATCGGGCAAATTCCTGAGTTGTGCCTGAGCCCGAAGAAAACGGGTAAAATCATCGGCGGGGGTACCTGTTAATGTTCGATTGGATTCTTTGATACTTTTTGTAATGCCACTTTGTCCATTGATCTTACTACCATCGGCAATGGTGATATGTCCGGCAATACCTGTTTGTCCGCCAATCATTACCGACTTACCTATTTTGGTACTTCCACTCACGCCGGTTTGGGCAGCGATCACGGTATTGCAACCCACTTCTACATTGTGAGCAATCTGCACCAAGTTATCAATTTTAGCACCAGACCTGATGATGGTTGATCCCATAGTTGCGCGATCAATGGTGGTATTGGCACCGATCTCAACCTCATCTTCTATGATCACATTGCCGATTTGCGGCACTTTTTGAAAGGAACCATTGCCCTGTGGCGCAAAACCAAAACCATCACTGCCAATCACCGCACCTGCATGAATGATCACATTGTTTCCGATCACGCAACTGTGGTAAATCTTAGCTCCTGCATGAATAATGGTATTACTACCTATTTTCACATCCTTACCCAATACCACTCCCGGAAATATTTTAGTATTGGAAGCGATTTCAACACCCTCATCGAGGTAAGCAAAAGCACCTACAAAAATATTTTCTCCCAGTTTTGCAGATGCATGAATATAACTGGGTTGCTGTATGCCCTGCAATTGCATGGTCACCATTTGCTGGTACTTGGTAAGTAAGGTCGCAAATGCAGTGTACGCATCAGGTACCCTGATCAAAGTATTGGGGACTGCCTTTTTTAATACCAACTGTTGGTTGATAATGATGACAGATGCTTGGGTTTGATATAAATATTCTTCGTATTTCGGATTTGCTAAAAAAGAAATTTGTCCATCAACAGCCTCTTCAATTTTACCAAAGGAAGAAACGGTTACTTGGGCATCACCCTCCAGTTGGCCATTGATCAACATGGCGATCTGCGCGGCGGTAAATTGCATATGGTGGAGTTTAGGTTGTAAATAGCGAATAGTTCATAGCAAGTAGCTAATAGAAGGAAAATGCTATTAGCCATGAACCATAAGCCATCCACTAAGTCAATAAACAAATGTAATTTTTTTTAACCGGTGCTGAAAGGTTTTGGTGGATCAGGGCGTTATCTACTTGTGATATGTCTTTTACCGTCTGATCCCTGAACAAAATATTGATCCTTTCATCTACGGTTTGATACAACGTATTCGTTGCCTCACCCGTAAAACACAGGTAATGAATAGATGCAAGTCCAATGCCAAACTTTTCAGCTGCTTCTTTCTCTTTTGTTTTTACCCATGCAGTATCAAATGGTTCTGCCTGAATTCTGGACTTGTACAATTGTCTGTTTAAAAAACGGGTACACAATAAAGAAAGAATACCATCCGGATGCTTCGACCATCTTTTTAAAGCATGCATGATATCATGATCATCCAAAGAGCAAAACAGATCCAGTATACGATCGTTCATACGACCATCAAAGTCTCCCAGGAAAAAATCGATAGCAGATTGTGTTTGTAAAGCAGTATCAGTAGGTTGATAAATTTCCCGAACACGTTCTAATATTTTTACCAGCATTCTTTCAGCTGCCAATACTGTTTTATGGAGATAAACCTGCCAGTACATCTGTCTTCTTGCCACTAAAAATTTCTCAACACTATAAATACCTTTTTCCTCTATCATCAATTGTCCTTCATGCACCATCAGCATTTTAAGGATACGGTCATAACCAATTACACCCTCACTGACACCACAAAAAAAACTATCACGACTCAGATAATCCATTCTGTCAACATCTAATTGACCACTGATCAACTGGTGTAAAAATGGTTTGTGGTATTGATCAGTAAAAATAGCAATGGCCAATGATAACTGTCCGTTCAGGTCTCTATTCATTTTCTCCATGATCTGTAAGGATAGCTGCTCGTGGTGAACACCTTGAACCACTACTTGCTCCAACGCATGTGAGAAAGGTCCATGTCCAACATCATGCAAAAGAATAGCGGCTTTTACAGCAATCTCTTCATCGGTGTTTATGTCAATACCTTTACTCCTGAGCTCATTCACAGCATTGCCCATCAAATGATATGCACCCAATGAGTGATGCAATCGGGTATGCACTGCACCAGGATATACCAATTGCGCCATCGCCATTTGTTTGATGCGACGCAAACGTTGGTAATAAGGGTGGGCAATGATGTCAAATATCAATGGATGATTAATGGTAATAAAACCATAGACCGGGTCATTGATGATTTTTCTTTTCAGATCAGGCATACCTGTTGGTGATTTGTTAAATCGGTTGTTGAGACAGTTGGCAAAAATACAAATAGATACCCGATCAAAGAGAATGAAATAGATTTACGGCGGTTAAACCTTATAAACGCAACAATAACCTGCCTATTCTTTTACTGTTACACAAACCGTATTTATTTCTTTATTTTAACAGGTGAATACAACCGCTATGGTTGATTTCATGTAATCAGTCAAAATAGGATATGCCATTAGCCAACATTTTATGGGTCGACGATGAGATCGAAAGCCTTCAGTCACAGAAATTATTTTTGGAGCAGAAAGGATATGCCGTAACCACACTGACCAATGGCTTTGATGCCATCGAATTTGTGAAAAATGAACCGGTAGATGTGGTGTTGATGGATGAAACCATGCCTGGTATCACCGGATTGGAGACCTTGGTTCGCATCAAAGAAGTGAATAGCAATATTCCGGTGGTACTCATCACCAAAAATGAAACAGAGAACCTGATGAATGAAGCGATTGGTAGGCAGATCAGTGATTATTTGATCAAGCCGGTAAATCCTAATCAGGTATTGCTAAGCTTAAAAAAAATCATTGACAATAAAAGATTGGTGGCAGAAACAACTACCACAGCATATCAGCAACAGTTTCGGGAATTGTTTATGGCGTTGAATGATAATCCGGATTACAACCAATGGATGGAGATTTATAAAAAACTCGTTTACTGGGAGCTTGAAATGGAGAAGAGCGATAGTCCGGAAATGCGTGAAGTATTTCATACACAAAAACAGGAAGCCAATACAGAGTTCTTTAAATTTATCAGTAAACATTATGCATCTTGGGTATCACCTTCTTCCGCAGCATCTCCTATCATGAGTCATCAGCTGTTTAAGTTTAAAGTATTGCCGCATGTAGAGAAGGGAACGCCGCTTTTTTTTATTGTTATTGATAATCTTCGCTTTGATCAATGGAAAGCCATCCAACCCATTTTTGCAGAGAGCTTTCGGATATTAGAAGAAGAAACCTTTTACTCTATTCTCCCAACCGCCACACAATACTGTCGCAACGCCATTTTCGCCGGATTGATGCCGATAGATATCGAAAAACAATTTCCCCAACTATGGAAAAATGATGAAGAGGAGGGAGGAAAAAATAATGAGGAAGAAACTTTTTTTCGAGCACAGTTAAAACGGTTGAAAAAAGAAGATCTCAAAATCAGTTATCATAAGATTTTGAATCATAACGATGGACAACAACTCGTGAATAATATCCATAATCTGTTACAGAACGACTTGAATGTAATCGTATACAATTTCGTTGATATGCTTAGTCATGCCAGAACTGAAATGGAAGTATTGAAGGAATTGGCAAGTGATGAAACGAGTTATAGAAGTTTAACCAAAAGCTGGTTTGAGCATAGTCCCTTGCATCAGGCTTTGAAGAAAATTGCGGACAAATCTATCAAGGTAGTATTGGCAACAGATCATGGTAGTGTTCGAGTAAAGACTCCACATAAAGTGATTGGTGATAAACAAACCACCACCAATCTCAGATATAAACATGGTCGTAACCTCAATTTTGAACCAAGAGATGTGTTAGCATTCAAAGACCCTAAGGAAGCAGGGCTTCCGGTACCCAATGTAAATTCATCCTATATTTTCGCGAAAGAAGATGGTTTTTTATGTTATCCCAACAACTATAACCATTACGTGAATTATTACCGCAATACCTTCCAACATGGCGGCATCAGTCTGGAAGAAATGATTGTGCCGATTATTAAGATGGTGAGTAAATAGCTGCAAGCTACAAGCTGCAAGCCGCAGGCTGCAGGTTCCAAAGTTTGTGGTCGGAACATCATCTATTCAATATACTTGCAGCTTGTAGCTTGAAGCCTGCAGCCTGCAGCCTGCAGCTTGCAGCTTGCAGCTTGCAGCGCAAAGCTAGCAGCTAAATGTGAATAACTAATCCCCAACACCCCCTTCCAAACAAGCCCCGAATCTTACATTTGCTGAGATATTGTTTCATGATTTAATGACCGATTAGCAGGATGAAATACACTCAAACTACTTTAGACAAATTGGAAGACATACTGGGTGAATCTGAGTATGTTGTGCGATATGAGAGAGGCACTTTTCAAAGCGGATGGTGTTTATTAGAAGCCAAGCGTATCGTAGTACTGAATAAATTCCTGAATATTGAAGGAAGGATCAATACATTGATGGAAATCATTCCACAATTGCAGATTGATTTTGACAAACTGACTTTGGAGTCGCAAAAACTCTATGAAGAAGTGGTCAAGAAATCAGCCACCGAAGCTTAATTTTTTGCGGAAAATACGCATACCGTGTCTGCCTATATTTCCATAGATTTGATCTGTGCAAATCCCATCTCTTACCATAACATTTTTGGGAACAGGAACCAGTAGTGGTGTACCCATGATTGGTTGTGATTGCGAGGTTTGTACTTCTACTGATCCAAATGATAATCGTTTACGAAGTAGCGTACTCATTCAATCTCAACAAACCTCTTTGGTGGTAGATACCACACCTGATTTTCGGTACCAGATGTTGCGTATCAATAATCGGAGACTGGATGCTGTTGTATATACCCATCCGCATAAAGATCATTTGGCGGGATTGGATGATATCCGTGCCTACAATTACTTCACCAAGAAGCCTATGGATATTTATGCCAATACCCTAACCGAAGAGGCATTGCGTAGGGATTATTATTATGCATTTTCTGACACAAGATATCCGGGGGTGCCGGAGTTGAATTTGATCACCATCGATGAACATCCTTTTTTCGTTGGTGATATCCCTGTTTTACCGATCGAGGTATGGCATTATAAGATGCCTGTTTTTGGTTTTCGATTTGGTGATTTCACCTATATCACGGATGCCAATAGAATTGAAGCATCCGAGAAAGAAAAAATACGTGGCTCGAAAATATTGGTACTGAATGCGCTTCGAAAAGAAAATCATCTTTCGCATTTTACGCTGGATGAAGCAGTTGCTTTAGCACAGGAGCTGGCAGTGCCACAAGTATATTTTACGCATATCAGTCATCAGTTAGGGTTACATCAACATATCAATAAAGAGCTTCCATCACACATACAGTTAGCGTATGATGGGTTACAAGTTCATGTATAGCAGAAAGAAAGGCATACAATCAAATCCATTGTATGCAAAAGAAATTTCGTGCTTACGATCAATTCAGCAAAAAGGAACGAATTGGTATACTCGCTGCGTGTATCCTTGCTGTGGTTTTGCTAATACTCCCTTACCTGATACCGCCGAAACCATTACCTGATGTATCAATCATGACCAAAGAGGGAGCAAAATGGAAGGAGATGCTGAGCCGAGAACTTGTGGCAACAGCAACCCATTCCATAAACACACCTATGTATCCTTTTGATCCCAATCTGATCGATGAAACAGAATGGCAAAGAATGGGTGTACCCATAACAGTAGCTAAGCGTATCAGCAATTATCTCAGTAAAGGCGGACAATTTCGCAAAGCAGAAGATTTACGGAAAATATGGGGCATGCCACCATCATTGGCCAGCCGTTTGATTCCTTACGTCAGCATTAAGCAACGAGAAAAAATCTTTGGAAAAACAAAACAGTCGATACAACCGATTGATATCAATACAGCTGATGTTGAAGCCTGGAAATCTTTACCGGGGATTGGTAATGTGTTGGCGGAAAGAATCATCAAATACCGCGAGAGATCCGATGGATTTGCTAGTAAAGAAGAATTGAGATCTGTGTTTGGGTTGAGCGATAGTCTCTTAACACAACTCGATCCTTATTTACAAGTTCATGCATCTACCCAGCAAAAAATATCCTTGAACCGTGCATCGGCGTATCAGATGGTCATAAAAACAGGAATTCCGGCAGAGCTCGCAACAGTTATTGTGCGCTGGCGTCAGGAAAATGGCTTGTTTACCGAAATAGAGGAATTATTAGCAATACCCGGATTCAAACCTGAATGGATCGACCGATTCAAAGCCCTTTTCTATATTGAATAAAAAAATGTTAACCCTTAAACCATTTTTGGAGGTAATAGCAAAAAGCATTTCTTTTGCATTGAAAACTAACAAACGGTCGTTTGTTTTCAGAAGGTTGCCTTAGTAACGATTGCTTAGTTAGGCAACCTTCGT
Organism: Sediminibacterium sp. Gen4; assembly: GCA_013391385.1. Lineage (GTDB taxonomy): Bacteria > Bacteroidota > Bacteroidia > Chitinophagales > Chitinophagaceae > Sediminibacterium. The sequence continues at coordinate 44,991 of JACBFI010000009.1, read as the reverse complement.
CTATTTTAAAAGTACCATATATGCATTTTCAACCAACAGAACTAACAGAACAGGTAGCACAAACAGCCCGGGATTTCGCACAACAGTATATTCTTCCACATGTGATGGAATGGGATGAAAGTCAGGAATTTCCTGTAAACGTGTTCAAAGAAATGGGGAAGTTGGGATTGATGGGGGTATTGGTACCTGAACAGTACGGAGGAGCCGGATTGGGATACTTTGAATACAATGCGATCATTCAAGAGATATCAAAAGTGTGTGGATCTGTCGGACTGAGTTTGGCAGCACACAATTCACTGTGTACGAATCATATTCTTTCCTTTGGAAATGAGGAACAAAAAAAGAAGTGGTTACCGAAATTGGCTACTGCGGAATGGATCGGTGCCTGGGGACTCACTGAGCCCAATACAGGTAGTGATGCCGGAAATATGAAAACAGTAGCTGTAAAAGACGGTAATGATTGGATATTGAATGGTACCAAAAGCTGGATCACACACGGTAAGAGCGGCGATATAGCAGTGGTCATATGCAGAACCGGTGAGCCCAGAACCAGTGGTAATTCAACCGCATTCGTTGTGGAAAGAGGTACACCCGGATTTTCAGCAGGGAAAAAAGAAAACAAATTGGGTATGCGTGCCAGTGAAACTGCGGAGATGATCTTTGAAAATTGTCGCATTCCAGATGCAAACCGTTTGGGTGAAGTGGGTGATGGATTCAGACAGGCGATGAAAATCCTGGATGGCGGTAGGATATCTATTGCAGCACTGTCTGTCGGAATCGCCAAAGGAGCTTATGAAGCGGCCACCAAATACTCAAAAGAGCGCTATCAGTTTGATCAACCCATCAGTAATTTTCAGGGCATCAGCTTCAAACTGGCAGATATGGCTACGGAGATCATGGCTTCAGACTTACTCATCTGGCAGGCCTGTGACCTGAAAAATCGCGGACAAAAAGTAACCAAAGAAGGGGCGATGGCTAAATATTATGCCAGTGAAGTAGCGGTAAAAACAGCTACTGAAGCCATCCAAATATTCGGTGGTTATGGCTATACAAAAGATTTTCCGGTAGAAAAGTACTATCGTGACGCAAAATTGTGTACTATTGGAGAAGGAACTTCAGAGATCCAGAAGCTGGTTATCTCCCGAGAGGTTCTCAATGGATAGTCTCTTTTCGATTGCTTGCTTATATCTAAAGCCCCGTTCTGCGGGGCTTTTGTTTTATATGTAGTGAGAAATATTGATAGTAGAAAGGTCAATGTAATCCCTTGATCATTTTTTCCAACGCATCGATATGTGCTTTGAATGCTTTCTCACCTGATTTGGTAATGGCATAAGTAGTATTGGTCTTTCTACCAATAAAACCTTTTTTCACAAGGAGATATCCATTTTCTTCGAGTGTCTTAAGATGACTGGCAAGGTTTCCATCCGTAACCTGTATCAGTTCTTTCAGTTCATTGAAATTCACTTCATCATTCACCATTACAGCACTCATGATACCTAGTCGCACACGACTATCAAAAACTTTATTTAATTGTTCAATCGGATTTTTCATGCTCTTTCATATTTCCACCACATCAGTGCCCCATAAATGATATGCAGCAATCCAAACCCAATTCCCCAAGCGATAATGCCATATTGTAAGAATTGAAGAGTCAATAACCCCAATAACAATTCACTGATACCTAACCAACGTATTTCAGAAACGGTGTATTTACTTCCGCTCAATAAAGCTAAACCGTAAAAAATAAGACATACCGGAGCGATCAGTCCGGTTAAATTCCAATTCATTAAATACACAACGAGTATTGCACCTGCAACAAAAGGAATACCCGTATTAATGACGAGTCTGCGAACCGTACTATTCCAAAGAGAAGCATATGTTTTTTTGGTTCTGAACCAAGTAAAGATGACGGCAAAAATAAAGGCGCTAATAAAACAAGTGATACCTGTTACCAAAAGGCGCGCTTTCTGTTGGCTATCTAAAATCAGTAAAACCGGGTTGGATTCCTCAATACTGCTACCCAAAGAGATATTCCACAGTGGCCAAACATAACTTACTGCTCCCAAAGCACAGAGTCCAGCAGCAATACCACTGAGTCCGCTTAAACTGATGAACCGGCTGCTTCGATCCATGATCTGCTTGATATCCTGAAGCGTATCCAAATGTTTTTGTTCCTCTTTCATAAAAGCACTTTGAGGTTAAAAGTAAATAGATACGAGGAGATTTTACTTTTTTAGTCAAAAGCAATTCATTAATGAGCCATATCCGAATCTCGCAATTCTTTTTGTGGAACAGCAGGGGATCGTAATTCTACAGGTTTTACATGTTTCTTGCGAAGCTTCATATTGAGTAACTCTACTATAAATGAAAATGCCATTGCGAAATACACATAATTTTTAAGATGAAGCTCATGTGCATTCACGCTGTCCCATCCCTCTACAATTAGAACAAAACCGATCATCACAAGAAAAGATAAAGCCAGCATTTTTAGTGTGGGATGCTTATGAATAAAACTAGAAATATTTGCGCTGAATAAAAACATAACGATCATGGCAATAACAACAGCAGCAATCATGATCTCAATATGTTTTGCAGTACCACCCGCTGTAATGATACTGTCAAAACTAAATACCATATCTATTAACATAATTTGGAAAATGGCTGTCATAAAATTCAGCGGTTTTGCAGCAGTGCCATGTAAAGATTCTTCTTCACCTTCCAGTTTATGATGAATTTCTCGTACTGTCTTGTATAATAGAAATAAACCTCCTGCCAACATTACCAAACTGGCTAGATCAAAATCTTTGCCCCATGCGCTGAATACGGGTTTTCCTTTTTGCGCCAATAGCCAGCCAAGACCAAACAATAAAACAATTCTTGTGCTGATACCCATGATCATCCAAAGCATTCTAGCACGCGGCTGATGCTTTTTTTCCATACGGTTCATGATGATACTAACGAAAATCACATTGTCAATTCCCAATACCACTTCTAAAATGACAAGGATTAAAAAACTGATCAAACTCTCTGATGTCAATAAATGTTCCATAAACGATTTATAAATGCTTACAAATTTGTTTCACAATACCCGGACCTTTATACACAAATCCGGTCCATACCTGAACTAAGTTGGCACCTGCATCGATTTTCTCTTTGGCATCTGCACCCGTAAAAATTCCACCACTGGCAATAATGGGAATCTGTTTTCCGGTTTGTTCAGCAAGATATTGTACTACTTCGGTTGATCGCTGCTGTACAGGCTTACCACTCAATCCTCCTGCACCTATTTTTTGAATGGTGGATGCAGGTGTTCGAAGATGTTCTCTACTGATGGTGGTATTGGTAGCAACGAGTCCATCCAACTTCACTTCAAATGCCAGTGCAACAATATCATCCAATTGTTCCTTGGTAAGATCCGGTGCAATTTTCAATAAGAGTGGTTTTGGATTTGTTTTTCCTTGATTGCTGTTTTGAAGTTCGCTAAATATTTTCTTCAAGGAGTCTTTTTCTTGCAATTCTCTGAGTCCGGGTGTATTGGGCGAACTTACATTCACAACAAAATAATCAACCCCATCATGTAGCGTATCGAAGCAAGTTAGATAATCTTTCCAGGCATCTTCATTGGCTGTTACTTTATTCTTTCCAATGTTTCCACCCACGATGAGTGCTGATTGCTTTTTCTTGTGCATTTCCAATCTGCCTGCAATGGCTTTTGCTCCGTAATTATTAAAACCCATACGGTTGATCAATGCTTGATCAGCAGGTAAGCGAAAAAGTCGGGGTTTGTCATTACCGGGTTGGGGTAGTGGGGTAACAGTGCCGATCTCTACAAACCCAAATCCCAAAGCTTCCAATTCGTTCAGGTACAAAGCATTTTTATCAAAGCCGGCACCCAAACCCACCGGATTGGGAAAATGCAATCCAAATACCTCTTTTCCCAATCCGTTTTGTTTGGGGGAAAAGGACCCGCTAATCATTTTTTTCAATGGTTGCACGGAACAGATACTGCGCAAAATATCCATCGAAAAATAGTGTACATCTTCAGGTGGGAAACAAAAAAGCAATTGTCTGATAAGCGGGTAGATCATGGTGCTGCGAAGATAAGGGGCATTTGATTTCAGTAGGAAGAACCGGTCTGCGTTAAATTTGGTTGCATAAACAACTTTTTTTGAAAAATTCCCTACATTTGATAGGTAAAACCGAGTTTATGCAGGAAGCTTATATCGTTGCCGGATACAGAACGGCTGTGACCAAAAGTAAACGTGGCGGATTCAGATTTTTTCGTCCGGATGATCTGGCCGTTGAAGTCATCAAAGGACTAATGGCTGCCGTGCCACAATTGGAAGCAAAGAGAGTGGATGATGTGATCGTGGGAAATGCCGTTCCTGAAGCAGAACAAGGTTTGCAGTTTGGAAGAATTATTTCTGCACGGGCATTGGGTATTGATGTGGCCGGATTTACCATCAATCGTTATTGTGCGAGTGGATTAGAAAGCATTGCAATTGCTTCTGCAAAGATCAGAACCGGTATGGCGGATTGTATCATTGCCGGTGGTACGGAGAGCATGAGTTTGGTGCCAACAGCAGGTTGGAAAACAGTGCCTGCTTATTCTATTGCGAAAGATGAACCTGATTATTATTTAAGCATGGGTTTAACTGCCGAAGCAGTGGCCAAAGAATTTAAAGTGAGCCGTGAAGACCAAGATGCTTTTGCCTATCAGTCGCACCAGAAAGCGATGCAGGCGATTGAGAATGGATATTTCAAATCCGGTATTCTGCCTATTACGGTTGAAGAAACTTATTTAAATGAAAAAGGGAAAAAAGCAGTACGCTCTTATGTAGTAGATACAGATGAAGGGGTACGTGCTGATACCAATATCGAAGCGCTCGGAAAATTAAAACCGGCTTTTGCCATGGGTGGAAGTGTTACCGCGGGTAACTCTTCTCAAACCAGTGACGGTGCCGCATTTGTGATCGTGATGAGTGAACGAATGGTGGTAGAGTTAGGATTGAAACCTATCGGTAGATTGGTGAACTGTGCTTCTGCAGGTGTTCATCCACGCATCATGGGTATTGGTCCTGTTGCTGCAATACCTAAAGTATTGAAGCAAGCCGGTATGAGTCAGAATGATATCGATTTGATTGAACTCAATGAAGCTTTTGCTTCACAATCACTGGCAGTGATCAGAGAACTCGGCTTAAATCCTGATATCGTTAATATCAATGGTGGCGCCATTGCACTCGGACATCCACTAGGCTGCACAGGTTGTAAACTCACGGTGCAACTATTGAACGACATGAAACGCCTCAATAAAAAATACGGCATGGTCACCGCTTGTGTAGGTGGTGGACAGGGTATTGCGGGGATTATTGAGAATCTTTAAAGTTGATAGTTGATAGTTGACAGTTGACAGGAAGAAACCATCACTGTCAACTGTCAACTATCAACTATTTTCCTATCTCCCCGTCTCCACAAACTCCCCTCTACCATTCACCAGTCCCTTTCTATCTCTAAACAATCCTGATACATAAGAGGCATTTCTATCTGCCATGGAGGCGATGTCTTTTTTGTTGGCTTCGTAGCCGGGGCCGCGCGCAAAGAGTCCGCTGAGTACTTGTCTTTGAGAATGATATTTACTGGCAGTAATTCGTTTACGATACAATTGATCACCTTGTATAATTGTCATGTTGGTGTTGAAGAAAACAGAATAGGTGGCCTGTTTATTAACAGACCCATCATTGTTTCTGGAACGTTGTATTTCATCCTGACTAAAGCCGCCTTCATAATTCTGTAAGATGATTACAATATTTGCTTTGTAAAGCTCCATGATCTTTGCTCGTACATTGTTATCATTTTGTAGTAAGAGTGCTTTTTCTCCTTCGGTTAAACTGGTATCAGTAAAGACAACCATCTGCAGATCTTTTCTCAATACATCCGGTAGATTGGAAAAATATTTACGTTTGATCTGTGTTACTACTTCTTCTCTTTTTTTAGTGATGGCGAGTCCGGGTGTGTATACTTCACCTGCATCTACTACAACGATGGATTTTGAATAATACTGTACGGGTATTTCAGCCAAAATGGTCTTTTCCGTAAAGGATAGTGTTTTACAACTTGCAAAAACACTGATAGTTGTTATGATGAACAATACAAATCGAAAAACAGTTTTCATTGCTTAGAATTTCGTGCGCGAAGGTATTGGTGCGATGTACATGAATTTGTTAAGGCTACATGATCAGCACATTAGAGCTGATAAACGGCATTTCTGCATGATTAAAAAGAAAAGAAGATTTACTGACCAATGTCATTTTTTATGCATTCATAGCTAGGTAGCTTTATGTTACAAACAAATAGTATGAAAAAGATTCTCGTACCCACCGATTTCTCTGCCACGGCTAAAAATGCAGCTTTTTATGCATTTAAACTTGCAGAACAATTACATGCTGAAGAAGTGATCTTATATCATGGTTATCAGGCACCTGTGAATATTGATCCCATGGTTCCAACGGTAGTAATGCCTGATATTGATACGTTGAGAGCGAGTAGTGAAAAAGCTTTGGAGCATTTTAAATCAGTTGTATGTCCTTTTTGTGAGCCTGGTATCACCGTTTCTACCTTGGCGAGGTATGATCATTTAGGAGATGGACTGGATGATATCTGCCATGAAACGGGTGCGGCACTGATTGTAATGGGTATTACCGGTGCCGGTATTTTGGAAGAAAAATTGATCGGTAGTAATACATTAAGTGTGGCAGAGAACGGAACAGTTCCGGTCATCATTGTTCCTCCAAAAGCAGTATTTACAAAGATTGAAGAAGTAATGCTTGCCTGTGATTTTAAAAAAGTGGTAGAAACTACGCCGGTTCAACCCATTAAAAACATTTTGGATACTACTGGCGCTAAATTGTTTGTCTTACATGTAGATCATGAAAACAAACAGTGGTCTGCTGATACGCCTTTTGAAAGCCTGATGCTGGATACGCTTTTGTACGGTTATAAACCCGAATACCTATTTGAGAACAATAATAACTTTGTAGAAGCTGTCAACATTGTAGCACTGGAAAAAATGGTCGACCTCATCATTACCATTCCAAAAAAGCATGGATTGTTTGAAGGATTGTTTCATAGTAGTGCTACTAAGAAACTAGCTTATCATAGTAATGTGCCGATTATGGTGATACATGAGTAGATCAGGTTGAGGATAGCTAGATCTCAAATAAAATATACGTTCTATTCTTATTTTATCTCTTTGCGAATATCATTAATGAATTCGCTAATTGGTCTAACGTAGTCTTTCAATCCTATATGATTAAGTGCATATTCAAGTCTTCTACTGTTATCAGGTAGGTAAAAAATATGTCTATGCCCGCCGAGTAAAGTTAATTTTTCATCAGACAAATCTTCATCATAAGTAACAACATGGAAAATGTACTTAATTTTAAACTTACTTAATATGGAAGATTCTGCTGAGCTAACTTGTTTCCATCTTTCACGAAGAGTTCTTTTACAAGAAATTCCAATTAACCACGAATCTTTTGTTTTTACCCAATTATCTACTTCAATATCAGCTTGAAAATGGACGGGGGCTTCTGCACATTTTATATTATAATAGTCTAAAATAAAATCAGTTACATCTTCTAGACTCCCGCCAGCTCTTTGTTTTCTTTTCTGCCCAGCTCGTCTTTCAAACTCTTGTGTAAAACCGGAAAGTACAATATCTCTATCTTCATCCGATACAGTTAAATCTTTATTCAATAATATTCGTAAAGCTGTAAAAGCTCTTGTGATTTCTGTTCTTTCAGCTGTTAAACAACCTTTTACACCTAAGTCATCCCATAAATTAATGACCGTTGCCAACCCCTTTTCACCTTGCACATCAAGATATGATTTAGCAATATTTTCAGTAAACTCTTTATCGTCACTAGGAATATTCTTAATTGCATCATTCAGCGGGACCATTATATTCTCGCAGGTTAATATGAAAACGTCCATATCTTCAACGGTAAGGATCATTTCATCAAGTTCTCTCAATAGAGTTTCAACCCGTATTTTAGTAGAGAGTGTTTTCTTATATCGGTCCTCAATTAAATTACGTAGTGTCTGTTTTTGTAAAATAATTGTATCGGAGGAGTTCCTGTTTGTTTTAGCAATAATTCTTAATGAACTGGCAATTGTACTTAGTAGTTTATTTTCCTTTCCTAATGCAACATATTTGTCTTTGTTTATTAACATTCGCGAAAACCAATAAGCATTATGCCAGCGATTTTCTATTTGTTGTAAAATTTCGGATGACTGCACTTTTAAAAATTATAATTATAAAGAGGCGAATTTTAGTTCAGTTTGTTTAACATAACTTGAAATTCTATCTTCAGCCATTTTCGCATATTCTTGTGAAAGTTCAATGCCAATATATTTTCTTTCATTGCTTAAAGCAGCTATAGCAGTTGTGCCACTTCCCATAAATGGGTCTAAAACAATTTCTGAATAAGTTGACGAAATGATTCTATCAACTAAAGCAAAAGGGAATGGAGCGGGATGAGGATTTTTCATTTCCTGTGTAAATTCCCAAACATCTCCGTAAGCATTTGCCTTTGGTACAAGTTTAAATTTAGGTTTAGGGATTAAATAAATAACCTCATGTGTTGGTAAAAAATAACCAGGGTTAAAATTAATGCCGCCTGCTCTTTTCCAAATAATAATTTGCCTTACAGGTAAGCCTTTTAATATATCATCTCGGTCTTGCAATAAGCCATTTTGAACTCTACGTTTGTGATTATAAAAAATGGCTCCATCATCTTTGATTAACCGGAACATTTCTTTTAAACAATCGTTTTGCCATTTTACATATTCATTGTGAGGCATGCAATCGTTGTGATGACTATAGCCATTTTGTAATGCAGCTCCAGCCCATTTACCTGTTTTTGTGTTTGATTTCATTCCATTTCCTGTCGAATTTTTCAAATTGTAAGGTGGTGAAGTTATTACCAAATCAACACATTGATCTGGTAATTGCTTCATCACTTCTAAGGAGTCGCCAGTAATGATCTTATTTATATAGTCTTTCAATTAAAAGGTTTTTTGCAAAATAAATTAAACCGCCAAAAAATGAGTAGAAAGTTGTAAACAGTTTTATCCCTAAAATTGATAAAGTAGCTTATTGATCTTGGTTATGTGTATCTATTTCCTTCAAAATTTAACCTCATATTTCTTTTAGACCTATTCGGTTGTTGAAAATACAAATCATCACAGACAAATCAGCTCAAATACTTCCCCACAATCGGTACCCGTCTACCCACCCCAAAAGCTTTGGGTGAAATGCGGATGATCGGACAAAACTGATTGCGCTTGTATTCATTGTTGTTGACCATCTTCAGTGTGCGGTCTACCAATGCTACATCATACCCCATGGCTTTGATCTCAGCCGGACCTTTTCTTTTTTCAATGTATTGGTAAAGTATCTGATCCAACACCGTATAATCCGGTAAACTATCACTGTCTTTTTGATTGGGTCTTAATTCTGCGCTAGGGGCTTTGGTAATGATATTTGTGGGAATGATTTCTTTTTCTCGGTTGATGTATTGAGCTAGTTCATAGACTTGTAGTTTATAGCAGTCTCCCAATACACCTAACCCACCCGCCATATCACCATACAAAGTTCCATAACCGGTAGCCAGTTCACTTTTATTGGAAGTATTGAGTAAGATATATCCAAATTTATTTGCGATGGCCATTAATAAATTTCCCCTGCTTCTGCTTTGTATATTTTCTTCCGCTAATGAAAAAGGTAAGTCATTGAAAACAGGTTTCAATGTTTGTAAAAATGACTCATAGACTTCATCAATACGAATGATATCATAAGGATTACCCAAATTCTTACTTAATTGAACTGCATCATTTACTGAATGATCGGTAGAATAAGGAGAAGGCATAAGTATTGCACGAACATTTTCTTTTCCCAATGCATCGCAAGCAATGGCTAAAGTTACCGCTGAATCAATACCTCCGGATGATCCAAGGATCGCTTTACTGAAACCCATCTTTGAGAAATAATCACGGATACCCATGATCAATGCATCATATACCTGTGCAATGTTCAACCCAGGTTCTAAAGTGGCAGGGTTCAGTTCTTTATCGGGTACGCGACTGGCGGGCTCCAAAATCGGCGCGTTGATACTGCCATCATCATTCAGTTCCCAGGTTGACATGGCTTCCTGAAACATCGGTAGAGCGCCACATAGATTTGCATCTTTATCAAATACCAGCGATGCACCATCAAAAATAATTTCTGTTTGACTACCTACCGAATTACAGTAGAACATCGGGATTTTATATTTCTGCACATTGGCTTTGATCACTGATTTACGGTCTTCATCATGGGTATAGTCAAATGGAGAGGCACTGATATTCAGCATCACATCCGGCTGTTGATCCATCAATTGATCCATCGGACAAATCCTATACAATGGGTTATCGCCTAGGTTCCAAATGTCTTCACAAATAGTGATCGCTAATTTTTTTCCTTTGAATGGAACGATCTTCCATTCGTAAGCGGGTTCAAAATACCGGTACTCATCAAAAACATCATAGGTAGGTAATAATGTCTTATGTATTTCTGCTTTGATTTCTTTTTCATAGAGGAAGAAAGCTGCGTTGAACAGGTCCTTACCTTTTTGTATGGTATTATGCGCCGGTGAACCAATCAAAACAGCAATGGTATCCGCATGTGCTTTTATCTGATCAACAGCTTGGTAGCATTTATCAATAAAATCACTGAACTCCACAAAATCTCTGGCGGGATAACCACATACGCTCATTTCACTGAAGATGATCAATTCTGATCCTTCTGCCTTGGCTGCTTCAATCGCAGCAATGATCTTGCAGGTATTCTCTTCAAAATTTCCGATATGATAATTCTGTTGTGCGATGCTGATCTTCATGAATACTAGCTTTTACTACTGGTAAGCTGCAAAGTTCAGTAACTTTTACATAGGTTTTACAGGATTCTTTGCAGGTAGCTGATGGTTTTATCAGCATCTTTGTCAAAATTCAGAATATGATGCGTCGATGGTATTTATTGTCATGTGTATGGATACTTTTTGCATGCGGTGAAAAAAAATTCATTCCCGATGTTACCGGAATAAAAGCACCCTTGAGTTTGCAAAGATTTGAACAATCTTTTTTTACCATCGATACTTTACAACTCGAAGAATCATTGATGGAACTCACCAATGAATACCGTGGTTTTCCTCAGGACTTTCTGTTTAATATCATGGGAACACGTCCGGATGCGGTGCGACAAGATATCCCTGCTTTCATTCGTTCTTATCAGCCATTATTCAAAGAAATTCAACCACAGTTCAAAGACATGAGCCGTGAGTTGAATGCGATACAACAAGGGCTTCAATTCGTTAAATACTATTTCCCCGAATACAAACTGCCGGAAAAAGTAATCACGTTTATTGGTCCACTGAATAGTTATGGAAGTATTATCACCCCTGATGGATTGGGCGTTGGTTTACAATTATATTTAGGAAGTACACATCCTATTTACCAATCGGAAGAAGGGCAGCAAATGTATCCGAATTATCTATCGAGAAGATTTGACAGGGCCTATATTCCTGTTAATGCCATCAAGAATATTATCGACGATCTGTATCCACCCAATTATGCTGATAAGCCGTTGGTAGAGCAAATGATAGAAGCGGGCAAAAGATTGTATCTCTTGGATCATTTTCTTCCTGAAACAGCCGATACCTTGAAAACAGGATATACCGCCAAACAATTGGAAGGTTGTTTAGAGAATGAGAAGAATATCTGGAGTTTTTTTATACAAAATAATTTATTGTACATCATTGACCCCGAAATGGTGCGTGATTATATGATTGATGCACCCAATACACCTACACTGGGAGAAGCTTCTCCAGGTTTTATCGGACAGTTTGTGGGATGGCAGATCGTTAAAAAATGGATGAGTAAACAAAAAGATCCTCAGAACTTAATGAGACTGATGGACACACCTGCGAAGAAAATTTTTGAAGAAGCTAAATACAAACCTTAATCAGTTCATTTTAGCGGGAACAATCATATCAAAGGAAGGGATATTGACATCAAAGAAACCCTTGGTATCCTGATTTTCCATGAGATAACTGCCATGCATTCTGCCCATTTCTGTTCTCAGGTTACAACCGCTCACATATTGGTAATGCTCACCCGGACGTAATACAGGCTGAATACCCACTACACCTTCACCCTCTACTTCACGATGCTCTCCATTGCTATCAAAAATATGCCAATGTCTGCGCAGTAATTTGATCGTAAAATTGTTGTGGTTCTCGATGGTAATACGGTAAGCAAACATGTACTCTCCATTCAGCGGGTTGCTGTAATCAGACTGGAAAAAAGTCTCTACACTGATTTCAACCCCTTCTGAAATTTTGGATACCATGTGGGAGAGTTTGCTTGAGGTAAAAGTAGGGAAAATAGTGGTTAGTTTATTGGCTGATGGCTTATGGTTCATGGCAAATAGAAAAAATTGATTATTGCTGGCCATAAGCTATGAACTATCAGCCATATGCTAGTTTTTTAACACAAAAAAATACCTCCCAACCCTTACCTTCGCAGCACTTTAAAAAAAGGAATTATGACAAAGATTGCCGTAGCTAAAGGGGATGGAATTGGTCCCGAAATCATGGATGCTGTTTTGTCTATTTTCAGTGCCGCAAAAGTGCCACTGGAATATGATTTTGTTGATATGGGTAAGTGGGTGTTCGACAAAGGCTACAGCAACGGTATGACACCCGAGGCACAACAAACGATCGAGTCATTGGGAATCCTTTTTAAGGGTCCGATGGAAACGCCAAAAGGGAAAGGTGTAAAGAGTGTGAATGTTACCGCTCGTAAAACCTGGAATACCTATGCTAACAAACGCACATTCCAAACCTTACATGGTGTAGATACAGTATTTAGCAAAGCAGGTATACCGATTGATATCACGATTGTTCGTGAAAATATTGAAGATACCTATGGTGGTATTGAACACATGCTTACACATGATGTGGCACTGAGCAGAAGATTCATTACCCGTCCGGGAAGCATGCAGGTGATCAAGTATGCATTTGAAATGGCTAAGAAAAAAGGAGCGAAGAGAATTACTTGCGGACACAAAGCCAATATCATGAAGCTTACAGATGGATTGTTTCTGGAAGTGTTCTATGAAGTAGCAAAAGACTATCCTGAATTGAAAGCAGATGATGTGATCGTTGATGATCTGTGTATGAAATTGGTGAGCCGCCCTGATCTTTTTGATGTAGTAGTATTGACCAACTTACAGGGAGATATCGTGAGTGATTTATGTGCCGGATTGGTGGGTGGACTTGGATTTGCGCCGTCAGCCAATATTGGAGATCATATTTCTATTTTTGAAGCCGTACACGGAACAGCACCGGATATTGCCGGAAAAAATATTGCCAACCCCACAGCTTTGTTATTGAGTGGTATAGGTATGTTGCGACATTTGGGAATGATGGAAAGTGCAGCAAAAATTGAAAATGCTTTGCTCTTTACCCTAGAGAGTGGTATTCATACGGGTGACTTTGGTGATAAGGGTACAGCTTCTTCCGATACCACCACTTTTGCCAATGCCATCATTGCTAATTTTGGAAAACAACCTGCACATAATCCTAAACCCATTCTTTCAGATTTGCCGGTAACACAGACTGTTTTCAAGCTGGAGAGAAACCCCATGTTGGAAAGCAATGAAGAATCAGAAGAAAGAATTGTGGGCGTAGATATGTTCATTGAAAGCAATGAACAACCACAAATGGTAGCCGAGAAATGTTTGCAACATACACTGGATCTATTCAAATTAGTAACCATCAGTAACAGAGGTACGCAGGTATGGCCTAAAGGATCAGTATTTACGAATCTGATCAACCAATACCGTTGCCGCTTTGAAAGTGTAGGAGAAGTAGGATTGACGCAGGTAGATATTCTCGAATTGTATAAGCGTTTATCAACAGATTTTAAGATATGTTCAACCGAGCTGTTGAATGCCTGGGGCGATAAGAAGGGTTATAGTCTGGCACAGGGTCAATAATTACCCGATTTTCCCCGAATTGATGGAAAAAAGCGGCAAGCTCAGAGCTACAAGCTACAAGCATGCCGCTTTTTTCCTAATTTCACGGCTCATTTAAACAGCGCAATCGAAACTATATGGCCGAAGTGATTTTAATGCCCCGCCTGAGTGATACCATGACCGAAGGTGTTATTGCCGCATGGCATAAAAATGTGGGTGATGCAGTAAAGAAAGGAGACCTTCTCGCAGAAATAGAAACCGATAAAGCCACCATGGAGCTGGAAAGCTATCAGGATGGCATTCTTTTACATATTGGAACCCCTAAAGGCGGGAAACTTCAGGTGAATGACCTGTTGGCTATTTTTGGTAAAGCAGGAGAAGATATCTCAGCATTATTGGCACAACATGCCGGTGGAAATGCGGCCCCTGCTGCAGTATCAGCACCAGCGCCAGAAACAGCTCAGGCACCGGTTGCTACTTCATCTGCCCCAGCTATGGATGTATCAAGTATGGAAGAAGTGGTATTAATGCCTCGTTTAAGTGATACCATGACCGAAGGCGTTATTGCGGGATGGCATAAAAAAGTAGGAGATACGGTAAAGAAAGGAGAAGTGTTGGCTGATATCGAAACCGATAAAGCTACCATGGAACTGGAAAGTTATAAAGATGGTGTATTGCTGTACCAAGGTGCACAGCCGGGTGAAAAAATCCTTGTAAATGATTTGCTTTGTATCATTGGTAAAGAAGGGTTAGATGTAAATGCCATTGTACAAGCAGTAAAAGCTAGCGGAGGTTCAGCTCCCGCTGCTGCAGCACCAGCTCCTGCTGCTACAGCTCCGGCATCTGCACCAGTAGCAGCCCCTCAGGTTCAAAGTGAAACTGTAGTAAATGAAGGACGAATATTAGCATCGCCATTGGCTAAAAAAATAGCCGGTGAAAAAGGTATTGACCTCCGTTATGTAAAAGGTACGGGCGACAATGGTAGAATTACCAAGAATGATGTTGATGCAT
This sequence comes from Sediminibacterium sp. Gen4, assembly GCA_013391385.1. Classification (GTDB taxonomy): domain Bacteria; phylum Bacteroidota; class Bacteroidia; order Chitinophagales; family Chitinophagaceae; genus Sediminibacterium. Next base: position 29,906 of record JACBFI010000009.1, on the reverse strand, counting down.
ACGTTCCTACGGCTGCTGCTCCTGCTCCTCAAGCAGCCAAGTCTGCTACACCGATTGCAGCAGCACCTGCCGGACAGGTTAGCTTTGAAGACGTTCCGGTTTCTCAGATGCGCAAAACCATTGCGCGTCGTTTGAGTGAGAGTTTGTTTACAGCCCCGCATTTTTACCTGACCATGAGTATTGATATGGATGCTGCCGTTGCAGCACGCGCCAAAATCAATGAAGTGGCTCCTGTGAAGATCAGTTTCAATGATATGGTATTGAAAGCAACTGCAATGGCATTGAAACAACATCCAAAAGTCAATAGTAGTTGGTTGGGTGATAGCATTCGTTACAACCATCATATCAATATTGGAGTAGCTGTAGCAGTAGAAGATGGTTTATTGGTACCGGTTGTTCGCTTCGCAGATACCAAATCATTGAGTCAGATCGGTGCTGAAGTAAAAGAATACGCACAAAAAGCAAAAGATAAAAAATTACAACCTGCAGATTGGGAAGGAAGTACATTCACAATTTCCAATTTGGGTATGTATGGAATTGATCAATTCACTGCCATTATCAATCCGCCAGATTCTTGCATCCTGGCAGTAGGAGGCATTTCACAAGTTCCTGTCGTTAAAAACGGACAAGTGGTTCCTGGCAATATCATGAAAGTGACATTGAGCTGTGATCACCGTTCTGTAGATGGTGCTACAGGTGCTGCATTCCTGCAAACATTGAAATCCTTGTTAGAAGAGCCACTGAGAATGCTTGTATAAGCAGTCTTAATGATCATCATACATTTTACTGAAAGCTTTTTCCCGAAAGGGAAAAAGCTTTTTTCTTGCATTTATGGGGGTTAAAGGGTATTTTGTTCTGTTGCATTCTAATTAATCACAACAACTAAACCCCTTTACCATGAGAAAATTTGTAGCCATTACTCTAATGGTAGCCCTCATTTTTGGCTGTAAAAATGCCGAAGAAAAAAAAGAAGTAGCATCTAATGTTACCTACCCTTATTCATTAGAAAAACCTGATAACTGGGATATCGGAAGTAAGGAAAATACCCTACTGGTGATGAACGCTTTGAAGGCTTTTGAAGACAACAAAGTAGAAGATTGTCTTTCCTATTTTGCAGATACTGTTAGATGGCGTGCTGATTACATGGATCAAACATTATCCAAAGATAGTTTGAGAGTTGCTATGACCAATTTGAGAAATTCTATTCAAGCTGTACAAGTTAAAATGGGAGATTTTGAATCTGTTATTTCTAAGGATAAAAAAGATGAATGGGTAACTTTATGGTACACAGAAATTGTAACAGATAAAACTGGTAAAACAGATTCTTTAGCGATGGTCAACGATATCAAAGTTGCAAATGGAAAGATTGTTGAGCTCAACGAATCTATTCGTCACTTCCCTACAAAAAAGCTGTAGAAGATAATGAACGATCATTAACGAGAGAGCCGCTGATTTATTCAGCGGCTCTCTCGTTATACTCACTACTCACTATTGACTACTCACTCATCACAAACTCACCACTCATCACATCCAATCGGCGCTCCCGGAGCAATTTCTGCATGTTGAGGGAGTTCAATGTCTTTGGGTTTTTCGATTCTTTCAATAGCATATAAATAATGTGGTCTCCAGGCGATAGGATTCAAATCGGCTTGTCTTTTGGCATATGCTTTCAGATTATTTAATCTATCGAAGCAAATCGATTTGACCATATAATTGGCGTTATTATGCTTGCTTAAAGCAAGTAACCATGTCAAAACAATTTGCTGCGTTTGCGCCTGAACCTGGCCTTTTAAGCCTTCTTGTTTAGGTGCCATCCATGTTTTTTGGATGATGGCGTCCAAGACTTCGCCCCAGCCCATGGTTCCTTTTTGTGCTTTGAATTGTTCCAATCGATTGGCTCTTTCTGCATTGAATAAAAATCCTAATTCAAAATGTGCCAACGCTTCTGCAGCTGCCATGGGATCAAAACTCATTCCTGTTCTTTTGGCAAAAGTTTCTCCCACACCATAATACATAGGTGGACGAGGAGGAATCATCAGACTGATACGATCTGGTAGTGTGAGTACGTCAGGAGATAAACAATCCAATGCCGCCTTCAGTGCTTTTTGCTGAATGGCATTGTCGAGTATTTGTGGTTGTTGCTGTGCATCGCCACGAACACTATAACTGTAATTCATACCCCCAATCAGTTTTACTACTGCTTCAATCTGATAACGATGATAATTGTATACCGGTACTAAAACATCTTCCATTCTAGACATCGGCATAGTTTCCTGAATGACTTTTTCTGAAAACTGATCCAATGCTTTTTGTCGAACTTGTAAAACATTTTTCAATTCATCAGTCACATCTTTTCCATTGTCCCATAAATGTGCATAGGGATGTAGACCCCCTGCTGCTCTGGCATCAGCATCCGCAATAAATAATAATCCCTTTTTAGTATTCTCATCCAGTAAATTCTTTAAGGCTTTTTCTTCATTGGTTCCGTCAGGGAAATCCTGGTAGCCATATATAATGGCTCTCTTATCCCACTCACCAATTTCATTGGTATACACTTTCGAAAAATCGATCTCGCCTTTGCTGTTCACGAAAATATTGGGATGCGGATAATCCATTACAGAGCCACGATCATTGTAGCTGGATGCATAATTATGTTGTAATCCAAGTGTATGTCCAATTTCATGCGCAGATAATTGGCGTAAGCGTTGTAAAGCGGCTTCACGCATGGTGGCCGGAACGGGTTTGCCTGTTTCATACGGAGACAAAAGACCCGTAAAAATCAAATGATCCTGACGTACACGTAAAGAGCCGAGTGTAACTTGTCCTTTGATGATTTCTCCGGTACGCGGATCGGTTACAGAGGCACCATAACTCCATCCTCTGGTAGAACGATGCACCCAATTGATCATGTTATAACGGATATCCATCGGGTCTGCATCATCGGGTAGAACTTTTACTATGAATGCATTTCGATATCCTGCAGCTTCGAAAGCCTGATTCCACCAACGACCACCTTCCAATAATGCCGAGCGAATAGGCTCGGGGGTACCATTGTCTAAATAATAAACAATTGGCTCCACCGGATCACTGATGGCAGCACTAGGATCTTTCTTTTCCAGTCGGTGACGGGCAATAAACATTTGTTCAATCGGCTCAGTGAATGGACTACTGAAATCGAAATAGTTGATCCCAAAATACCCGCTACGGATATCGTATTTGCGGGGTTTGTAATGATTGTCCGGTAATTGCACAAAAGAATGGTGCATACGTACAGTAATGGCTTCGGCAGAAGGAGTTACTGCATTCACATATCTACCAGCATCATTACCTCCGGTAAAAGTGATGATGGCTTCAAATTCGCTATTCAACGGGAAATTTCGGGTGTTGGGAAGATAGATGGCAGAACGGGCTTCATTGAATGTATAGGAACCCTGACGCATACCACGTATACGATCGGCAATACCATGTGCATCCCTAAGAAAAAAAGAAGTGGCATCTACCAATACTTTATCACCTTCATCTTCATCAATCGTAAATCCGGCAATGGCAGATTGCGCAAATGATTCCTGTACTGCTTTTCTCTCTTTTTCGTCTGATGAGTTGGCCCTGTAACGATAGTTGGGCTGAATCATCAATAATTTTTTCCCGATCTTATGAAAGAAAACAATTCGGGTACCACCCAATTGTCCGCGATCCAGACCAATATCATTGGATCCCAATCCGGCGGGCAAAGAATTGACATACAAAAATTCCTGATTCAGTTTATCTACCTGTAACCATATCTTACCGGTATTGGCATCCCACCAATAAGTGAAATAACCATCATACCGCTTCATATTTTTTGTTTTCTCGGCGATTTTGGAAGAAGTAGTTTGTGATTGTGTTTGTAAAAACAACAAACAACAACAAACCCAAAGCAGTGTACGCATGAAAAGAAGTTTTGGTGATGAAAATGAATGTTGATAAAGATATTTTAAAAACAGGAGAGGCTTCAGAAAACAGCAATAAAAATCCTGTTACCGAAAACAGTAACAGGATCATTATAAAGTTGAGTTCAATCGCTGATTAAGCGTTGAATGGAATTTCCGGAGTGCTTACAGCCGGTGTTTCAACTGGCGCAGGAGCTGGTGCCGGAGCAGGGGCCGCAACTGGTGCCGGTTTGCTCACTTTCTTAGGAGCAGCTTTTTTCTTAGCAGCTGGTTTTTTTGCAGCAGCTTTTTTAGGTGCAGCCTTTTTAGCTGGAGCTTTCGCTTTTTTAACGGCAGCTTTCTTTTTAGGTGCAGCTTTTTTAGCTACCTTCTTTTTAGGTGCGGCTTTTTTCTTAGCAGCCGGTTTTTTTGCAGCGGCTTTCTTCACTGCTTTTTTAACAGCAGCTTTCTTTTTAGGAGCAGCTTTTTTAGCAGGTGATTTTTTCTTAGCAGCTTTTTTTACAGCTTTCTTAGCGGCCTTCTTTACAGCCTTTTTTGCAGGAGTTTTCTTCGCTGCGGGTTTTTTAGCGGCTTTCTTTTTAGCTTTTGCCATGATGGTTAGTTTGTTGTTGTAAATGATGAGATAGGAAAGTTAGAAAATAATTTGTGAATTCAAAGTATTAGTTCTTTCAAAAAATGTTAACCGGCTATACACATAGTCATTCCTTGACTTCCAGCAAGGTTACTTTACCATCCATAGTTGCTGCAATGATCTGTTTACTGCTGATCATATTCACCGTATTCACCATCGAATTGTCGATCTTATACACCCATTTTTTTGCTTGTTTGATCGGGTCAATCGCATATACCCTGCCACTTTTTGTTCCGAAAACAACGGTTTGCTCCTTTTCGATCAACATGGAGGGGACATGCTCATAACCAAAGCCACAATTGACTTTCCAGGCAACCGACTGTTTCTCTCTGGAGGTGGGAAAAGCCACAATCACATCATTCATGGTTTTGCCATACACATATTTGCCATCCGCTGAAATACCGATCGACTCTCGCACGGTCGCTTCATTGTTTCTCCATAAAGTGGTTCCGGTTGCAAGGTCAATAGCACTGATATAGCGATCCGGCGCCACCACATATACCACATCATCCTTGATCACCGGAATACAGGCTGCAGGAGAGAAGTTCAGTACACTAGACCCATTGTTCCATTTCCATATCAATTGTCCGTTCTGTTTATTGAGTGCATAAAGGTTTCTGTCCCACGCACCAAACAATATTTGATCACCATGGATGACAGGTTTACTCATCACCGGACCAGTCAATCCACCAAAACGCCAGCGTTCTTTCCCCGTTGAGAGGTCCAAAGCCCTGAAATGATGATCACTGGAACCTATGTAAACGATATCTTTTTCTATTAGAGGAGAACCTAAAACAGCCGCATCTGTTTGATATTTCCAGATAATTTTTCCATTACGGGTTTGCAAGCAATAGACCCAGCCATCACCAGACCCTACTACCACTTGCTTTCCGATAACGGCTGGAGAAGAAAAAACAGAGCCTTGTGTTTGAAAGCTCCATTGTTCTTTACCCGATACAAGATCCACAGCTGTAATGGTACCCATGCTGTTTCCAAAGAACACCAGTTTGCCGTCTGTTGCCGGTGTTGAAATAACATTGGCTGGAGAATGATACACCCATTTTGCCTTCACATTCGGGAAACTATCATTCACGGCATAGGATGGACGCATGCTTGCCGGACTCGCCTGATAATTATGTTTTTGGATGCGAATACCCGTCCATGGACTGCGTGTTTCTAGTCCGGGTCTGCGTTCTGAGAAGATCATGGAGTCAGCACGCACATCTACCAGGTTATACCCGCCAATCTCAGCTTTAGCTCTCAGATTCGAACGTCCCATCACCGCAGGGATACCTTCCAGATTCATGGCTTTATTAGCATGGCCATGACCACAAAGTGCCGCAATGGTATTTTTTTGTTTGAGTCTGTCGATGGCTTCATACCAATTATCCAGTCCATTATCCAATGGATAGTGATTTAGGAAAACGATGGGCTGATCATTGCTGCGTTTTTTGAGTTCTTGATCGAGCCAATTCACGGCATCGCGTGGAATATGACCATCACTCATACGAACATAGGGTCCGGATGCGCAGCCGATAAATGTAATACCGTTGTGCTCAAAAATGAATTTGTCATAGCCGAATATTTGGGTAAAAGCAACGCCCCCGGTTTCACTCCATCCGGTATCATGATTACCGGGAATAATGTAATAGGGTACTTTCAATTCACTTAATATGGCTTTTGCCATTTTAATTTCTTCGGTGGTGCCCAGCTCAGTGATATCACCGGTGAGTACTACAAATGCGATATCAGTCATTTGATTGATATCGGATACAGTTCTTCTCAAATCTTCTTCAGCACTGCCATTCGGAGAACCGATATGGGTATCGGAAATAAAAGCAAAACGAAAAGGTTTGATTTGTGCGTTAGCACTAACAAACGATAGTATCAGTAAACAAACAACTAATTTCTTCATGCCGGAAAGTTACAAACTGTAAATGGATCTGAATACTTGGTAGCCTTTTTACAATAAGAAAGCTACGAGCTTCGAGCTATGAGCCATGAGCTTTTTATTAGGGTGCAAATATCATGCGATTTGCTCGCAGCTCGCAGCTCATGGCTCATAGCCAATTAAACTATAACATCCTTTACCTGTTATCGTATCTTTAATAGTAGAAACAGCAATAGTATGCAAGGATCTATTTTACAAAAGGCGGATATTTTCGGACAGGCAGCCGTATGGATCATGTCATGGGTGCCCTTTGTATATTTTTTTCCGGAAGCACTTAAAAAAAGTGATTTCTATATGTTGATCCTGGTTCATGGACTTGGACTCATGATCATTGGTATCTGGCAATTGGTGAGTTGTTTATTGAATCTCTTACAGGCAAATGATACCGATAGTCGTTTTTTTAGAACCAACTTGTTGATGGGAATCATTTTAGGAGTTTTCTTTTTTATCATGGCATCATTCGGTATGTTGAAGATACCATTGGATAATAGGAAAGCGTATATGGTGTATGTATTAGCCATTTATTTTATCACGATTGATGTATTGGCTATTCGTTATTGGAGAAAGATCTATCGGTATTATCAAAAAGAACAAGTATGAGTAAGAAAACAGTGGTATTGGGAGCTTCAGAAAATCCATCGCGCTATAGTTATCTGGCGGTGAATAAATTACGTGCATATGGACATACGGTGGTGGCCATCGGAAATAAAAAAGGCGCGATTGGGGATGTTGTCATCACCACAGAAAGACCGGATGAAAAAGACATTGATACTGTAACCCTCTATCTCAATCCGCAGCTACAGCAACAGTATTATGATTATATCCTTTCGCTAAAACCCAAGCGTATCATTTTCAATCCGGGAACAGAAAATGATGAGTTAGAAGAACTTGCGACATCCAATGGAATTCAAGCCATGGAAGCTTGTACTTTGGTATTGTTGGGAACGGGACAGTATTGAGGTTGGTGGGTTAGGCCGACCCAAGAAGGCAAAGATGTTTAGTACTCAAATTTTATTAACTTCAATATCACAACTATACCAATAAAGGATATAGTGTGTATTTATGAAAATTATACTCTTTTTTTTAGGGTTATGTGCTGTCAACGCAATATTTGCACAGACTGCTGAAAAAAGAGTGTATATCAATCCTTCTTTTGGTGGTTACAGGGTAACGACTGATCCGAATAATATCAATAATACCCCATTCATGTTTGAAGGAAAGATAGGAACGGATATCGGTAAGCATGGTATTATAGGGCTTCAGTTTTCAAGGGTTCATCAAAATACCATGGTATCCGGACTGTTTTGGCAGCAACCGGTTTCCGGTCCTGTACCATTAAATCGATATGGGAAACTTACCCATCAAATCACTGCATTGGGTGTTTTTTATGAAAGAATCTTTCCACTTGGAAAACGTGTAGATCTGTTTCCAAGTGCATATATCCAATACCTTGATTTCAAAGAGGTGGAGAAAGGTAATCTCATCTTTGTAACTGATTCATCTGGAACCTATGAACGTAAGACTTTCAATAACTATTCTGCAAGGGTAGGGGTCAATTTCAATATGCAGTACAAGCTCGGAAAATCCCTGGCTATCACTATGAGATTGCTGCAAATAGATTGTAGGATATGGGATGATTCCAGAAAAAACATATCCGGTGAACTTCCTTTTTTAGTAGGGGTTAAGTTTTCGTATTGAGTATAGCTTCAACTTTTGGGAAGTTCCAAAACTCGCCGCTGTTGGTCGCCTTACCAACATCATATCCCGTTCGATTTTTTATCCTGCCCACCCTTCTCGATCCAAACTTCTATAATGAATCGCTTCCGCCAAATGCTCCGGCTGAATATCATCACTTCCTGCCAGATCCGCAATCGTTCTACTTACTTTTAAAATACGGTCATACGCTCTTGCACTTAAGTTTAATTTTTCCATCGCACGTTTCAATAAATTTTCACCCACACTACTGATCCTGCAAATTTCTCTGAGCTGTTTACTACTCATTTGTGCATTGGCATAGACGCCATTTTCTCCATTGTATCGCTGTGACTGTATCTCTCTCGCTTTGATGACACGTTCTCGAATGCTTGCAGAGTTTTCTCCTTGTTGCTGATTGCTGAGTTCACTAAAGGCAACAGGTGTTACTTCAACATGCAGATCAATCCTATCTAATAATGGGCCGGATACCTTGTTTAAATATTTCTGAACCATACCCGGTCCGCAGGTACATTCTTTTTCAGGGTGGTTGTAGTAACCACAGGGGCAAGGATTCATCGATGCGATCAACATGAAATTCGCAGGAAAATCGAGTGCAATTTTAGCTCTTGAAATGGTGACCCTTCTTTCCTCCATCGGTTGACGCATCACTTCTAAAACCGTTCTTTTAAATTCAGGTAACTCATCTAAAAATAAGACCCCATTATGCGCCAATGATATTTCACCCGGTTGAGGCACACCACCTCCACCTACCAATGCCACATCGCTTATCGTATGATGCGGTGACCTGAACGGACGCTTACTGATCAATGCACTATGCTCAGGTAATTTACCGGCTACACTGTGAATCTTGGTTGTTTCCAGTGCTTCTTGCAAACTCAGCGGAGGCAGAATAGTAGGTAAACGTTTCGCCAACATGGTTTTACCTGCACCGGGCGGACCAATTAAAATAGCGTTATGTCCACCGGCCGCTGCAATCTCCAAAGCACGTTTGATGTTTTCTTGCCCCTTTACATCTGTGAAATCAAATTCAAATAGATATTGGTCGATGAAAAATTCTTCTCGTGTATTGACGATTACAGGTTGTAAACTGTTTTCATCTGCAAAGAATGCCACCACTTCATCTAAATGTTCTACGCCGTATACATTCAGGTTATTCACCATGCCCGCTTCTCGTGCATTCGCTTTGGGTACAATCAATCCTTTAAACCCTTCTTTTCTTGCTTGAATGGCGATTGGTAAAGCACCTTTGATAGGTTGAATACTTCCATCCAAGCTCAGCTCTCCCATGATCACATATTCCTTTAGTGCCTCAACATTTTCTAGTTGCTCACTCGCACCCAATATCCCTAATGCAATGGGCAGATCAAAAGAAGAACCTGATTTTCGAATATCTGCCGGAGCCAGGTTCACAACGATCTTGGTGCGTGGCATATCAAAATCATTTGTCTTGATGGCACTCTCCGTTCTTTGCAAACTTTCGCGAATAGCATTATCCGGTAACCCAACGATCTGGTACCCTTGTCCCGCGCTCACATTCACCTCAATCGTAATTGTAATCGCTTCCACGCCATAAACAGCACTGCCGAATGTTTTTACGAGCATAAAAAAAGTAAAAAGTAAAAAATCTCCGAAGGAGTCCTTCGAACAAAAGAAAGGAAAAATACAGAAGCAAAATCCAAGATGAGTAAAACAGGTAATAATACACGTAGAAACACCTGATTTGATGGCAGATGTCAGATGGCAAATCTCAGATTTGATGGAATTATTTCTGATGTCGGATGTCTAATTTGTTGTTTTTATTCTTGGCTTTTAATGTTTTATCTGTAGCTGCGAAAATCGCAGTCAGCTCTTTTGCCTCTTGAATGAGTTGAGTGATTTTTGGAAAGCTTGATAAGTTACTCTCTTGAATAATTTCCAGCCAATACAATGACTCATCGGCTTCTTCAAGAACTATCTCAATTTTATATATAAAATCAGCTTGTGACTTGGCCCTTACGCTTGCCCTATAGTTAGCTCCAACTGACCCGGCTGATCTTATCAATTGCTTACCGACTTCAAATCCAATACTATTGTAAGGTAAATGCTTACATAATTCAATGATTGATAAATGAAAGTTCTTAGTTCTTTTTTGAAGAGTAACTCTGTCCATAAAACCTGTTTAAACAAAGCTACATCAGAGCAATACGTACGAAATGAAGCGAATAATACACATCCGACATCAGACATCCTACATCAGAAATTCCCTTATAATTTCTCCAACAACTCCACCACTCCCTCTCTTTTCAAAATCAAATACCCCAATCTGTCATTGCTGATGCCTTCTTTTAGTTGATAGCTGAAGACCAGTTGTTCATCTTGTACACTGGTTTCGAAATAGCGGAATTGAATATTGCTGTATTGTTGTAGTGGTTCTCCTATTTCATATAAGTGCGTAGATAAGATAAATAGTACGTTCTTCATTTTACGCAAACCCTCGATCACCGTGGTACTACATTTCATAGCATCTTGTACATTGGTTCCCTTGAAAAGTTCATCAATAAGAATGAGCCAGTTTCTGCCATCACTAATTTTTTCAATCGTATTACGGATACGTTGTACTTCATTGAAGAAATAACTTTCACCTTTAATGATATTATCTACCACATTAATATTACTCAGTAATCCATCAAACAAACTCAACTGCATCTTGGTCGCAGGTACTGCCATTCCTAAATGTGCCAGATATACACTTACACCTACTGCTTTAATAAAAGTACTTTTCCCGGCCATATTTGCACCCGTTAAGAAAAGGAAATTCTTGTCGCGACTCATATCTACATTGTAAGAAGTAGGGGTTTGTAACAATGGATGATACAATCCTGTTGCTTCAATAAAAGGTTGTGTAGACTGACTTACTTCCGGGAATGAAAAATGATATTTTTTACAAGCGATACTTAAAGATAGAAATGCATCGATTCTGCTATAGATATCAATTAATTCAAAAATCTGATTCTTATAATGAAAACGAATGAAATCTGCATAACTGAGGATGCGCCAGTTGACCAGATCTTCTTTTGATTGTGTTCCGATCTCAGGTATCAATCCCTTATTCAACAACATATCAATTCTTTCTGCCCATATTTTCAATTGTGTACTAGTGCTACTCTCTTTTAGCAAAGCGCTGACCTGCATCATTCCTTTAATAAAATCAATACAATGTGTGATGGTATAACGGGTCAAAGAAAAATCAGGTGCATTGAAAAGTTTATAAGTGAAACTGTTGAATACATTTGGCTGTGTAGGATACTTATTGATCTGCGATTCATAAAATCGGGCGATCACCATAATGGTTCCATTGGTGATGGAGGCCGGCCATTGATCGCTCACCTGCATCAGATCCTTAATGATCTGTTGATTACTGAGAATGGCATCAACAGTAGCTAAAGGCTTTGACACGATATCATACAAATAGTCTCTACCACCACCTGTTTGGGTATGATCTAAAAAATGAACAACCGATAATTCTTCCTCACTATGAAAAATGGAGAGATCAGCTAGTGTGGTTTTGTCTATTTGCATGGTTAGTGGTTATTATGTTAGAATTTGAGCGAATGGCTTATAGTTCATAGCATATAGTCATTCTATTAACTATATGCTATGAACCATAAGCTAACATACTATCTCTCAAAGCTCAACCTCATTCCCCTCTTAGACTCATCAAACACTCCTTTTCCATAAACAGGATGTCCATTGACAAAAGTGTAGTTGATGGTTGCGGGGAGTGTCATGCCTTCGAGTGGACTCCAGCCACATTTATAAAGAATATTGTCTTTTTGAATAGTATTTGATTGATGCATATCTACCAGTACCAGATCTGCAAAATATCCTTCACGAATAAATCCTCTTTCCTTGATCTGGAAACACTGTGCAACAGCATGACTCATTTTCTCTGCCACTTTCTCGATACTGATTTTCCCCTCTTTCACATAATGTAACATGAGTCCTAGCGAATGTTGGATCAATGGTAATCCGGCATGGGCATGTTCATAATCTTCTTGTTTCTCTGCCCAGGTATGAGGGGCATGATCTGTTGCGATGACATCCAAACGATCATCTAGCAAAGCTTCCCATAATGCTTGTTTATTATGAGGTGCTTTGATAGCAGGGTTACACTTGATCTGATTACCCAAACGTGCATAATCATCACTGGTAAAATGGAGATGATGTACGCACACTTCCGAAGTAATACGTTTGTCTTTTAAGGGGAGCATATTGCCAAAAAGCTGCAATTCTTTGGCAGTAGTAATATGCAGGATATGTAAGCGCGTATTGTACTTTTTTGCGTATTGAATGGCTCTGAAAGAGGATTCAAAACAAGCATCTTCATTTCGAATGATCGGATGATCAGATGGCTCGAGGATTCCTTTTTTAGCTTTTAGTGTAGCTAGGTTTTCTTTAATGATACTTTCTTCCTCACAATGGGTAGCAATCAATACTTCAGAGCCTTCAAATACTTTTTCCAGAATCAATGGATTATCTACCAACAAATTCCCGGTAGAAGAGCCCATGAATATTTTGATACCACAGATCTCATTTTTCTTTTCATTAGTTCGCAATACCTCATCCAGGTTATCGTTGGAAGTGCCCATGAAGAATGAGTAATTGGCCAGTGAAGTATTTCTTCCTGTTTCATATTTCTGCTCCAATAATTCCTGGGTAAAGGCCGGTGGACTCGTATTCGGCATTTCCATAAAACTGGTAACACCGCCTGCCACAGCTGCTTTTGCCTCGGTATAAATCGTGGCTTTATGGGTAAGTCCGGGTTCGCGGAAATGAACCTGATCGTCAATAACACCCGGTAAGAGATACTGCTGACTACCATCGATTTCCACTGCATTCACAGCAGGGTTTAGTGAGCCGCCAATTTTTTCAATTCTTGAATTTCTGATCCAAACATCGCCATGTGTAATCCGTCCTTCGTTTACAATGGCGGTATTTTTAATGATATAATCTTTCATAAGCAAAGCGTTAGCAATGCTGCAATTTATTACATCATGAGCAGTAAACCTTAATCTTCCAAATGAATCGAAAAAATGATCATGCGGGATTGAATCTTATCCAAAACATTGGAGTATTTAAGATTCGGATCATACTGATGAATATTGGATAAGCCATAACTGAATTTGATCTCCGGGGAAACGGTTACAAAAGGCAGATAAAAATTAAAACCAATACCTGTTTCAAAACCGAAATCATTTCTCTTCAGTTTGAGTAGGTCTTCCGATAAACGAGCAGATGAATTACTGGATAAGTCTGTATCTAGTTTAATGCCCCCTAACAAATAGGTTCTGAAATTACCGATACGGTCGGAATTGAATTTAAAATGTAATGGTAAACTGATGAGCGTGGCAGGTAACGTTTGTTTTTGAAAGGAAGCCTCTCCGGGTTTGGTAGGCCCTAAACGATAAGCCATGAATTTCGAGCCGCCAATGATCAGCTGCGGATTGGCACGAAATTCAAATCGATTGGTCATTTTAACCGTAGCCAAAAGTCCCATTACAATACCGCCACTGGCTCCGGGATTAACGGATAAGACCGAATCGGATTGTAGAAAAAGTGGTGATTTGTTTTGATGGAGATAGGAACTATTATAGCCCAATGTAAGACCGAAATAATAAGGCAGATCATCGTGATTAGGACGATAACGTTGCTTCTGCGCCTCTACAGACACAGAAGAAAAAAGGATCATCGCAAACAGGATTACTTGCTTCCGCAATAAATAGTGCATATGCCGAAACTGAGTTTTTTCAAATAAGTTTGAGTAAATCCTGCTTCATGCATAATATTTAAAAAGTTTTCTCCTTCAGGGAAGGCTTGAACACTATCGTTCAGGTATTGATACGCGTCTTTGTTATTCGCAAATAATTTTCCTACACCCGGTGTAATCACATTGGTATAAAAATCACACATTTTTCTGAAAAGTGGCTGTTTTGGTCTGGAGAATTCCAAAACCACCAATTTTCCACCCGGACGAAGTACCCGATACATTTCCGACATTCCCTTATCCAAGTGAGCGAAATTCCGAACACCAAACGATACTGTAATGGCATCAAAATAGTTGTCGGGGAAATGAATGGTTTCACTGTCTCCGGTTTGAAGGCTGATGTGGTCGGTTAGATTAAGTTTTTTCAACTTCTCTCTTCCGAGTTCCAACATCCCTTCAGAAATATCTATGCCAATGATCTTGTTGGTTTTAAGCATCTGATGCGTCATAATGGCTACGTCAGCAGTACCTGTTGCCACATCCAATACCAACTGCGGATGAATGTCTTTCAGTTGTCTGATGGCTTTTTTCCGCCATTGGATATCTATACCCGCTGTCAGAAAACGATTTAGAAAATCGTATCGGAAAGCGATACTGTTGAACATCTCTGCTACCTGCTCCTTTTTTCCTTTTTCACTTTGCTGGTAAGGAACTACCTCATCGTGCGCAAACTTTGCCATAAGGCAACAAAGATATTGATTTCCACCCTGAAGGTCAGTCATTGTTACGTGATAGCCCTTAAAACAGGGGTTAATGTTTCGCAAATATTGATTTTAGACTGTTTTTATCAATGGTTGGAAAGCGGAGAAGGCTTATTATCTTCGTTTGAATGAGGGCCAGAATTTATAAATCAACCGGTAGTTGGTATATCGCTAAAGGGGAAGACGGACGTTTGTACAATGCCCGTATCAAAGGTGTGATGAAAATTGAGGGTATTACTTCTACCAATCCTATTGCAGTAGGGGATGAAGTAGAAATGGAGATTGAAGAGGTAGAAGAAGAGTCTGCCATCATTAATACAATTCATGACCGTAAGAATTATGTAGCCCGTATCTCACCACACAATAAACACCTACACCATATCATTGCATCCAATCTGGATCAGAGTCTATTATTTGTAACCTTGAAAGATCCAAAAACCTCTCAGGGTTTTATGGACCGATTTTTAATCTCCTGTGAAGCCTATCATGTTCCGGCTATCATCGTTTTTAATAAATCGGATCTCTATCGCAAAAAAGAGATGGAAAAATTTGAACAGTTGAAGGATATCTATACAAAGATTGGTTATGAAGTGCTATTGTGTAGTGTTGAAAAACGAGAAGGATTGGAAGCGCTCAAAAATATACTGCATCATAAAACATCTTTGCTCAGTGGACATAGTGGAGTGGGTAAATCAACCTGTGTGAATACCTTGTTCCCTGAATTCAATCTACGTACACAGGAAGTAAGTGGTTGGAGTGGTAAAGGAATGCATACCACCACTTTTGCAGAAATGTTTGACCTGCCGGGAGGTGGTCATATCATTGATACCCCCGGTGTACGTGAATTTGGTCTCGTTGATATAGAGAAAGAAGAGCTGGCTCATTATTTTCCTGAAATGAGAAAAAAGATGAATGACTGCCAATTCAATAACTGCATGCATATTGAAGAACCCAATTGTGCGGTAAAGAAAGCGGTGATGCAGGGAGAAATTTCTGAAGAAAGATATATCAGTTATAGAACGATATTGGATACGATGGGGGAGGAATATTAGCTTATGGCTAATAGGTCATGGTATATGGTAGAGAAATCATCTATTGCTATTGCCTATAAGCCATGAACCATAAGCTATCTGCTAACTAACTTTTCCTCCTGTCAACTAACAACTCTATTCCCCTTGCTGAAACCAAGATGCATACATCACATAGTTATTAGAAATACGATTGATCTCTCCATTGATAAGTTCTTTCGAAACATCTTTTACTTTTTTAGCGGGTACACCTGCATAAATACAACCTGCTTCTACAATTGTTCCTTCTAATAAAACAGCACCTGCGGCAATAATGGAATTGCTGTGAACAACACAACGATCCATAACAATGGCGCCCATACCAATGAGTACATTATCATGAATCGTACAGCCATGTACCAAGGCATTATGTCCAATGGATACGTTATTTCCGATTTCAGTAGGATTTTTTTGATACGTGCAATGAATGACTGCACCATCCTGAATATTTACTTTGTTCCCCATACGGATGTAATGAACATCACCTCTTACCACCGCATTGAACCAAATACTGCAATCATCGCCCATGATCACATCACCAACAATGGTGGCATTGGGCGCAATAAAACAATTTTCACCAAATTGAGGATGTTTACCAAGGACGGGGAGGATTAGTGGCATTTTTTTTAGTTGACAGTTGATAGATAATAGTTGACAGATAATTTAAAGTTACAATCAAAATAGTTAGATCGTATACTTTAAATCAAGAGAATATAACTGAAGCGAACCGCTTTGTATTTAGGCGTTTGGAAATATATTATCGGTATTATATTTTGCAAAATTGGAGTAAAATATAATATATGACTTACTATGAAAATTTAATAGTTTGGAAAAAATCGATGGAGTTGGTAGGCGAAGTATACAGTTTTTTACAAAACTATATCCTCGAGAGGAATTATATGCCCTTACAGCTCAATCACGTCGAGCAGTTGTATCTATTCCGGCTAATATTGCAGAAGGTTGTGGTCGTAATTATAAAAAGGATAGTATACAATTCTTTCATGTGGCTAGAGGTTCAATGTATGAACTTGAAACTTTACTGAAGATAGCGTTGCTGATAGAAATTATACCCAAAGAAGAAGTTCAGAAAATTATTCTTTTATTGCATGAGTGTTTAAAAATACTCAATGGGTTTATTACCTATTTCGAGCAAGGTCTGCTTAAATAGTTACTATCTTTATTTTGTCTTAATCATTACCAGCGACTTTTTTCTATCATCTGTCAACTATCATCTGTCAACTCATGAATAACAGGGAACTTTTTCTGCAGCATGTTGCCCAGACGTCTTCTGCTCCGATTGGGTTAGAGATCACTAAGGCAAAGGGCATACATCTTTGGGATAGCTCGGAAAAAAAATATGTTGATCTCATCTCCGGTTTTAGTGTTTGTAATATCGGTCATAGTCATCCTGCAGTGGTGAAAGCCGTGCAGGAACAGGCTGCGGAATATATGCACCTGATCGTGTATGGTGAGTTTGTTGAAAGTCCACAAGTACAATATGCGAAATTATTGACCGATCATTTACCTGCCTCGCTTAACTGTGTCTATTTCACCAACAGTGGTGCTGAAGCTACAGAAGGCGCCATGAAATTGGCTAAGCGTATCACAGGAAGATCTAAAATGATTGCTTTCCATAACGCTTATCATGGGAGTACACAGGGAGCATTAAGTGTCATGGGGGGAGAGTATTGGCGTAATGCTTTCAGACCTTTATTGCCAGACATCTTACATTTTAATTATGACGATGATGTAGTAATTGAATCGATCGACTCATCAGTTGCCTGTGTGATTTTAGAAACAGTTCAAGCAGAAAGCGGTATTACCGTTCCTCGTAAAGAGTGGTTGCAAGCTATCCGAAAAAAATGTGATGAACACTGTGTGTTACTTATTTTCGATGAAATTCAAGCAGGCTTTGGTAGAACCGGCACCCTTTGGGCATTTGAACAATTCGATGTTGTACCCGATGTTTTACTATTAGGAAAAGCATTGGGTGGTGGTATGCCCTTGGGGGCTTTTATTGCCGATAAAAAACTAATGTCAACCCTAACATATGATCCGGTACTCGGACATATCACCACATTTGGTGGTCATCCTGTGAGTTGTGCCGCTGGAAAAGCAGCTTTTGAAGTATTGTTAACGGAAGGAAAGCTATCTACTATCAAGGAGAAAGAGAAAATATTGCAAGAACAGCTTAATCATACAGCCATTGTCGAAAAAAGATCACATGGGTTATGGATGTCACTTCAGTTTCAAGATAACACTATGAATCAAAAAATAGTACATCGCTGTGTTCAAAATGGCTTAATCACGGATTGGTTTTTGTTTGCACCTGATCGCCTTCGTATTGCACCTCCATTGATTATTACGCATGAGGAGTTAGATACGGTTTGTGAAATGATTCATAAAAGTATTTGTGAAGTTTGTGATGTTAGGAGCTGAAGTATCTATCTTTATGGTATTGATTAGCTGATCATGATATCATCGATGCTATGCTTATACAAATACTAATATTCGTCGTTGCTTTATTTGTGCTGATTATGTCTGCTCGTTTTTTTACTAAATCAGCAGAAGTAATTGGAGCATGGATGAAATTGCCCTCTTTCGTTATTGGTATATTTATCGTAGGTATTGGTACTTCCTTGCCTGAGTTAATCTCCGGCCTTATTTCCATTAACAAAGGAGTATCTGAAATATTACCCGGAAATATCATGGGAGCAAATATTTCCAATCTGTTACTGATAACGGGAATTGCGGTAGTATTGAATAGAAAAACAATTACTTTATCCAGTGCTTATTTATATATAGATCTCCATTTTCTGATTGGCAGTTTTATTTATTTTGTTGTCATAGCCTATGATGGGGTTATGGATTTTTCAGAGTCTATTATGGGACTTTTTATTTTTATCGTGTATGCTATTTATCTGATAAAAGGGGGTGTTACTGAACTTGGTAGTAGTAAGGATATTAAAAGACAATCGTTTCCTTTTAAGAGCATGGTGTTTTTATTATTAGCATGTACAGGTATTTATTTCGGTGCAGATTATACAGTAAGTTCTTTAGATCAAATCGCCACTGGTCTACATGTACCACGATCTATTATTGCACTCACTTTACTTTCATTAGGAACTACTCTACCAGAGTTAGCTGTAAATATTGCGGCTATTAACCAAGGAAAGGCAGAAATGGCTTTAGGTAATATACTTGGGTCATCTGTTTTTAATACACTCGTTATTCCATCTATAGCATCTGTCTTTGGTACCATTCAGGTTCCTGCCAACTTACTCAGCTTCTCATTACCCTTTATGGCCGCATGTGGCTTATTATTTTATCTGTTGACCCAGGATAAAAAGATCTCCGTTTGGGAAGGACTGATGTTTATTCTTTTATACGTTTTATTTATTATTAAAGTCATTACTATTTAATAGTATCTAGCAGGGCCCCATTCTGCAAAACCTGCTATATAATTTTTCATAGAGGGGAATGATGTTTTTGATATCAAATCTGCATGCTTGTGCATAAGCAGCTTCTTTCATGGTTTCCAGTTGTAGATCGTTTTTCAGAAGATTAATGGCGAACTTGCTCATGGTAGCTACATCTCCTACATCGGCCATAAATCCTGTTTCTCCCTGAATATTGATCTCCGTTAATCCGCCGGCATTTGAACTAATCACTACTGTTCTCGCAGCCATCGCTTCTAAAGCTGCCAGACCAAAGCTTTCATATTCAGAAGGAAGTATAAACACATCACTTACCGCCAAAATATCTTCCATTTGCTCTTGCTTCCCTAAAAAACGAACATCATCTTCAATCCCCAATTCTCTGGTTAACTCTTCTGTACCGGGTCTTTCAGGTCCATCACCCACCATCAAAAGTTTAGCCGGCATTTCTTTTCTGACTGCCGCAAATATTTTCACTACATCAATCACTCTCTTGACCTTACGGAAATTGGATGCATGGATCAATATTTTTTCTCCATTGGGAGCAATCACTTTTCTAAATGCATCAATAGGTTTTTTATCAAATCGTCCAACATCAACAAAGTTGTGTATGACTTCAATCTCCTTCTGTATATGAAATGATTTGTAAGTCTCTTCACGAAGATTATTAGACACTGCGGTTATCGCATCGCTTTCATTAATGGAAAAGGTCACAACTGGTTCATAGGTTTTGTCTTTACCCACTAAAGTAATATCGGTACCATGTAAGGTTGTGATTACAGGGATATTTCGATTGGCTTTTTGTTTCACAATCTGTTTAGCCATATAGGCAGCAGAAGCATGCGGTATGGCATAATGCACGTGTAACAGATCCAGATCATGATTCATGATCACATCTACCATGGTACTCGCCAATGCTACTTCATAAGGCGGATAATCAAAAAGCGGATAGGTAGGCACGCGCACTTCATGATAAAAAATATTGGCATTAAAGACATTCAGTCTCACGGGTTGCTGGTAAGTAATAAAATGTACCTGATGACCTTCATCTGCCAGTGCCTTTCCCAATTCCGTCGCCAGTACGCCACTACCACCAAATGTTGGGTAACAAACAATTCCTATACGCATAGCTAATCTTTGATTTTTATGTCCGAAGGACCCCTTCGGGGATCTTTGATTTGACGATTCAAGTCTATTAATATTGTACTAGTATACATTGTGCAACTCTGTGCAAACCTCTGCACCCTCTGTGGTTCATACTTCAATCTACAACAAGAGAGTCTATACAATAACTAGGATAATCAATCAGGAATCCATCCTTCAAAGATACCCCGCAATTAACAATATTTATCACAATACTGTTCTCCGTTCATCATAGGCGTAGGAAACACGACAAATCATTAACTTTAGCGCTATGAAAAAAATATATTTTCTTTTACTATTACTGCCATTTGGCGGCTTTGCACAGCAAGAAGATGCTGCTATCATCAAAAAGATTTCAGATGAAATATTGAGAAATGGGAAGGCTTATGACCTTTTATACCAATTGACCAAGCAAGTAGGCGGAAGAATAGCAGGTTCCCCTCAAATGTATAAAGCCGAAGCCTGGGGTGAAAAAGCACTCAAAGAAATGGGTGCAGATAAAGTGTGGTTACAGGAATGTATGGTTCCCCGTTGGGTAAGAGGTGCAAAAGAAGAAGCAAAAGTTGTAACGATCGACGGAAAAAAAGTAAACAGAGCATTGGATGTACTCGCTTTAGGAAATTCTTTAGGAAATGGAAAACCCGTAACAGCACAAGTGATTGCCTTTAATAGTTTTGATGAGATGGAAAAAAGAAAGGAAGAAGTAAAGGGTAAAATCGTATACTTCAATCATTCCTTTGATCCCACCAATATCAAACCCTTTGTTTCATACGGACAAACCGGAGTATCCAGAAGAGCCGGTCCTAGTATGGCTGCTAAATATGGGGCTGTTGGGGTGATGATTCGTTCTTTAACGGAATCAACAGCCAATGATCCACATACAGGAAGCACAGCATATAATGATTCATTTCCTAAAATCCCTGCTATTGCTATGGGACCCAGAGATGCTGATTATATCTGGGAACTGAGTAAGCAATCTTCCTTCAGTGTTTCTATGAAGACAAGCGCCAAATTTCTACCGGATACCATTGGACACAACGTAATTGGAGAGCTCAGAGGAACAACTTTCCCGGATGAAATCATTACTGTTGGCGGACACTTGGATAGCTGGGATGTGAATGAAGGTGCGCATGATGACGGCGCCGGAGTGGTACACACTATTGAAGTAATGCGCGCATTGAAAGCCATCGGTTATCAACCCAAAAGAACCATTCGCTTTGTGCTCTTTGCCAATGAAGAAAATGGAATGCGTGGTGGCAATAAATATGCAGCTGAAGCCAAAGAAAAAGGAGAGAAACACATTTTTGCACTGGAAAGTGATGCAGGTGGATTCACACCCAGAGGTTTTGGGTTTACAGCTCCTAAAGATAAACATGATAAAATACAGGCTTGGCTACCTCTTTTAAAACCGTATGGAACAGAAGATATGTCTGGTAGTGGAGGCGGTGCAGATATTGGTCCGCTGAATCGAACATTTGGTACACCGATCGCCGGATTTATTCCTGATCCTCAGCGTTATTTTGATCTGCATCATGCAAGGACTGATGTATTTGAAAATGTCAACAAGCGCGAACTGTTACTAGGCGCTGTGAATATGGCAGCATTGATTTACCTTGTAGATAAATATGGTTTATAAATGACAACCAAACAAAAAATCATCTGGACCACTATTATTATTGTATTTGTTGCGCTTTCAGGTTTTATTTATTGGCGTTATTATTTCGTTTATGCGGAAGGAACCAAAGCGGGCTTGTTGAATACCTTTCAGAAAAAAGGAGTTCTTTTTAAAACCTGGGAAGGGAAGATTATTCAAAGCGGCTTTCGAGCCAATGTACAAAGCAATGAATTTGATTTTAGTGTTACCAGTGAATCTGTTGCTGAACAATTATTGCGTTGCTCCGGTAAGGAAGTAGAGCTCCATTATAAAAGATATATAGGTACATTGCCTTGGCGCGGATTGGAACGAAACATTGTAGATAGTGTGTATGAAGTTCGCAGTGCTGCAACCGAAAGTATCATTGCTCCCAAACAACCCTGAACCTCTCTGTGCCAACTCCCTTTCTCTCATTCTCTGCGGTCTTATACCGCAGAGAATTTGAAATGATTAGGCTTGTAGTAAAAAGATTGCCAACCTTTTATGGATATCAGGTTGATCCTGCTTCCATTGACGAATCGTTTTTGTTTTGATTGATTCCGTTGTGGCAGTAATATCTACTGCTATGCATAGTTTTGTCTCCTGCTTACAACTTTGAAGAAGATCATTCATGAGTGCATTATTGC
Source organism: Sediminibacterium sp. Gen4 (assembly GCA_013391385.1). Lineage (GTDB taxonomy): Bacteria > Bacteroidota > Bacteroidia > Chitinophagales > Chitinophagaceae > Sediminibacterium. The sequence goes on along the minus strand of JACBFI010000009.1, from coordinate 7,248 downwards.
GATAAGGGGTTTCAATGAATAGTTGTGTACAGTTTCGTTTTGAAGAGTCTGCCTCTAATTCTCGAATTTTTTTCTTTCGCTCAGTTCCATCAATAGGTAAATAGCCATGAAACTGAAAACATTGTCCGTTCATACCACTGGCCATTAAAGCCAGTAAAATAGAACTGGGGCCTACCAATGGTTTTACTGTAACTCCTATATTTTGTGCTGCTTCTACAAGTATTTGTCCGGGATCAGCAATACCCGGACACCCTGCTTCACTAATAATGCCAATATTCTTGCCCGTTTGTAGCAGTTGAATAAATGTTTGTTTTACTTCAGCCTCAGCTTTATGAATGGCAAACCACTGATAGTCATCAATGATCATTTCTCTCCATAATTTTTTTAGAAAACGTCGAGCAGTCTTTTCCTGTTCTACAAAAAAAACAGAGCAGTCTTTTACGGCATCCAGAATATAAGGAGGAATTGTTTCAATCGCATCTTCATACAAAACCGTAGGAATCAGGTATAACTTTCCGAACTGCATATTATTGCTTTGAACTGTTGGGATAGGTACTGAGTGTTGCAGCTACTACTGCATAAGATGGAGCAAGTATCCAACCGATGATCGGAAACATATGCATCAAATAAAATATAAAGCCATTCCCAATGGCAAGTCCTTTATGATTGCCAATGTAAAAAATACTTTCAGCCGGCGATTTTTTTTGGCGCTCCATACTGTAGTCTAGCATAGAGAATCCGTAATAATAACAATCAACCAACACAGCCAAGATAGGAGTGAGCCACCCGATGAGTGGAATCAGACTTAATAATAAGATGGATAGTACATACACTGTTTGCCACACACTATTTCTCAATGCGAGTTTAATACCACGCAAAATATCTTTTCCCAATTGCGCGAAGCTAAATGGGAAATCTTTTCCTTCAATGATTGATGCTGTTTTTTCACTTAAATATGCAAATACAGGGGAGCCAATGATCAGGAATAAAAATTTGAACAATGAGAAGTACAGCAACATCAATACCAGCCATAATAAAGCGGTACCAAAAACGAAAAGAAAACCTACAAAACTATTCGAGAACTGATCAATCCATCCTCTTAAACCGGTTTTCATCGCCATCCACTCAATAAAATCTCCGGCTGTTTGTCCGAAATAATACATGCCGGTTAAAAACAGCAGGGTATACAACAGACCTGGAATAAGGATCCATTTCCAGAGTTTATGTTTGATGATAAACTGATGGGCTTGTGAATAGGATTGTATCGCAATAATAAGTTCCTTAAGCAAGCTGAGGGGATTTTGATGCACTAAGTTAATGTATTCAGTATGTTTATTCTGTGAAACCTTTGAATGAATATTATAGAAACAGATTGCCATTTGATTTCTATCGAAACAACAATGTTTGTACGGTAGCCAAACAGCTCATCGGTAAAATATTGGTCACTTATTTTGAGCATACATTAACTACGGGTAGAATTGTTGAGACGGAAGCATATAATGGGGTAATTGATAAGGCTTCCCATGCTTATGGGGGTAGATTCACCAATAGAACAGCGGTGATGTATGAACCCGGTGGAATTGCCTATGTGTATCTCTGCTATGGTATTCATCATCTATTCAATGTAGTTACCAATAAAGCATCCATTCCACATGCAGTTTTAATTCGAGGTATTGAGCCGATAGATGGGGTGGAGCATATGTTACAACGCTTTAAAAAAACAAAGTTTGACCCTGGTTTAGGTAGAGGTCCGGGTAATGTAACAAAAGCCTTGGATATCAAAACGGGTCATACCGGAATGTCATTGCATGAATCTTCTCTATTTATATCGGATGATGGCTGGAAAACATCCAAATCAAACATATTGGCTACTCCTCGAATTGGGGTTGATTACGCTGAAGAAGATGCGCTTTTACCCTATCGTTTTATAGTAAAAGAACATCTTCAAGTAACCAAACATGTTTACAACAAAACTGTCTAAAACACTTTTCTTAAAAAGTTATCTAATTAAAACTACTGTTCCATTTGCAATTCCATCACCGCTGCTGCCACTATAAATATTTGTTTGACAACTAGGCATTTCAACAGTCCAAACGTAAGTTCCAGATGGTTGAGGTTGATGAAAGCCGTTACTAAAGACGGTACCATCCCAGCTATAATCTTGTGCTGTTGGACCTTGTGAAAAGAAAATAAGTTGTCCCCATCTATTATAGACTCTAAATATTGCGCCAGGATAATCTTCAAGATTAATGGGTCTGAATGTATCATTAAGCCCATCACCGTCAGGAGTAAAAGCACTTGGTACATAAACTTTTCTTGGTACAAGTACTGTAACAGTATGTGTGTTAGCACCAACACATCCAAAATTTGTATTAGTGATTGTTAGTGTATACGGAGGATAATTGATAGGGGCATTGGGCATAGAAGGATTAGGTGGTGGTGGGGCAGGTAAATTTATATATGGTGAAGCTGTATTCGGATTATTTAAATAAGTGCTAGGGCTCCATAAAAATGAAAAAGTTTGATTAATACTTGGGTCACTATACAATAGTCGAAAGTTATTAGTACCAATTTGACCTGAAACAGCTTCACAAGAATAAAAAGTTGTGCTTTTGGGATCTACAACTAATTGCTGTACATAAAAAATTAATGTATTCGATATTACTGATAATTGAGGATTACTTGATTCAAATGCGATGACTCTGTATTGGTAAATGCTAGGCGATCTTTCTGTCTGGGTATAAGATTGACTTGTTGCATTTGGTATATTTGTCCAATTATTACCACCATCAGAACTTTTCTGCCACTGAAACGCTGGGTTTTGATAAGGTATTACATTAGGCCAAGATGAATATAATGTTACAGACCCAATATCACATGTGTATGATTTATCTAAAATAGATGTTGATGAAAAAGAGGCTAATATTGGGGGGTAGCAAGCTGCAAATGCAATATCATCAAGTACAAGGTCATTGCCAATACTTCCAGTATTCATATTAACAATAACTACATCAACTGAGGAAACATTGTTTGGTAAAGTAAACATGAATCCAATTTTCTCCCATTGAAAGGTAGAATTATATGGTACCTCAATTGTACCACTATTTGCAATCTGAGTTCCTTGATTGTAGATTTCAAATCTAATTTTTGGATTTTCACCAATCGATGAAAGATTTCCTACCCATGCGGAAAATTCATACTTAAGTGTAGGATTAAGTCCAGATACCGTCGATCTAAAAAACTCATTTTTTTGATCGTTTCCATCTATGAGTAAAAAATAACCATTAACGTCGTTTGGTGTATGATCAGCAGGAATATTATGCCATTGGGATCTACATCCAACAGTACTATTTACTATGGTATATTGGTTTGCACTTATAGCACAAATTGGATTATATTCATACGAAGTAGTGCCAGCAGATAAAGCTGGTCCAGGGTTAGGACCACTTCCAAAATCAATTGCAATTACCGGCGGTCCTAGCACTCCATTACAAAATTGTGAAGGTCCTTGGGTATCGTTAACTACTGTTACAATTAAGTCTCCAGACTGTCCTGTTAAATCCTCACTAACAGATACTTGGCCAGTAGCATCTTCGTAACCCTCTAAATTATTCCACTGAACTGTTACACTATGCTTATCAGATGCTATTATACTTCCACCAGTTACATTCCAACTAACGTTTGCATAATTCGTGTAATAGTAATCCCAATACGACCAAGTCACAGAGTATATTTCTAATTTCCCTTGTCTAGAATTTGTATTTCCAGATATTGTTGCATTATCTCTTACTACTGGTTTTGTAAACAAAAGAGCAAGAATAATGGTGAAAAAAATATTCATTGTGAAATCATTTTGTATTCTTCAAAGTTTTTCTAACCATCAAAGGGGTTAATCCGATATAAGATAGCCCTATTTCAAAAGCATTCTGTTGGAAAAAAGAACTATTCTGTAATGGGATATCATATGATAAATTTATTGAAAAAGTATTAAACAATATATGAGTTTTTGGAATAATAGCTTCCCCATAAGTTTTTGATGACCTAAAATTCATACCAATACCCCATAAGTAATTTTTGTATGGTATTTTTATATTATATAATAATCCTAGTCCAGAATAATCATTATTCTGTAAGTTGTTCTTTATTAATGAGATAACAACCTTATTTTGGCTTGAATAAGTTTTTTCTATTTCTATTTGAAAGGATGTTTTCATAGACAATGAAAAAACTCCCCCATTAAAAGGCTTATACGGAGAATTAATATGGGCAAAGGTAGCACCAACCCTAAGTCGTATTTTATTTATGTTATTTAACTCGTATACAATCCCAGTATTTAAATCATTGTAGCCAATATTTATGGTTTGTGCCTGTGTCGGATCTAATCCCACAAAGCCTGAAGATATCCACCTATTTAATTGTGATTCAAAAATATAGAGGGGGGGCTCAATACGCCTATTACTGAACCCTGATTGAAAGCCTATAACTATTTTTTCACTACCATCCTCATTCAAACCTTTTTGAAATGAGCCAGATATTAACAAAAAGCTATTTTTTATACCATCAAAAGGATTTTTTTCCCCTATACCAGTAACCCCAATAGATAATTGATCAGTTTCTTTTAATAATTTTTTCAATAGTTTAGTTTCGAAAAAAAATGATGAATTGGTAACATTACCAGTTAACCCTGCTCCCTCACTTCTATGTAATACTCCTGTACGAAAATGTCCTCGAAAATTACCAGTATTGGCAGGGTTAATTAAAATATTATTAAACTCATATTGAGAGAGAAAGGATTGAGAAAAAGATACACTTATTAGAATTGAAAAAAAAATTGAAAGAACTGTTTTTTTCATCTCAAAGCAGTATTAAAATTTTGGGCACTTTACTTTTTTAACTCCATCAGTAAAATTATATCCTAACGATAACTCAATCCCACCTCGTAAGGAACTCGCAGTCCTCAAACTACTAATATTAACATCATATGTAATGCCCAAGTTAAATCCATTTTTAGTAAATCCCAAATATGGTATGATTGCATCATTTACCCTAGACCAGCCTCCTAAGAAAAAACTATAATCGTTATCAAGTATTCTTTCCCAAATACCACCAACTATAGTTTCACCAGCTTTTGCTTGGTTACTATGTAATCCACTTAGATGCAATACACTAATTGGTGATATAGGGATTATTCCTCCAGCTTGGAAGTTAATTTTAGTGTTTAGAAGATAATCTGCTCCAGTAAATTTAATTCTAGGTCTATTCAAGTGGTGTCCACTAATGCCTAAATAAAAATACGTATCATTTAAAAAATTTGCTGAATATAAAAAACCTGCGTTTATGTCAGCATATTTTTTGTTTATCATGTCTGAAGTAAATACTTCTGAAGTAATATTTGTAAAACCACGAATTGTGAGTTGGTCTTCAAATTCTAACTTTGATGTGTTAATTATAAAGTTCGCGTAAGTTCCTTGGAAGCCGAGTGAAAGATGGCTTCTTCCATCTTCATCCATTGCTTTATGAAAGCTCGTGCTAATAGCTGCATAGTTAAAACTAACTGTACCGTTAGCACTTTTGTCAGTTAGTGCTAATACTCCAACTCCCCACGAGTCAAGAGGAGATATTTTATTTTTCAACACTTGAAAATCAGCAGAAACAGTGGCTGTAGCAAAAGCTTTTTCTATATTTTGCCATTGATTTTTATAATTACTAATAACTCGCAAATTGCCATCAAATTTCCCAGTAAAAGCTGGGTTTAAAATTAGAGGAGCAGAAAAAAACTGTGAGAAATGCACATCTTGCGCCAATGCAGTATTTAGTAATATCATTGTAAATCCCAAACAGCATATTTTGTATAGCTTTTTCACTAGGGGTCTAATTTAGGATAATCTTCCTGAAACAGATACGTTCGTTCAGAAGATTAGGTTGTCCTTAACGTCCATCTTTGACCCTGAAAAAGCGATGATCGCTGCACTGATTAGGATTGATTTTTGGTTCCGAAGGCTAAATCGCCTGCATCTCCAAGACCGGGGACGATGTATCCCTTAGCGGTTAATTCATCATCAATATCCCCGCACCAGATATGAATATCTTCTCCGCATTCTCTATGAATCAACTCTATACCCACGCTGCAAGCAATAGCTACCACTACATGGAACTCTTTCGGAGTACCCTCATCTTTCATGTACTGGATGGTTTTTACAATAGAAGCACCGGTAGCCAGCATAGGATCGCTGATAATAACGATGCGATTGTCTAATGACGGACAACTCATGTATTCCAGACTGATTTCAAAAGAGCCGTCTCTGTGGTGTTTTCTATAAGCAGAGACAAAAGCATTATCTGCCCGATCAAAGTAATTCAACATACCATTGTGCATAGGTAAACCAGCTCTCAGAATAGTGGCTAATACCGGTTGCTGTTCCAATATTTTACTATCATGTGTACCCAAGGGGGTTGGTACTTCGGTAATCTTGTAGGGCATACGCTTGCTAATTTCATAAGCAGCAATCTCACCGATACGTTCCAGATTTCTGCGAAAACGCATACGGTCACCTTGGATATCTACATTTCTTAATTCCGATACCCAGTTACTAACAAGGCTATGTTCCTGACTAAGGTTGACGATCATGGTATGATAGGATTGAAGGCTCCAAAACTAAAATCTATCTCTTGGAATCGGAAATTTAAGTTTTTCGAGCTGTTTCAATGGCTTTAACGTCTTCAAAACGGTAAAAAGGTTATTTTGGTAGAAATAAACCCTTATGCAAAAAATTGGCACCCTACTGATCATCATTGCGTTATTGAGTGCTTGTGAGTCAAATAAAGAAGAGAAGAATCTTGAAAAAAGTTATGAGACAGTAAAAGAAACACTGGCAGAAAAGGAAAAGAACAATCCTAAAAAATTTTTGATGGTCACCAATCGAGATAGAAAAAATCTGATCGGACAAACAGTGGTGATGGGATCTATTTCAAATAAAGCAACAGTCTGCTGGTATAAAGATGTAGAACTGCGATTGTCTTTCTTTAGCAAAACAGGTGCAAAACTGGATGAAGGATTGGAAACGATTTATGAAAATATTGGACCCGGACAAACGGTCAAATTCAAAACCAAATATTTCGCACCTAAGGGAACGGATAGTGTTGCCATTTCCGTTAATAAAGCGATCGGCGATATTTCAGGGGCTGAGTAGTTATTAACCACAGAGATTCTGTGTTAAGAAACAAAGTTTTGACTAATTTTTTTAATTT
>JACBFI010000057.1 GCA_013391385.1 Sediminibacterium sp. Gen4 | reverse complement strand
TGCAGTATATACAGACATCCTGCATTAAAAATAAAAATTTACCGGACAGCAATGGCTTCTAGCAACTAGCTTTGGGATGGCAGTATAAGTAGGTAAATGCAAATATTTAAATTCGTTTTGGGTGAATGAGATTCATAAAAACGGGCCATTGCTCGAGGCTCGTAGCTCACAGCTCATAGCTTCTTAATTACGCTTTTCCCCCCTCTTCAACCCCATTTTTTAGAAATTTCTTTGTACACAGGTATTTGTGCATTTCCTGTGTGTTAGGTCGGAAAACTTTTGATTTTGGGGGATAACCTTTGTAATTTGTGTGAATAGAGCGGTGAATAAACTGCGTGGAACTGTGAATTGATGTGGATGAAAAATGCCCGAAAAAAATTTTAGTAAGACAATTTTCTACACCATATTCGCTCCCCCTAACTGCCGAGGTAACAATTCCGTAACACGGGAAATGACTTAGGAAGGAAATAGGAAACTTACTAACCACCAACAAAGAACTGACTACGACCATGGATCTGACCAGCCTGAATAAAGACCGTAAAAGAAGAAAGCCCGCAATAGATCTTAGTACAATGGTATACGGAAAAGTACCCCCTCAAGCAAAAGAGCTGGAGGAAGCGGTACTGGGTGCTATCATGCTGGAAAAAAGCGCTTTTGACACCGTTACAGAAATCATTAAGCCCGAATGTTTTTATGTAGAAGCACATAAGCTCATCTTCACAGCGATGCAAAGCTTACAACAAAAAAGCATGCCCATCGATATCCTCACTGTGGTTGAAGAACTAAAAATGAAAGAACAACTGGATGCTGTTGGTGGACCTTACTATGTTACCAAACTCACCAACTCAGTTGTTTCTACTGCAAATATTGATGCGCATGCGCGTATCGTTTTACAAAAATTCATTCAGCGTGAACTAATTCGTATTAGTGGTGAAATTATTGGCGATGCATATGAAGACAGTACCGATGTCTTTGATTTACTGGATGACAGTGAAACCAAAATGTTCAATATCACCAACAATTATCTGAAAAAGAATTTTGAAGATGTTGGTAATGTATTAGCTAAAACACTCAATAGAATCGATGAACTGCGTACCAAAACAGAAGATGTATCCGGCGTGCCGAGTGGATTTTCAACTTTGGATCGTGTAACATATGGATGGCAGCCTACCGACTTGATCATTCTTGCAGCAAGACCTTCCGTAGGTAAAACCGCCTTTGCACTCAACCTTGCCAGAAATGCGGCATTGAATAAAGTCAAACCCGTAGGCGTGGGTTTTTTCAGTTTGGAAATGAGTGCATCGCAGTTGGTTCAGCGTATTCTCAGTGCTGAAAGTGAGATACCATTGGAAAAAATATCACGTGGTAAACTGGAAGATCATGAATATGAGCAACTGTTGCACAAGGGTATTAAAGCCTTAGAAAATGCGCCACTCTATATCGATGACACTGCAGCATTGAATATTTTCGAATTCCGTGCCAAGGCAAGAAGAATGGTGAATAAATACCAAGTCGGACTGATCATCATCGACTACCTCCAGTTAATGAGTGGTAGCGCAGATAGAAATTCAAATCGTGAACAAGAGATCAGTACCATTTCACGAAGTTTAAAAGCCTTGGCAAAGGAATTGGGAATTCCGATCATTGCATTGAGCCAGTTGAGTCGTGCCGTGGAAACCAGAAAAGAAAGTAAGATCCCACAGTTGAGTGATCTTCGTGAATCTGGTGCCATTGAGCAGGATGCGGATATGGTTATGTTTATCTATCGCCCAGAATACTACGAAGTCAACAGCAACGAAATGGGCGAAAGTACAAAGGGCGAAACCCATATTCGTATCGCTAAACATAGAAACGGCTCACTGGAAAACATCATACTGAAAGCCAACCTGTCTATCCAGAAATTTGAAGTGGCGAATGACGACTCCAAGTTTTTAGGAAGCGGTAATTACAGACCACTACCGCCGGGCACATTGTCAAATTCAAATACGGAGCCTGATGGCGGTAAACTCTTTATCCAGAAGGGAAGCAAAATGAATGGAGGAGATTTTGATGAAGGTTTTGACAATGATGTTCCTTTTTAATGTGTGAATGATGAATGGTCAATTGTGAATAATCCTTTTTCTTCATGGCTTTACCTTTCTTTTATGAACCAACAGTGGCAGCATCTGCTTCTTTATTCGAACTGAGTGAAGAAACGAGCAAACATTGCATTCAGGTGCTAAGAATGAGAACAGGCGAACGGATGCAACTGACCAATGGCAAAGGCGGATTGTACACTGCAAGCATTGCACACGAGGATAAAAAACATTGTACGGTTAACATCGAATCCGCAAAGCAATATCCTGTGCCGGAGAAAAAAACAACCATTGCTGTCTCATTACTCAAAAATGCCAGTCGATTTGAATGGTTCTTAGAAAAAGCAACTGAAGTTGGTGTTACTGAAATTATTCCATTGATCTGCTCAAGAACGGAACACACACGTTTTCGTTTCGAAAGAATGCAGCAAATTCTCATTTCAGCGATGTTACAGAGTCAACAGAGCTGGTTACCTGTTTTACACGAACCAATTAAATTACAAGCATTGTTTGAGGAGCATTTAGCTACTCAGAAATTCATTGCACATTGTGAAGAGGATAATAAGACCCCCATTCACTCTATTTCATTGAGCGAGTCTGTTCTAATGCTGATTGGTCCGGAAGGAGATTTTACACCGGAAGAAATCAGGCTAGCGATCCATCATGCTTATCAACCCGTTTCTCTGGGAAATACGAGATTAAGAACAGAAACCGCCGCGATCGTTGCCAGTACTTTTTTATCCATACGATAAAAAAACTCACTACATATCATCATTCGAAACAGTTCCTTTTGTAAATTCATTACATGAGCAGGCATTTCTTTTTTTGTTGCATACTATTTTCCTCGCTAATACAATCATGCAGTAACAGCAGCAGCAAAAAACCTGTTTTTAGAGACACTTCCATCACTGCTGCTACATCTTTCAACGACTTATTTATGGATAGTCTCGAACTCGATCAATTCCTAAAAAACAATACCGCATATCAAGACTATACAAAACAATTCAATGATTTTTATAAAGACCGCAACTATGCGTATGCCTGGTTTGACAGCAGTGGTCTTTCAGAACAAGCATCTAACTTCAGAAATTTACAATTGAATTATATCAGCAGTTTTGAAGATAGCAGTCTGTATCATCCGGAAATGGAACAATTGCTCCAGCGCTTGGTATCATCCAACAAAAAAAATAAGCCGGCAGATTCATTGGTTTTAAAAGCAGAATTATTATTAACCGGACAATTTTTCCGTTATGCAGCTAAAGTATACAAGGGAAGCGATATTGATGCGGCAGAACTGGGCTGGTTCATCCCCAGAAAAAAAATTGATCTACATGCATTGCTGGATTCGGCGATCCTTCATAAAAACGAAGAAGCATATGCACCACAAAACCAGCAGTATAAAAAACTACAGCAATATGTAGAACGCTACTCAGCTTTGGCCAAACAACATTCCCCCGATCCCATTCCTATACTTCAAAAATCATTACGAAGCGGAGATTCTTCTGCTATTTTGGTACAAATCAAAAAGCATTTACAATTGGTGGGAGATCTGGAAGAAAATGTTGACAGTCCTTTGTTTGATACAGCCCTAGTTATCGCTACGAAAAAATACCAACAAAAAATGGGATTAACCATTGATGGTGTGATTGGCAATAAAATGATTGCAGAACTCAATGTTCCATTCAGACAAAGATTACGTCAAATTCTGATCAATCTCGAACGTTTAAGATGGATGCCCCCTGAAAAAGACACCAACTATATTTTGGTCAATATCCCTGAATATAAAATGCATGTGTATGATAGCGGGCGACTACAATTCGATATCAATGTGATTGTAGGTACAGCTGCGAACAATACCGTTATTTTCAATGATAAACTTCAATACGTAGTATTTAGTCCATACTGGAATGTACCTGAAAGTATTGTTACAGGTGAGATTCTGCCTGCGATGAAAAAAAATCCCGATTATCTCACCAAACAGAATATGGAGATTGTAAAACAAGGCAAGATCCCTGTGATCAGACAAAATCCTGGTCCGGGCAACTCGCTTGGACTCGTTAAATTTTTGTTCCCGAATAATTACAATATTTATTTTCACGATACTCCCAATCGGAATCTTTTTTCCCAATCGAGCCGAAGTTTTAGTCATGGATGTATCCGCATTGCAGAACCTAAAAAAATGGCTGCCTATCTGTTGCGCCAAGACAGTATTTGGAATGATCGCGCCATTGATAGTGCTATGCATTTGAAAAAAGAAAAGTGGGTAGCGTTAAAAAAAGCCGTACCTGTATTCATTGTTTATTTTACAGCCTGGGTAGATAAAAATGGGGAGTTGAATTTCAGAAAAGACATTTATAAACATGATGAAAAAATGGCAAAAAAATTGTTTAAATCATAAAGATCATCCTTTATTCAGTAGAATTACTGAATAAAGGACTTCAACTACTTTCTTACCTTTGTTTAAACCTGTGACCATGCATTTGATTGAAGTAAATGATGCTGCTACTAAGAAAGAATTTTTGGAAGTAAGTGCAAGATTAAACCAACACAATCCTGCTTATATCAGACCCTTGAATAATGAGGTGGAAGCTGTATTTGATACTGAAAAGAATAAACAGTTCAAATATGGCAACGCCAAAAGATGGATCGTGGAAACAGATGATGGAGAAGTGGTGGGTCGTATTGCCGCATTTACTAGCTCTAAATACATCAATAAGGGAACTGATTTCCCGACAGGTGGTATTGGTTTTTTTGATTGTATCAATGATCAGGCTACGGCTAATCTTTTATTTGATACTGCCAAACAATGGTTACAAGAACAAGGTATGGAAGCCATGGATGGGCCCATCAATTTTGGAGATCGGGATAAATGGTGGGGTTTGATGGTAGAAGGATTTGACAAAGAGCCCATGTATGGCATGTCATTCAATCCGGATTATTATGAATCACTTTTTACCACTTATGGGTTTCAGAACTACTATAACCAGTATTACTATTCCATGAAGGTAGATGATCCTCTACCCCCTCGTTTTCCGGAGAGACATGCAAAATTCAAAGGCAAATCAGGTTATGAAGCCAAGCATGTGAAACTATCTGAGCTGGATAAATACGCCGGAGATTTTGCAACCGTATACAATGCAGCTTGGGCACAACATGGAGAAAATAAAGAGATTACCAAAGAGCAAGTGCTCAAGTTATTCAAAACCATGAAACCCATTATGGATGAACGAGTGGTATGGTTTGCTTACTACAAAGAGGAACCCATTGCTATGTTCATCAATATTCCTGATATCAATCAATACTTTAAGCACTTCAATGGAAAATTCGGCATCTTACAAAAACTACATCTTTTGTGGATGAAATATACAGGTGCATGTAAACGTTTGACAGGCCTGGCATTTGGTGTAGTTCCTAAGTACCAAGCCTTGGGTATCGACAGTTTTTTAATCTATGAATGTGGTTTACTGATCCAAAATAAAGGGTGGTATTTTGAATATGAAATGGGTTGGGCTGGTGACTGGAACCCAAAAATGTTGAATATCTATAAAAGTCTTGGCGGAGTACCCAGTCGCCGAATGGTGACTTTCCGCTACCTTTTTGATCAGAACAGAGCTTTTGAAAGGCATCCGGAAATGGAATACAAGTAACTTGAAAAGCTACAAGCTTCACGCTTCAGGCTACAAGGCCTTTTTTGCACATCCCCTTGCAGCTTGTGGCTTGTCTCTTGAGGCTTTAAGCGATAAGCCACAAGGTCTATAACTTTTTTTACACATTCTCCTTGCAGCTTGTAGCCTGTAGCTTGTAGCTACGAGCCATTGCTGTCCGGAGAAAATTTATTTTTGATACCGGATGTCTGTGATTGTT
>JACBFI010000008.1 GCA_013391385.1 Sediminibacterium sp. Gen4 | reverse complement strand
GCTGAGCTACTTCGGCTTGTTTTACCTAATCTTTCAGAGTAGTTCGTTTAAAGGTCCGCGACCTTCCCGATTTGCATCGGGATGCTCTACCAGCTGAGCTACTTCGGCTTGTTTTACCTAATCTTTCAGAGTAGTTCGTTTAAAGGTCCGCGACCTTCCCGATTTGCATCGGGATGCTCTACCAACTGAGTTAATTGGCTTTTTATTTTAAAAGCGGTCATTTCGAGCGGCAAAAAATCCAATTCTCTGACCAGCTTTTTGGTATAGAAAAAACAAAGAACTACCCTTTTTTGGGATGGCAAAGGTAATGGAAAACTTTATTCAGCAAAATTTTGATTGGAATTTTTTCGGGTAGTTATTAACACGGGAAGAAAGCTGTGAGCTATGAGCCACGAGCTATGAGCTTTTTTATCTCTTACAAAGCTCATAGCTCGTGGCTCGCAGCTCGTAGCCTGCCATAAAAAACCCCGGCATTTAACCAGGGTTTTTGAATTTTTTAGGCTGCTAATTTTTCTTTTTTTCGTTTGATCTGTGATACAATGGATTCCATGGCTGAGTCAAATGACTCTTCGAATGACTTTGAGGAGGCTTTCACAAAAAAATCATGCCTCGGAACATGCACTCTTATCTCCACGATTTTGTCTTTGATCGTATGTACCACATTGTCCAGTTTCAAAAACACATCTGCTTTCAGAATTCGATCATGAAAGGTGTTCAACTTTTGGAGCTTACGTGAAACATACTCTACCAATTTGTCATCTGCATCAAAGTGCACTGTTTGAATGTTAACGTTCATAGCAACTCACGTTTAATCGGTGAAAAAATTATTTAAAAGAACTTATTTGCTGAGGATATTTAACGGCTTTCCGTGTTTCTTTTCAGTAACTACAAGTTAATCTTTTATACCGATAAAAAGAAGAAAAAAATCAGGATTTTTTGAGGAAAATGAAAGTTAACAGTTGATAGCTGACAGTTGACAGGAATTCAAGGTTTTAGGTATGAGGATGGAAGTGATTTGTGGAGGGATGCGAATGGTTTATAGCTAATGGCGTATAGGTCATAGACCATATTCCATAGTCCATGGTAGATAGTGTATAGGGAAACGGATGGGATCAGTCAGATGCTACTCACTACTCACTATTCGCCATGAACCATAAGCTATAGACCATAGTCGATAGTCCATGGTAGATAGTGTATAGAGGAAACGGATGGAACCAGTCAGATGCTACTCAATACTCACTATTCGCCAGAACCATAAGCTATAGCCCATGGACTATGGACCATGGCCCCCCTCAAGCCTTCGGGTGCGCCTTCTTAAACACTTCTTTCAGCTTTTCAATGGTATTGTGTGTGTATACCTGCGTGGCAGCAAGACTACTATGACCTAATAACTCTTTTACCGCATTTAAATCTGCACCATTGTTCATCAGGTGCGTGGCAAAACTGTGTCGGAGAATATGCGGACTTTTTTTCTGTATGGTAGTAACAGCGGCTAAATACTGTTTAACAAAAGCATAGACTTGTCTGGGTTGTAAAGGCTTACCCTTTTCTGTTTGAAACAACTTAGGACTAGCCATAGGTTTCTCTTTGATATATGTCTGCAATGCTTGTACCAGTTCCTGAGATATCGGAATGATCCTTTCTTTATTACCCTTTCCCAAAACTTTGATCTGCGATAAAGATGCATCCAACTGTGATTCTTTTAAACCGATTAATTCACTCAAACGCATACCGGTACTATAAAACAACTGCATGACCAATTTTTCGGTTCTACCCTTCCAATCATCGGAAAATGCTACATGATCAAATAAGGTCTTGATATCCTTTTCTTCAACAAATACAGGCAAACGCTTATTCAACTTGGGAGAGACAATGGTAGTCATGGGCGATTGCGCTATGACGCCATTTTTTAACTGGTATTTGAAAAAAGACTTTAACGCGGATATCTTTCGATTCAGACTTCGGCTTTCCATACCCTCCTCTTTCATTTCCGCTAACCAACTACGAATAAACATGGGGCTGATCTCTGCAATAGATGGACTATCAAATTGACTGGATAGATATGCAAAGAATTGTTCGAGATCGGTTTGATAAGAAATAAGGGTATGTTGGGAATAACGCTTCTCAAAGCGCAGATGATCTAAAAAGGGCTGTATGGCTGGATAGACAGGTTGAGACATAAAAAAAGTAGCCTAAAGTTACAAAACTCAGGCTACTGAATATATTCGGATGAAAGAAGGTGATTATCCCTCGATCTTGCCGCTTGCGATCTGCTGCTTATAGATGGCTTTCAACACCTCACCACGACGTCTAACAGACGGCTTAGTGAATGCCTGACGCTCTCTCAATTGTAACAATACCTTACTCTTTTCGAATTTCTTCTTGTACTTCTTGAGTGCCTTGTCGATGTTTTCGCAATCTTTTGAATCAATAATAAGCATAACGATTATACCTCCTCGGGTGTTTTTTAGGAGTGCAAAGATAGGGATATGATTTAAACGTACAAATCCTTTTTGAATTTTTTCATGTCTGATGTCTGATGTCTGATTTAGATGCATTTCTTTAATCAGACATCCTACATCAGACATCAGACATTAACTTGCAGTCATGTTTACAGGAATCATAGAATCTATTGGAAAAGTTGTTTCACTCGAGAAAAACGGCTCTAATATCAGTTTTTGGATAGCATCCCCTATTTCCGGTGAATTAAAAATCGACCAAAGTGTAAGTCATGAAGGGGTATGCCTGACCGTTGACCAACTATCAACCGGACAACACCGGGTAACAGCCATTGAAGAAACCCTCAAAAAGACGAATCTTTCCCACTGGCAAGCTAATACTGTGGTGAATCTTGAAAGATGTATGGTGATGAATGGGCGCCTGGATGGACATATTGTACAGGGGCATGTAGACTGTACTGCTACCTGTACAGAGAGAAAGGAACTATCGGGCAGTTGGGAATTCCGGTTTCAAATACCTGAATCTTATGCCCACCTCATTATCGAAAAAGGATCCATTTCTGTGAATGGAACCAGTTTGACCTGCTTCGACATCACCAACAACAGTTTTAAGGTGGCCATCATCCCCTATACTTTTGAACATACCAGCATACAAGAAGTAAAAGAGGGTACCGTGGTGAATATTGAATTTGATATTTTGGGGAAGTATATTGAGAGAATGAGGCAGGTGAGAAAGTAATGGTTAAAAAGTCAAAAATCAAAAGTCAAAATTATAAAGACAGGCTACAATCACAATTTTGACTTTTGACTTTTGATTTTTTAATTCATTACAGCGTTTTCCCCTTCAACGCAGCCCCTACCGCTTGGTCCATTGCCCTCTCTGCAAACGGTCTGGTTATTTCATTTAACTCTTCTATCTTATTCTGTATCAAATTTTTATCCTCCATCGTCAATGCCAATTGGAGGGCTTGCATGGCGTTAGCCGTGGCCAGCATTTCCTCTTTGGTCATTAGATCCGGATTTTTGGCGATAAACTTCTCCGTTACACCCAGTATCTGCTCTCCTTCGGTTCTTGCTTCTACCAAGGCTCTTGTTACCATGTCGTCCTTAGCATGTGTAAGGCTATCCAATAACATTTGCTCCACTTCCTGATCCGTTAATCCATATTGTGGTTTTACTTCAATACTTTGTTCTACTCCACTTCGTAACTCTTTGGCTTTCACAATCAATATACCGTCTGCATCGATTAAAAATTGAACATCTACCTTGGGTAAACCGGCTGGCATTCCGGGAATACCTGTCAGATTAAATTCTGCTAGTTTACGGTTGTCTTTTACCAGGTCACGCTCACCCTGGAATACGGAAATACGCATACCGCTCTGTCCATCTTTTTGGGTGGTATACTGTCTACCTACCCTTGTCGGGATTTTAGAATTTCTAGGAATCAATACATCCATTAAACCACCCATGGTTTCAATACCCAAGCTCAAAGGGGTAATATCCAACAGTAAGAAATCAGTATTATTTCCCGCCAAAATATCCGCCTGAACTGCTGCACCCAATGCCACCACTTCGTCAGGATTCACTTCATCATTTACCGGCTTGCCGAAGAACGCGCTTACCGCATCTTTTACAGCGGGTACACGGGTACTTCCACCTACCATTACAATCGTATCAATATCCTTGGTTTTGAGTCCTGCATCTTCCATGGCTTTTTTACAACAGTCCATGGTTCGATCGATCAAAGGTTGAATCAAGCTATTAAACTCGTCTCTGGTAATACTCAATATATCTCCATTCAACTCAGCATCGAAGCGATCATGATCACTCAACCACTTCTTCGCTTCTTCAGCCTTTAATCTTAATGATTGAGATAATATTTTATTGGATTTCAATTCATTATAATCTATACCTGCTTTTTTAATCCAATATTGAACAATCACCCTATCCAGATCATCACCTCCTAAATAGGTATCTCCATGGGTACTCAGCACTTCAAAAATACCATTGGAGATTTTCAAGATGGAAATATCAAAAGTGCCGCCTCCCAGGTCGTAAACAGCGATGGTTTTCTCTTCATTTTTATTTACCCCCAAGCCATAAGCCAAGCTGGCTGCCGTGGGCTCATTGATAATCCGCAATACATCCAATCCGGCCAGCTTACCCGCATCACGGGTAGCTTGTCTTTGCGCATCATTGAAATAAGCCGGAACAGTTATTACCGCCTTGGTGACAGGAGTCTTTAATATATGTTCAGCACGCTGCTTTAACTCCTTGAGAATGAAGGAAGAGAGATCAATGGGAGAATAGAACTTATCGCCTACCTGAACTTTTACTAAACTCTCGGTATCATCATCAATTACTTTATAGGTAAACAGATCGGCGTGCTCTTTTACATCGCGATAGCTTTTTCCCATCAATCTTTTTGCACTAAAAATGGTATTGGCGGGATCAGTTTCAAGATACTGCTTGGCCCCTTCTCCTACTTCTGGATTCCCAAAAGCATCAAAGTGAACAACACTTGGGACCAGACTGCTGGTATTAAATTCTTTAAGGGCTACCGGCACTTTACTTTCCGGATGGATAATGGCCACCAAACTATTGGTCGTTCCTAAATCGATCCCAACAATCATTTCAGCCTGTTGTAAACTACCCGTTGCAATATTGATCCCAATCTTTGCCATTATTCCAAATTTGAACCGCAAAAATACGCCTTAGGGGAATGACAAATCAGAAAGTATCGGAAATCATAAACGGTTTATGGCTGATAGTCCATGGCTGATAGTTAGAAAAAGCCACTTAAATCAGAAGAATTTCTACCCATTAAAAAAACTCAAAATATTGACAATTCACCATTCACCATTGACTACTCACTACTCACCACTTCCGTCCCACTCACCCAATCGTGCAGCGGTTTACCTATGATAGGGATGAAAAAAAGATCGATCACCGTAATTCTTGCCAGACTACGTATGAGTATTCGCCAGAAAGCTGCTCTTTTACCTCCTTGATTGACCACTTTAGAGTAACTCAGCCATTTGGCCGGACTCCTTTGAAAAATGATCTCAAAAAAACTGTAGTAGACAAACAATACCCCAAAAAAGATCCAACCAAAGTTCAAATAAGGATAACCCCAGTAACGAACATAGAATGTCCAGCCTTTATTAAAGCCGATAGCTAAAAATAAAATCAATAAGGTATCGATCACAAAATTCAAGGTACGGGTACCTTCTCCTACTTTTCGCATGGAGCAAAATTAGTGAATGGTGAATGGTGAATGGTCAATCTAGAGCAGGCTTTTAAAAAAAGATTCCATCTTCATCATTTACCATTGACTATTCACCATTCACCAAATACTATCTTTGCCGCAAATCAACACAAGATGACATTAATTGAAGAACTGCGCTGGAGAGGTATGATACAGGATATCATGCCGGGCACAGAGGAATTATTGAATAAGGAAATGGTTTCCGGATATATTGGCTTTGATCCAACTTCAGATAGTTTACATATTGGCAGTTTGGTTCCTATTTTATTATTGGTACACTTACAGCGTGCCGGACATAAACCCATGGCCCTGGTGGGAGGTGCTACCGGTATGATTGGTGATCCTACGGGTAAAAGTGAAGAAAGAAATCTGTTGAGTGAAGAAATACTGGCATTTAACCAGGAGGGAGTTCGTAGACAATTGGAAAAATTCCTGGATTTTGACCCAGCTAAACCCAATGCTGCTGAAATGCTGAATAACTATGACTGGTTTAAGGGAATTAGCTTTTTGAATTTTATACGTGATGCCGGAAAACATATCACTGTTAACTACATGATGGCGAAAGACAGTGTGAAGAAAAGACTGGATGGTGATACAGGAATGAGTTTTACTGAATTCACTTACCAATTAATTCAAGGGTATGATTTCTATTGGCTGTATCAAAATAAAAACTGCAAACTTCAAATGGGTGGAAGCGACCAGTGGGGAAATATTACCACAGGTACCGAACTCATTCGCAGAAAAGCAGGAGGTGAAGCTTTTGCTTTTACTTGTCCGCTGATACGCAAAGCAGACGGTGGTAAATTCGGTAAAACAGAAAAAGGAAATGTATGGCTGGATCCTAAAAAAACCTCTCCTTACCAGTTTTATCAATTTTGGTTGAATGCCAGTGATGATGATGCAAAAACCTGGATCAAAATATTCACCCTATTACCTGTTGCAGAAATTGAGGCACTTATCAGTGCCCATGATGCCGCTCCTCATCAACGCGCACTCCAGAAAAAATTAGCGGAAGAGCTAACTTGTTTTGTACACAGCAGAGCGGATTATGATTTTGCAGTGAAAGCTTCTGAAATTCTTTTTGGTAATGCCACGACAGAAGTTTTACAAAGCTTGAGTGAAGAACAATTATTACAAGTGATGGAAGGGGTACCTACGGTTGAAATCAACAAATCACAGTTAGACGCAGGGTATGATCTTGTAAGTTTTCTCGCCGAAACGAATATCTTCCCCAGCAAAGGCGAAGCGCGTAAAATGTGGCAATCCGGTGGTGTAGGTTTGAATAAAGAAAAAATAGCTACAGAAAAAACAACACTCACAAGTTCCGACCTTCTACAGAATAAATATCTGTTGATCCAAAAAGGTAAAAAGAATTATTTTCTAGTGAAAGTGATTTAGTGTGATGGGCCGCAGATTTTTATGATCAGTTATGATTCATCATAATAAATCATAAAAATCCGCGTCCCATCCTACTCAAAAATTTTCGATGAATGCAGATGATCATTTGATCGTTTTTATCTTCTCCCACATCTGTTCTGCCACCAATTTATTTCCTGCATCATTCAAATGCACGCGATCATAGGTGAGTATTCTTGAATCTTGGTTATTAGGGTTGTGGGTCTTACTATAATTTAAAAAAGCAGCTCGCAGATCTACCAGGGGTAAATGATTGTCTGCTGCATAGTTCCTGATCCAGTTGCTATAATGATTGAGTTCTCCATCTTGCGGATTGGTACCATCATATCTTTCACCGATCACTGCCGGTGTACATAAAATCACCTGAATACCTGCAGCTTTCATTTTATCTACAATGGCTTGATAGAATTTCCCGAACTTATCATAATCAGTACCCGTTCCCATCATACTCTTGTGCCATACATCATTCACGCCAATATAGATCACAACAATACGTGGTTGCAACTTCAATACATCTTCTTCCATCCGCAAAAACAAATCATACACTTTATTGCCACTGATTCCTTTACCAATCAATTCGTATTGGGTAGATTTATCTTCATTACGAATCATTTCCTCCATTACGCGTATATATCCGTTCGACTTCACCCCCAACTCTGTAATAGAATCACCAAAAAATACAATCTTCTTTTTCCGATCAGAACGATAAGCAGACAATAGAAACATTGCAGCGATGAATAAAGTGAAGAGAATGAGTTTGTTCATTGGGTGATTGGGTTATCGGGTGATCAGGTTATCAGGTTATCGGGATATCTGGTTATCGGGTATCAATTTCTTTATCAGCTTTTATACAAACATCCCATCTGCCATGATCTATATGCTATACGCTATGGACTATAGACCATGGACTAAAAGCCCCTAATAAACATCCGTCATCACTGGCGTGGTGCTAGTCCCCATTTGCTCTACAAAAGTTCTTTCCTCCACCAAGTATCCGTTTCCTTTGGCGCAGAAATGTACTTTGAGGTTTTCAATGGTGATGGGGTTTCCTTCGGGGATATCGGCCATATTGCTGTGACGAATATCATGTCCGTCTACAATGATCACAGGTCCGCTACCAATGGCTTCCATTCGATTGCCTTCTGTGATGAGCATACCGGTATCTTCTCCCAATCCAATGCCTATGCAAGAGGGATTGGCAGCTACTGCTTGTGCCAGTCTTGCAAAACGTCCACGTTTTTCAAAATGGGAGTCGAAGATGACATTGTCCATAAATGCCAATCCGGTAGTGATCTTTACTTCTCCTTTCAAATGAGCGCGGGTGGCATTGCCTTCATAGATCATGGTATTGCTCATGGCCATGGCGCCAGCAGAAGTTCCGGCAATCACAAAACTTTCAGACTGATATCTTTCATGGATGGTCTTCAAAAAAACGGTTCCGCCAAAAATAGCGGAGAGTCTGAGTTGATTGCCGCCACTGAACATTACGCCCGCACAGTTACGAATACGTTCTACATAATCAGCACGCATGGCATCTTCGCGATTACGGATGTGTAAGAGTCCAATATCGGTGCAACCAATTTTTCCAAAAGCATTGAGGTAGTTCTCTCCTACTTCATAAGGAATGGTAGAAGCCGTGGTGATCACTTCTATACGAGAGTGAACGCCTCCTATTTCTTCCACAATACGACGCAGAATACCTAATTCAAAAAAATTGAGATTATTACGATGAAACTCCCCTTTTTCAAGATCAGTTCCTTTGTCTTCAGCTCCGCCAATAGCGATCAGTTTACCCTTCGGAATACGCATTCAGTAGAAATTCTTTCCAAACAAAAATAAGTGATTTCATCGGCTAAGGCTTATGCAAAAATGTACTATATTCATCATCTTCCCTAATGGGTATTTTCTGTGAATAAATAAGCAACCAAACCTACTGTATGAAAATTGAAGAGATCAAAATACTACGTGGACCCAATTATTGGAGTGTTCGTCGCCCCAAACTCATTCAGATGAAATTGGATCTGGAAGAACTGGAGCAAAGACCCACCAATACCATTGAAGGCTTTCGTGAACGCCTCGAAAAACTTTTTCCTTCCATGTACTCACATCGCTGCAGTGTAGGTAAACCCGGTGGATTTTTTCAGCGTGTAGATGAGGGAACGTGGATGGGACATGTGATTGAGCATATTGCCCTTGAATTACAAACCTTGGCAGGTATGAATTGTGGCTTTGGTAGAACGAGGGGCACGGGTAAAGAAGGAGAATATTATGTGGTCTTTAATTATATGGAAGAAGATGCTGGTGTGTATGCCGCCAAAGCATCTGTTCGTATTGCGCAGTCATTGGTGGATGGAAGCAGTTACGACTTGTCTGAAGACATCCAGCGTTTACGTGAAATTCGGGAAGACACCCGTTTAGGACCTTCAACAGGATGTATTGTGGAAGAAGCGGCTAAACGTGGTATTCCTTATATCCGATTGAACAAACAGAGTCTTGTACAATTGGGATATGGTGTTCATCAGAAAAGAATCAGAGCCACCATTGCCAGTACTACTTCCAATATTGCCGTGGATATTGCCTGTGATAAAGAGGAAACAAAAAATTTACTGGAAGCTGCTGAAATACCTGTACCAAAGGGAACTGTGATCAGAACCGAGATCGGACTGGAAGAAGCTGTTGCCAAATTTGGCTATCCCTTGGTGATCAAACCGATTGACGGTAATCATGGAAAAGGCAATACGACCAATATTACCAACTGGGAGCAGGCACTCAGGGCATTTGAAGCGGCTAAACAATACAGCAGATCTGTTATTGTAGAAAAATTTATCACCGGAGTCGATTTTCGAGTATTGGTGATCAACTACAAATTTGTTTGTGCCGCACTCAGAACACCTGCATCCGTCATCGGAGATGGTGTACATACCATTCAGTGGCTGATTGATGAAACCAATAAAGATCCGCGCAGAGGGTATGGACATGAAAAAGTATTGACCCAGATCACCATCGATCAGTTCACACAAAAAATGCTGGATGAGAAGGGATATACTTTAGAGACCATTCCACCAAAAGATGAATTGGTATTACTGAAACCCACTGCCAACCTGAGTACCGGTGGTACTTCTACCGATGTGACCGATGAAGTGCATCCGGTAAATATTTTTCTGGCAGAGAGAATTGCCAAGATCATTGGATTGGATATCTGTGGCATTGATATCATGGCGCCTGATCTGCGTGCACCTATTTATGAAAATGGAGGGGCTGTTCTGGAAGTCAATGCAGCTCCCGGTTTCCGTATGCATATTGAACCTGCAGAAGGATTGCCACGAAATGTGGCGGAGCCGGTGATCAATATGTTATTCCCCAAAGGTTCTGATGGTCGTATCCCGATTATTGCTGTAACAGGCACCAATGGTAAAACCACCACTACCCGACTCACCGCACATATTTGTAAAACAGCCGGACGAAAAGTGGGATATACCACCAGTGATGGCGTATACATACAGAACCAATTGATGATGAAAGGTGATTGTACGGGTCCATTGAGTGCGCAATTCGTACTGAGAGATCCTACCGTTGACTTTGCGGTGCTGGAATGTGCTCGTGGTGGTTTATTAAAAGCCGGGCTTGCGTTTCAAAATTGTAATGTAAGTATTGTCACCAATGTAACTGCCGATCATCTGGGATTAGGAGGTATTGATTCATTGGAACAAATGGCTCGAGTAAAAGCCGTGATACCTGAAACCACTTTCAATCATGGTTTTGCGATTTTGAATGCAGATGATGATCTGGTGTATAACATGCACAAGGGACTCAGCTGCAATGTGGCATATTTCAGTATGGATGAGATGAATCCGCGTATTCAGGAACATTGTAATAAAGGGGGCTATGCAGTGGTCTTTGAAAATGGATATGTATCTATCCTGAAAGGCACTTGGAAGATCCGCGTGATTAAAGTGAGTGAGATCCCGATTACTTATGGCGGGAAGGCAGTACATAATATTATGAATACCCTTCCGGCAGTTTTGGCTACCTATCTTTTTAAAGACATCAGTATAGAAGATATTCGAACTGCACTCACCACATTCGTGCCTTCTCCTTCACAAACTCCGGGCAGACTGAACCTGTTTGAGTTCAAACATTTTAAGTTTTTGGTGGATTTTGCGCATAATCCGGCGGGATTGGAGCTGCTTTGTGATTTTGTGGGGAAAATGGATGGTTCGCCTAAAGTGGGTATTATCAGTGGTACCGGCGACCGTAGGGATGAAGATATCAGGGAACTAGGTCGTATTTCCGGACGTAGTTTTGATGAGATCATTATCCGGCAGGATAAAAATCTGAGGGGTAGAACGGCGGAAGAAATTGTAAACCTGCTGGTAGAAGGTATCAATGATACCAAGGGGAAAGACATCCCTTTGACCATAATTTATAATGAAAAAGAGGCCATCATGCATGCCTATAACACCGCCAAACCCGGCTCGCTGATCACGATTATGTGTGATGTGGTAGCGGAAGCGTTGGATTTGATCAAGGCGCTGAAGGAGAAAGAAGATGGGGAATAGGGTTGACAGTTGGTAGTTGACAGTTGACAGGAGGAAAAGAATTCCTTCTTTCTGTCAACTGTCAACTATCATCTGTCAACTATTTTAATCCTAAAATTTGGAGCCAAACATCTTCTCCCCTATTTTTGCACCCCATTCAGAAATGAATAGGTCGGATTGCCCGATAGTATAAGGGTAGTACAACTGATTTTGGTTCAGTATGTCTTGGTTCGAATCCAGGTCGGGCAACTGTTAAGGAAAGGTTAATCAACCTTTCCTTCTTTATTTATATCCTTCTGAAACCCCTACTACATAAACATTACATGGGAAACCTTCGGTAGAACTACCATTTCTCTAATCTTTGTACATTGAACTAAAAATTGTTTTCAGCTTACACATTGAAACCCTTACTAATAAAGGGTTTCATAAGAATACTCCTTTTTCTTATAGAATTTGGTTCGAGAAAAACTACGGTCACCAGCAATGGATTCGAACCGCTGTAAATAAAATTTTATAGAATCGAATTTAATTGCAAATGCATGGAATTCCTTTTCCGCAGAGTGTACTCTCCCCACTCCACCCATCATCTTAAAAAGAAGCAGTTTCCCGCATCGTCTCCCGAGGTACGAGGGGACGTTGCGGCCACTACAACTTTTCTTAGGTATCATTCTATTTTGTTCTTCGCTTTTTCATCCTAAATATACGTCCTGTAATTCCATATAAGTAATCACCGGATAAACACCTTGTTTTGCTGTATAATAATATTTTGCCGAACTATGAGCATAGTCTTCAGGGTATCTTATGCTTAACGATTTATCTTTACACGGGTTATAGTGAATATAATCAATCTTCTGCTTCATAAACGCTATTGAATAGCATTCCTTCCTATCAAACGAAGGCTCAAATACCTCATGCTTTTTATGCTTCTGTTGATCTGTTTTATTGACCCATCCCGACAATTGAGATAGTATATCACTTCTATTTAGCAACTTTAGTCGTTTCACTAATTCATACGCCATAAATCTTTTGCCATTACCCACAATCGTATGAATTAACTGATCGGTTTTAGAAAATGCAATCATTACATGAAGATGATTGGGCATGATGACATATCCTACTATATAATGCCCTCTTGCTTTTAAATAGTCAAACCATTTATATACTGCATCATAACCATTGGTTAATTCGAATAACGGCATCCATCTGGCACAGGTAAAAGTGATAAAATATACGCCGCTCTCTTCAGTTATTTGTTTACGAACTGACATCTTACAAAGATATTCTAGTTCACTTCGGTACTCGCGTATTGCAATGCGCTCGTTTTATGCTAACACCCTAGCTGTGTAACACCGCAACGTCCCCTCGTACCTCGGGAGACAATGCGGAGAACTTCTTTTAAATTGTACACCCTGCGGAGAAAAAAATATTCATTTGCGGCAATGTTTGCATTTTCCAGCTTTTACTGCTGTTAAATACAACAAGTCGTTAAAGAATCTACATGAACGAATAGTCGAAAGACAAGCAATAAAGATGAAGGGGTATGTTGCAGTACAAAGAAAGTTGCTGATGTTGATATTCAATTTATGGAAGAAGAATGAACCTTATAAATGTTTAGAGCAGCCTGTTGAAGCTGCCCTAATCGAGCTGGATTAAATCCGCTCTTGGTTTTGTACTTTAAAGGTAAAAAATATTTGGATTTTATCACAGAATCTGCGGAGAACTTCTTTTAAATTGGGCACCCTGCGGAGAAAAAAATAAGATGAGTGTTATTAATGCGGTAAGGAATAAACTTGTTCACCGTGTGTACGCTGTACTTAGAGATGAAAGAATGTTTGAGGAAAACTATGTAAGAAAATGTGCATAAATACAAAAGTAAAATAGAAATAAAGGGTTGGTTAAGTCATAGAAAACGATGCGATGAACTTCTTTTTTATTTGGACACCCTGCGGAGAAAGAAAGCAATTTGCGCTTCCGTGAATTTTGACTTTTTCATGGTAATTATCTGTTTTTAAAGCTATCAGTAATTACCCGATTTTTCTAATTTACAACGGTCCAGTTTTTCGGGGGGAGGTCACGGGTTACATTGTTCAATTGTTCGGCCAAATTTAATAGCCCAACGCGGGATTTGATTAATTTAGTTTCAGAGTTCATGATCTGACATTTTGGGTTTATTAAATAAAAGTGTCGTTACTTAAATTTAATCCCAATTGTCAGATCAACTCTTAACTTCTACAGGTAATTGCTGCAATGGCTTTGGTAAGTGCAATACTCCCCACTTCTAATTTCTCAGCTACCCTCCTCACAAACTTCTCTACCTGTGTATCATTGTACAAATCTAAATTGTGTCTGATAGCTAAATCAGCTAATTCATTTGTGTATTGTGGGTGTTTTCTATTTACTACACTTACTTTCATGGTTACCCTCATTCTGTCCAGTCCTTCTACTCGTATTCCTCCTAACAGTTCTATTAGCAGTTCATCTGTTTCATAAACAAAACAATTTGTGTTCTCTGTATTCATTTTCATAACATGAGTTTTGAGTATAAACAAACCACCCCGTTTTGTGGAGTGGTTGGTATAAATCATTAACCGATCTTTATTTTTTCTCTTTTTCTAGCTGATGCCAAATGCTATCACAATTACATTGTAAATTAATCGTATCATTTATTTTAATGTTAGCAACACTTTTTCCATTAGGATAATAATTGTAACTGATTTTCTTTTCAGTCTCATCAAATGAACATTTTTTTATTATTTGAATGAGCCTCAAGGAATCCGATTCTTTTGTTGATAAAATCATTGAGTATTCCCACGAATATCTACTGCCAGCCTGATGATTAATAGCAAATCCTTCTGATGTAATATTCATTCCATTGTATTTTGATAATACACCACCAGCATTGGAAATAAGATTATCATAAATTTTTCGGATTCGTGACACTCCATTTCCGTAGTTCAGTGCCTCAACTAATAATCGATTTGGAAGACTATCAAATCTTAGCAGCTTATTGCACTCAACAAATTGAAGAC
This sequence comes from Sediminibacterium sp. Gen4, assembly GCA_013391385.1. Lineage (GTDB taxonomy): Bacteria > Bacteroidota > Bacteroidia > Chitinophagales > Chitinophagaceae > Sediminibacterium. The sequence continues at coordinate 98,905 of JACBFI010000008.1, read as the reverse complement.
TTACAGGTGAAAGAACGAAAACCGTATCGATTTTAGAATCACTATTCAAATCAATAGCCAAGCTATCTTCAACAATGTAATATTGCGATAGAACTAACCCAAATCTCTTGTAATATGACTTTGAGGCAGTAACACAGCTATCATCCAACTCATTCAAATTAGGCATTTCGAATTTAATAGTATCGAAATGATTTACATTGGTCAAATCAGCTTTAGTGTTTTTAAAATCTGAACAAGCTATTGACATTATCATAACGTTTATCAAAAAGCCAAATGTTTTCGCATTCATAAATTATTTTTTTCCAAGTTTCCAAAATATAGACTTCCCATAAGCTCCAGTAGAATGCAATGAGTTATATCTACCACGCCCTTTACTAGTAAACGATGCTCCAGTATTTATTGAGTTTTGAAATATAGATGCTGGTTTTCCTTTTTGAGCAGAAGAATATGTTTGCAAATCTCCTGCTGAAATTGACACATTTGAATATTCCTTAAATTTATTGTGAGAAGATCCTTTTCTATGAAAATCAGATCCATCCCAAAGAACTGATCCCCCAGTTGGGTCAGGTTTTCCAGAAGCAACATCAATTATTGCAGCCCTTGCATTTTTAGCGGAAGAACTATTATCACCATCTGCCAAAGGGGTTCGCGCTGATGCTGGGGTTGTGGAATACTCCTGATCTGTCAATTGCTGAGTTAAAGTAGAATTTTGCCTCCTCCAATCTATACTGTTATTATCCTTAGCATTATTTGCTGCATGTGCAATCCAAAGGCTTTCGGTTTTATTGCCTGATGATTCATGTTTTACAACATTGGCGGCTACAACAAGTTCATCATGACCAATATTTAGTAGCTGTGATTTCTCAGCAACTGTTCCCCAATCAGTTTTACCTTTTTCCGTAGCATTATCAATTGTTTTCTGAGTCGACACATAAACTCTATTATCATTTTTCCCATCATTGCCTAAATGTTTACCATCTACATCATAATAATCAGCAAACATTCCATCTGGGTCTATAAACAATATTGGATTGTTATAAGCATATGTGTATGTACTCCATCTTCTACTTAAATCTGTAAGAGGGTCTATTGCATGCCACCTCCCAATCTGCGCATCATACATCCTTGCTCCATAATCATACCATTCAAGTCCTGAACCATCACTAAACTCCTTCTCCTGTTTCTCTTTACCATTGTACTCATACTTGTTATCTAGTTTACCAACTGCTTTAGAACTAATCCCCGCCATCGTCAACCCGAATGGATAATAATGCGTTTCCTCTAATAAGGGACCTCTTACATGCGTCACCTGCAAATTATCAAAGAACACGTCAACGTTCGGTGTCTCGTTGCTCACATAAATATACAAATATCCATTCTTTGTGATCGGTACACCCGGTAAAAAATGTGTCCTAAATTCCTCATCACTTCCTACCTGATCAAATCCACTGCTATTACCCACAAACTTGAACTGGTCATCCAACAATACCCAATTTAAATATGCTTTTGGCTTGGTACTGCTGAAGGTTTGCGAGTTTAACAACTCCGTCATTCCAGGACTCAAAATGCCCGATTGCACAAGTTCTGCGTACGTAAATTTCGCGCTGTTGAGTCTACTGATTCCACCTGCCAGTGCCGCTATCAACTCTTCAATAGGATTAGCAGGTTGATCTGGACTAACACCATTGAGTCGGTACCAACTATTCGCCCGTACGCGCACACTATCGCCCTGCATCACTTTCAAAACTATGCTCGTTCCTACTTTAGTTCCACTACCACTCAGTTTGTGTACAAACTCATTCGGGTTAGTGTAATTGTCTGTAGGATAACCGGGTATACCGGTCTTTTCCACGCGAACACCACCCGCATCAGGTATTGTATAATACAATTGTTCATTGGTGAGGGTATTCGTTTCCAGGGAAGCAACAGGGTATTCATCTTTTTGCTGTTCATCTGAAAGCACCACCCTTGTGTTACCCAAATGATCCTTTAAAAAATAATCAAACACCCATTGACCTTTTGCATTCCTGCGGATACGGCCTTCCTCATGAGATAAAAATTGTAAACTGTCATTTTCAAAAACAATACCTCCGGAATATAAAGTAGTCGTAGTATCTGCATTTTCAATGACTTGCTTTTGCAATTTGTTACCGGACGCATCATAAACATAGCCAATGGTTCCCTTCAAGCTTGCCGCATCTTTTTTAACCAGTATGGAAGCAGGTAGATTCAAATGATTGTATACAATTCCCGGATCTCCGGATACTGCTACAATATCCTTATTCAAGTCTTTTAATAAATTACCATTCACATCATAGGTATAATCCTCCGCTGCCGTAGTTTTTGTTCCAATAGACTGCAGATACATAGAGGAACTTCTAAAATCTCCCAATCGGGTCTGTGTATCGTTGTTTGCATCCAATACGTTCTTCAGTTGATTACTTTGTGTTCGGTAGGAGTATTGAAGATCATCCAGTTTGGTAGACCCTGTGCCTTTCATCCCCCACTGTTGCATACGTAAGATATTTCCGTTGGCATCATACGCGCTAGATTGTTGCACACCATCTCCCATAAGTACATCAAAATTAAAGGCACCTATATCCGCAAAATCAGTTCCATTATCCTGTGCAAAATCCCCAAACAATAATCGGTTAGCTCGGTCATATCCATATCCATAAGCTCTTCTGATACCATCCCCCCCACTACGCCATTGCATCCCGGCAATATTGTCATTGTATTGAGATTGACCAAAACCCCAGTCATAATTTAGTTCCATTCCAAACCAACGCTTACCATTTCCTCTGCTGTAGTCTTTATTAACGCCATGCAACCAACCACGAATAGAATAAGTAAAATCCTGCACTTCCAATGCAGCTGTATCCGTTGCATTTACCTGTCCCAATCTTTTTTGCAGCAACTGTCCTAGCTCATTGTATTGATTACGTACGATGAAACGTTTGTTTTTTTCACTATCATCATTCCTTCTCCGCAGAGTTTACTCTCTCCACTCCACCCATCATCTTAAAAAGAAGCAGTTCCCCGCATCGTCTCCCGAGGTACGAGGGGACGTTGCGGCCACTACAACTTTTCTTAGGTATCATTCTATTTGCATCTTTGTCTTTTCCTTCACAGCAGGTTTTACTTTTTTTGAACGTAACTCGCAGCTCTCATAGAGGTCCGAAGGACTCCTATGGAGACTCTGTGACCACTCATACTAATGAAAGTTAATCATTAATTTTTATGATCTATTCTTTGGTAACAAATTAGTAAGCCTAAAAGCAAATGATACACACCGGCTGTGTAACACGCAACGTCCCCTCGTACCTCGGGAGACGATGCGATGAACTTCTTTTTTATTTGGACACCCTGCGGAGAAAGAATGCGCTTGTTTTATGCTAACACCCTAGCTGTGTAACACCGCAACGTCCCCTCGTTCCTCGGGAGACGATGCGGAGAACTTCTTTTAAATTGGGCACCCTGCGGAGAAAAAAAAAATTGAAAAAACTCTTACACCTGTGCGCATTATCGGCAATCAAAAACGACAAAGAACTTCATTTGTATTTTGAGAGAAAAGTTATGGATGGCAAAAATAAGATGAGTGTTATTAATGCGGTAAGGAATAAACTTGTTCACCGTGTGTACGCTGTACTTAGAGATGAAAGAATGTTTGAGGAAAACTATGTAAGAAAATGTGCATAAATACAAAAGTAAAATAGAAATAAAGGGTTGGTTAAGTCATAGAAAACGATGCGACGAACTTCTTTCGATTTGGATACCCTGCGGAGAAAAAAAACTTCTTTTAAATTGTACACCCTGCGGAGAAAAAAAGTCCCCTCTCTCGCCCTAGGCGAGATCGGGAGATATCTGCGACAAACTTCATTCGATTTGGACCTCCTGCGGGGAAAGAAAAAAGCCTCACATTACTGTGAGACTTTCTCTTTATCGCTAACCCTCGAAGTAAACTTTTAGAATGCTTCGGAACTTTCAAAAGTTGTATCGTAGCTTATAAGCTGAGATTTAATAATCTACATTTATTTTCTCAAGATCACTGCTACCACCGGTTTTATAAACGGCTTTGATATAGTAGGTATATCTTGTGTTTTCGCGAACATCATCGTCATCGAATATCTTCGAAGTACCGGGTATCACTGATTGTAAAGCGATCTCTGCTTCATTACCATTTACTACGCGATAGACCCAAAACTCCCGGATATTTTCTGCAATCTGTCTATTGATATTCCAGTTCAGCTCTATATATTTTTTTTCGCCTCGCGATGTGTAGGCATTTAGATTGGAAAGTATCTTGACTTTCACCGCTGCTTTCGCCGGAGCTTTATAAAAACGTTCATTGGAAAATCCGCTTTTCAAATCACCCTTATCTACAGCCTGTATCTTATACGCGTAAGAAATGGTTGGATCCACATTCAGATCAGAATAAACAGAATCCATAGCATCAGGCGTAGCTATTTGTATCCATGTCGAAAGACTATCGTCTATATCTTTACGAAAAAGGGCATAACTCACTACGTCTTTACTGAAACTTTTCTTCCATTTTACTTCCATACTTTTATTGTTAACCATATTTACCTCTAGCAGTGTTGCAATTGCTGGTGGAATGGTATCGGGTCTGCTGAGGCGTATGGGTTCAGATAATGCAGATTCATTGTATCTGTTATCCAATGCAGATACTTTATAAAATATATCTGCATTCAACTGATTCAGTGGCAGTTTTTCTTTGAATATGGTTTCGATGGTTGGCTCTCCTGTAATCAACGAATAACTTCCCGTATTACTAAAGGAACGATATACTTTGTAAGCCAAGATATCCGGCTCTTTATTCCCTGACCAGGCAAGGGTTACATTACCACTCTTATCAATGACTCCATTAAGTCCTACAGGAAGTGCAGGCGGAATAGAGTCGTTCAATTGGTAGAGATAAGGAAAAGATTCTACATACTGATCTGCCTTCTGGTTGATGGCACGCAATGTGAAATAATTAGACTGTGAAGGCTTAAAATCAAATGCAGTGATAGAATCTTTTGTTGCAGGGAATGTAAATATTTTCTTGTACGTGCTGTCATCCCCGGTTTGTGAAACCCTGATCTCATATTGCTTCACCAGTCTTTTAACTGAATCGGGCATCGTCCAATTGACAACGAATTTACCCGCCACTGTATCGATCGATTTGATCTTGGGCAAAGTACGAATATCGGGAAGACAAATACCGGAAATAACCGTACCTGGTTCACTATTGATGCCAAATACATTGATTCCTTTTATTCTGTAGTAATATTTTGTATTCTGTGCTACATCCGCATCGTTAAAGATCATCATCTTTTTGGTCGTATCTTTTTCCTTTTCATTCGCGTTTTGCAAGTTGGACAAAAGTGGAGGATTGGTAATGGTGCTGAAGTTGATACTGTCTGTTGATCGTTCCACTACAACAGCGATATAATCATCTATCACCGGTTTAATATTCCATTCAAGGTTCACCGTTTTCTCCATGAATTTTGATACAATGGAAGGAAGTGCCGGTAATGTATTGTCATCCTGCACTGTTACTGTAGAGGCTTGTTGTTTCTCCGGCGCGATAGTAGCGACGGTTATACGATAGGTATATTTCTTTCCGGGAACGGTGGTGGAGTCTGTATAGGCAGATGCCGACAAGGATGCAGCGTCTGCATTATAAGAAGACATCAACAGATAATACCCATATAACTCACTATCATCCGATCTGTTTTTATCTTTTGGATCAGGCTTTTGCTGAATCAATGAGGTAACAATATAAACAGCACTTTCTCTTCCGTATTTCTGGGCTGCTAACAATGTAATAGGCTTTAAGGGAGTTGTATTCAAAAGCTGAAAATTTGTTGATCCTTCCTCCGCTCTTTCTACATTATACCCTAAAATATTTGCCTGTCTCCATTGTGCTGCAGTACTTACTGACCAGCGAAGGAATACTTTATTACCCGACCTGAAAGCAACTGGTTTGGTTTCAAAATTCGAAGTGGTTTGTGCATGGATATAGGATATACCCAAACAACATAAAAACAAGATACTCCGGTTAACTATTTTTATCATACCCATGGATTAGAATTTAATATTATCACATTTCGTTCCGGAGCTCATACTGATCTCCTTAGATCCTTTGTACCCAAGTACATTATAATCGAATCGAATATTACCCGCAATATACATCGGAGAAGGACCAGTAATCGTTAATGTGGTTGCTATACTTCCACTCAATATATCAATCTCTTTTCCTGCGATGATCACACCCGCAGCTCCCGAAAAATTTACATATACCGAACCTTGTCCATACCATCCATGAAAACCACCTCCTGACCTTCCATTACAAACAAAATTTTCAAAACGTTTCAAAGCAAGATCAATTGCTAATGACCCACCTAATCGCGCAAATGCACCAACCCCACCAGAAGATACCTTAAACCCATAAGACACAGATGCACCAATACCGGTTCTTACTGAGAAATCAGAACCATCATCACCCTTGGCATTGGTTACTTGCAAGTAGAATGATGCGGCAGCATTTAAAAAGTCAATTTTTGGCGGACGAACATTTACTCCACAAGGATCTTCCTTGGTTCCTACATTGATTTTAAAAGTACTTCCTGATACATATAATTCTGCTACTCCGGCTCTACCATTAGGACCACTACCCTCCATGATAGTCTGCCCTCCTTCTTCTACAGATGTGTACGCCTGTAGTACAAAACTAAATGTACTATTGGCAATATCCATTTTGGCTACAAAGTCACCCCACACTATTGGGTCTCCATCAGGCTTTACATATGTTGCCAATACGGCGCCACCCAGTTTATTAGATGAAGTAGTGGTTGTAGTTGCATTCTTTGCGGCCTCTGCTTCTTCGGCTATACGTCTTAATTCATTGTCAGCAATCTCAAGTAAAGAAACAGCTACTCCCACATGTGTCTTCCTGATTTCCATTTCTCTAAATGCTGCCTTTTCATCCTCTTTTGTTCCTTTCTTCAGATCGTTATAGATAACCATATCAATCGCAACCTGAGCAGACATATCAACAGGCTTTCTCAATATTTGCAAACCACCCAGTGTATCGTTATTCTTATTTTTTGAATAATTCTTCTCGAGATAATTCATTTGTTCTTTGGAAGGGTTGAATAGCAACTCTTCTTTAGAAAGAGACCTTCCTTCTTGGGCAATTCTTGCATTTAATACTTCTAATTCATTTTTCAGATTTGTTTTAGTGGTCGCATTAGAGGTAGCATTGATTTGTCTTTTCAATGCGGCTGTGGCTACTACATCTTCATAAAGAGATTGCTGCTTCTTAACTGCCTGGATACGATTCGCCATTTTCAATAATGCAGCATATTTCTCATTAGCTTCATCAGAAGCTTGGATGGCTGATGTCTCTGCAGTTGAAACAGAAAGTCCACCATCCTGTTTAATTCTGGCAGATCTAGCTTTTACTGCCAGATCATATACAATGGTATTGACTGCAACCATGCCTTCATATGTGTAAAGAGAATCTCTTACGGTTGTACCACCGGCAACAGCTGCAGTGTCATAATTTTTGGAGCCTCTGAATTTGGCATAATTAGTACCCGCAAGTCTTTGAAGATTTACATAAGCATTGCGTAAATCTGGATTATTTTTTGTAATACCCAATTCACGCATCAGATCACCAGATGCTCTCTCGTACTCACGCATCCCAACTTCCTTGATCCAATAGTTATATAATTTCTCGTATTTATCGGTAGAATCAAAACGCTTCAAGTTAAAATCAAGCACATCCGTATAATATGGCACCAATAATTTTGCTACTGTAATAACACCATACTCATTTGAATTCTCCGCCTTAAACAGTATTAGAGAAGCAATCTCACTTGGGGCAACCCTACCCACCCTTTCTACCTCAGCAGGTGTAGGAATCGTGTATTTACTTTCATAGGGGAAAGTATTGTCTATTGACCTAGAATTAATTATATAAGGAAGCTTCAGTCTTCGACACACTTCTTTCCAATTGGCAGCATTATCAACCAATTTTGAATAAGCCGCATGGCTTTTTTCAAATTGCACATAAGGGTGGGTATCAAAACGAGGGTCAAATTTTCTAGAGGCTTCTTTGAGTCTTTCATAAGTCCTACTTACAGTAATCCCAATCGTTGCCATAGAATCAAAAACAGTGACAGCCCTATCGTAAATAGGTTTATTGATCACGTATCTCGCTCTCATTTTCTCTAAAGTCGCTGAATCAAATTTTGCCGGCAGGTCATATTTATTCGCAGGAAATAGTGTTTCAATTTTACTGGTTCCAGTACTTGTAGCTGCTTCTCCTACACCAATCATAGAACCTTTATTAGATTCCCCTTCCTCTTCATCGCCCCCACCTGTATATTCAGCTAGTTTATCTCCAAGAGGTGAACCTCCATCCTCTTCTTCATCATCATCTTCCTTCTCATCTTTCTTACTCTTATCACTACCAGATTTTTTAGCGGACACGCTTTTATCATCTCCATTTTTAATTGGATTAACATCTGGCTTTTTAATCACCCCATCAGGCTTAGAAAATATTTGTGCTCTACCACTAAGGGACACTTCACTTACTCCGAAATTTCTGTTAAACGCAATTTCAAGTCCGCCCCAACCAGTCATCAAGCGTTCTTTTACTACTTCAAAATAAACACCCGCTCTCACACGAAGGAAAGATTGGTCATTCGGCTTATAAGAAATCCCTGATAAAGAAACCGGCATCACTCCATCTGGTGTTACTGGATCCATTCGATAAGTCACACCACCACTGAAACCGGTAATGACCAGATAAGGGTTGATCTGATATCTCACACTCTTGACCATGGCATCCACGTTGAAATAATCATATATCTGCCCGTTAGGCGCTGCTTTATGACCAAACAAAACAGAAGCCCCCATTTCTATTTTACCCAATACTGTTAACTTGATCGTTCCGCCATAAGCCAATCCATAAACTTTGTCCTTCATGTAGTTGATCTCACCACTAAACTTCACTTGTCCGCCTTCATACCCTACTTTCACTTTTGAAATATGATAATCTACATATTGCCATTTCTTTTTTGTTGTGTCATATTTCATGTACAGATCAAATGTGGTACCGCCACTGACTTTACCACCACCTAATTGCATATTGGCGTCAAAATGTAAAGTAGCATATTGCGCCGTGCTGGCATCCGCAGCATCTTCCGGACCCTCATTCCTGAATTCAACAGCTACCGCAGCAGAAAAACCTCCAAGGGTCAGTTCTGTACTTGCACCTAATGAACCAATTGTCATATAGGTCCCTTCTGTTTGCAGCACCATATCTTCCAATGCTACATCCTGGATGCCAAAATTTGCTTTTTCGTCTCTTTCATCTTGTGCTTTGGTAGGTATGTAAGGAGAGTTTTCTCCACTCATGCTAAAATCGAATGTTCCTGAAAGCGTGACTTTTGGCAAGAGTTTATTTCGCTCTAGGTCTATATCCATGGTGAGTGCAATATTCTCCGGATGAATATATCCGTACCAAGGTTTCATGGTAATATATTTGATATCACCCTCACCTTGTGATGATTCTATTGAACCATCATCGTTGATAATGGTTTCAAAAGGAATACCCCTCCCATTAAAACTTGGATCTTCGATAGGCAATACCAACTTTCCTGAAAATGATCCTCCGTTAAATACTCCTTTCAATACAGAAAGATTGAGTTTTGTAACGCTCATATCCCATCCGTTGGCACTACCAGTATTGTAATCAAAAACATTGGCAGCATCTACAGAAAAACTGAATCCGTTGTCATCAATAACAGCATATTTAACGCCCACTACCGGAGACGTTTTTTTGCCGGTATAAAAATATCCAGGCAGACTTACATCCATTTTATTTATGGCCAATCCACGCCATAAACCGGGCTTAGCATTATCTTTTGAAATATAGGTACCAAGATCACCACCGGAGGGACTTTTATTATCATTCATGTCCAGTGTTGCTTCCGAAATACGAAAAGCATATCCCCCCAATAATGGAAGTGAGGCTGCTGTGAAATAACCATTGAACTGTAATTTCTCTACATATATTTCCTCCCATTTTGTTAATCCAGTCACCGTTATTTTCGATTTCAACTGATCCTCATTTGTATTACTTCCACCCGCGGCAACAGGTTTGTATCTATCTTTATTCAGGTTTACAGACCCATTAATATCCAAACCGGTAAACCCATTACAATCAAAACTCATAGTAGTGGGTGAAGTGCTTCCTCCTCCATTCAATATAAAGCTCCAGTCAACGCTATTATTGACTGTTTGATCTCCTATCAGTGTTAGTTTATTACCACTACCTGCACCACCTATTCTTGAAAGATTTACGAATCCCTGGAAATAGATCACCGAATTCTGTGAACCGTTCAGCAACATTCTTCCAAAGACCCTTGCTACTGCTCCCGATTTTGTAATGCTTACACTGGTAAAAGCCAATTGATATACCGTGGAATAGTTAGGTATTTTCTTCAGCATACCAAATGGAAACTTCACAGAAGAATTTTCTGTCAGCAGATTTACCCATGAACCATTTCGGGTGATCTGCTCGAATGCATTTTTCGCAGAATCGATCACTAATACATCTTCCTGACCTAATGGTGTTTCCGGTATTACAACATTGGAAAGCATATCCGGAGACCACATAGGTACCGGTGTAGTTGCCGGAGTTTTCACCGGCGACAGTTTATTGCCCTTGTGTTTTTCGGGACCGGTCTTATCCTTGTCTTTTTCATTAGCAAAAGCATTCACTCCAGCCAACAATAAAAAACAAATCGATAAATATTGTATGATAGCTATTTTCTTTCGCATAGGGATTACTGATTTGATAAATTAACGGCCCCGTCAATCACTTCTTTATTTTTATTGATTTTTATACTACTGAATTTTACCTCAGCTTTAAACACACGACCACCCAACCACATTTCAACTATTCCTGCTCCACTGAATGTGCCACCACCACCTGTTGCATTGCTAATTGTAACACTGAAGTCGCCGGCTTTAATAACATCTTTTTCAACCAACGTTGTCAATAAGTTGCTTTCATCTAACTTGGTAATAACCGGTTTTGCCCCACAAGAGGCCTTGATCGCGTTTGTACCTGATGTGGTTGAAGTATTTTCTTGTTTAGCCACTACTGCAAGACCTTTTGAATCATTCGTAGAAAATTTAGTCACATTGGAAGTTGCAGTAACCGCTGATGAATAACTTGTTGCTGCCACACATGTCCTAACTGCCCTTACCTCATAAGCAGTAGCTGACTTAAGATTAGGAATCGTAACATTATCGCCTAATACTGCAGGCATCTTCATGGTAGTCCAATTAGCATCCGATTCTTTTCTATAGCTTATTTGCAGTGACAATGGATCACTGTCAAAATTTAACCAGCTTACCACTGCTTTAGTACTATCCATCTCCCCCATAAACAATGCTACAGCCTGACAAGGAGATGAATATTTGAAAGTTGCCACATTACTGTAACCATTATTCGCAAAAACTGTGGCGGTAAATCCACCATTATCATTTGATTTAGCCTGCACCCTCCATGCGTATGTTCTATTAGATAACAAGGGCGGCGTTTTAGTGATATCATAATTATACCCGGTGGTAACAGTGCTATCAGTATAATAGATAGGATTGGTGAGAAATGCCGATAGTGGATCCTGTCCTTCATATAATAACTGTACTATTTGTAGTACATAGATAACCCCACCAGCTGCAGTACCTTGTCTGGGTTGCCATTGAAAGAAAATATTCTGTGCTCCCTGAGCCGTCTGCAATGATTTGTCCAGCGGCGCTGTGGTAATGGGTGGAGTGTTCATTGTAAAAGTGAGACTATACGATGACTCTTCACTAATCTGTCTTTGCGTTGCAGCATCAAATAATGTGAAACTGTATGTGATAGTTGATTGCGGAAATGTATTGTTATATTGATCGAGTGTGATGCCGGATAGCCTACCGAAGCTAAAGAGCGAATTCATATCTAAATTAGATAGTCGTGCAGGCGTATTTCCTACTAAGGTAACCGGTAATGCCACAGAAAATGAACTAGTCTGCGCCACAAATGAACCAGTAGTTATCTTTACCATTAGCCGTGCATTCAACACACCTGCATTTGAAGATTTATTCGTGATAGTCACGTACATAAATGGCAGGTTAGCATTGCCAATGTATTGTAATGAGAACGGGAATGGCGGATAGATAACAGGTGTAACAGCAACCGGGTAGTTAATAACACCCTGCGCCTTTCCGTATTGCTGCACTACTAAACCGCAGGCAAGCAAGCAAATGGTAATATATTTCTTTAGGGGATGCATATTAGAAACTGTAATTATAGTTTAATGAAAAGATGCCCGTGGATGTACTGGTCATCGGGGTAGATATTCCACTCCTTGCATTATTTTGTACAATTGCATTGAGATTAAATACATGCTTCTTTTTGAGCGTATAAGATGCAGTTGCCTTAAAATTGATCACATTTGCGCGCAGCGCATCTGCCACCGTTTTAGTAGTATTATAACCCGAGCCAAGCATCAGCATTACACGCTTTTTAAATATTTTTTTTCCAAAACTGAAATTGACACCGATGGCTTTTGTATTGTTGGAATCAGGTCCCTGTTGAACGGAACTATAATTCAGATTCATATTCCATTTCACTCCTGTTTTAGGATAAGCAGTAAAAAGACTTACTGTTGCATTTTGGAATGCGGTACCCTGTAGATCCAAAAAGAAATCACCTTGTCGCTGGTCTCCTTTCTGGTACGAATAACTTGCACTCAATGCCCTATTCTCTGTTGGCGTTGATCGCAATTGATAACTTGCATTGACACTCATATTGGTATTTAATTGTACCAATCGCAATGAATCGAGGTAAACCGGTATGAGGTTATTCTGATTGGCAATATTATTCAGGTTACGAAAGTCGGTTACACCTTTATTATTGGAATAGGATCCATTGAAAGATAATTTCTGACTGGGTGTATAAGTAATACTGACATTGGTAAGCTGAGTGCTAGTTTCTTGGCTTACTGCTGTATCCTCTTTATTGGCCAACATATGCTGGATACCCAATTGAGCACTTATAGCTACTTTTCTTTTGAATAAAGGCATTTGGAAGGTAAGTGCAGTGTTTTCAAATCCATTGGTAACATATAGTGAGCCCAGCGTTTCGTAGTTGAAGTCTACCTTCTCATAACTCATGCCTAGCGTTACTGTTTTAATGTTTCGGGTAAGTTTAATGTTTTGTGCTTGTTTGTTTCCAGTAGTCCCATTCCTATTTAACAAGCCTGAAAAAGGCGCATTACCTTTGTATGCTAAAGGAGATCTTTGATCGATAGTCATCAGACTATTTGCTAATTCAACATTGTATTTAAATCCTTTCCAATCTCCGTTTGTCACCAAACTGGCTACTAAATTTTGCTTAGGGCTTACCCCCTGCTCCACAGGAATATTCTGGGCGGATGCTGTATCATCTTTAGCATAAAAAACATTGACCCCTACAAACATTTTATTAAACTGGTAGCTGGTTGCAATACCTGTTCCTATTCTTGAATAAGTAGGTGGTGCATCAGGATTCTGTATATAATCGCCACTTCCTCTCAGGAATTTTCCACCCAGTACCGAGAGTTTAAATTTACCAGGTGCATAATCGATACCTGCACCATTAAACTGAAATCCATTCAATGTGTAGGGTGTAAATGTCATAGCAATTGTTCCGGCATGAAAAGTGAATGATTTATACCTCGGATGTATCGCTAGTCTGTTAAATGGAATAGGCTGAAACCTAACTGCTACTTGAGCATTGGAATAGGTAAAATCCAATGGTATGTCAATACCCTTTACATATAGGTTTACATTACCACCGATCACATAAGTAAATGGAATACCTCCAAAACTATTGTCGGATGAATAATTGTAGAGCATGGAAGCATTGATGCCACCATTCAATTTAAAAAGTTTCCCTTTCCCAAAAAGACTAAACGGGTCGAAGACCTGTCCATTCAATTGCAGGCATCCCGTTGTGAATATGGCTACAAGTGTTATTATTCTTTTCATGTTATTGTTCAACGGGTTTTATTAGTTTTTAATGATGGCCCTTACTTCATACCCACCATCCGACTGTACGATCAATACATATGTTCGTTGCGATGGCTGTGACGAAATATCTATGTCTTTCGAAAACTTAGCGATAGGTTCCTGATAAATATTCTGGAATACCGGAGCTCCATTCATGTCATAAATTCTCACAGAAGTTTTACCGGGTCTGTTCAGTTCTACATTGATCCTGAATCGACCTGTAGTTGGGTTAGGTCCAATAGTCAGATTCCTGATGATCGTTGTATTAGTCGATAACACATTTGCAGAATCATTGGTAGTAATTACAATGTTAGCCGTATCACTACTCCTACAAATATTATAAGAGGTATTGTTGAGATACAATGTATAATTACCCGGATTAGCGAATCGAATCACCAACTCATTCGGTGTATTACTAACCACGCCCGCTCCCGCAGGTATCCCCCATACCTGCGTCTGTGGAGTCGGACTAGTAAGGTTCACCGCTTTTATTTGCTGGTTCACAAATGCCTGCTTCGACATTACCATACGCGCTTTGATCGCCGTATCGGCAGTGGTTCTAAAGTTGATGGTATCCGTAACGACACATCCATTATTCAATACAACTGTTGCGGTATAACGATCCTGATTGACTAAATTCACTGTTTGTGTAGAAGCCGTGAAACCGGTATTCCTGGAGGACCAACTATAACTACTCACCGTTTCTACTGAGTTAACCGTTACAGGAACCACTATCGCTTTACATACCATCGTGTCATTCAGAGAAAGCTTTGTACCCACTGTATTCAAGTATTGTGTAGTTACCGGAGCCGACACAGAATAACAGCTCAGATTATTTGTTACACGAACAGTATATGTGTTCAGACCCAATTCTTTTGTAGATAAGAACTTACCCGTTGCACCAATAACATCATTTCCATTCAGTACCCATTGATTATTTAATACCGCAGATGACTCAAGCAAAATACTATCGCCGGTACAGAAAGAAGCTGCCGAGCGGATAATCACAGGAATGGCCGGAACAGGGTGGAATCTCAAGATGAGCGCAGTAGTACTATCAGCACCTTCACTATTGATCAGCATAACACTATAACGACCTGTATCAGCATATTGATTATTATTCCATGTATATGGGAATGATGTAGGACAAATACTGGTAACGGTGGAAGATGCAGACCTTGTTATTCCTTTATTACCTGCAAGGTCATTATAGGCGATCATGTACGACTGTACATCTGCAACATCACGACTCGTCATGATATAAGAAGCAGTCCAGTTATTGCCTGATACATTCGTTGCATCCACCGTTCTACCAACAATACTTACTGATGGTGTCAGTAATGTTTCGTTGGATGTGAAATTCACCGTTACGATATCACCCGGTTGGGCTCTTTCTCTATCAGCGTTATTGGACGAAAAGCTGATGCTGTTTAAAACCGGAGCCGTTTTGTCAAATATCACATTGCTGACATCTGTAACTGCTGTAACAGTTGTACCTGCTATGCCGGAAGAATCTCTGAAGGCAATGGCAAAAGATATATTTCCTTCCGTGTCTGCATTTACCATGGAATACACCGCCGACCAGTTACGTCCGGAACCCGTTACTGTAGCAGCACGACCGGCAATCGTAACAACCGGTGGCTGTATCATTTCACTCGCTACAAAACTTACAGTGATTTGATTGCCTATTCTTGCTCTACCCGTTACCGGATTATTCGAGCTAATATTCACACTGGTTAATACCGGATTGGTTTTGTCAAATATTACCTTGCTATTGTCTGTAGTAGCGGTAACTGTTGTGCCAACATTGGAAAGAACGTCTTTCAATGCAATGGTAAAAGGTATGTTTCCTTCCGCATCTGCAGCAACCATTGTATAGCTTGCTACCCAGTTAATCTTATCACCTGATGTATTGGTTACAGTTGCATTCTTTCCGGCAATTGTTACAACAGGCGGGTCAATGGTTTCATTCGCCTGAAAACTAACCGTAACCTGATCGCCTGCAATCGCATTTCCTTTAAACACACTATTGTTGGATGCGATCGATACTGTGGTCAATTGGGGTCCTGTTCTATCAAATATTACACTGCTATTATTTGTAGTAGCACTAACAATATTTCCCTCATTGGAAGTAGCGTCTCTAAATGCTATGGTGAATGCTATACTTCCTTCTACATCAGTAGCTCGCATGGTATAAGTTGCGCTCCAGTTGTTGCCGGATACAAGTGTTACACTTGCTGTTTGTCCCGAAATAGTTACAACTGGTGTTAACAATACTTCATTCGAAGTGAAGCTAAGGGTAATAATATCTCCAATTGCAGCCCTGTTGGTAGATATATTACTATTTGATACGATCGATACACTGGTTAGTTGAGGTAAGGTTCTGTCGAATAACACACTACTGTTATCGGTTACAGAGGTAACAGCAATACCATCATTGGAAGCAGCATCTTTAAATGCAATATTGAACGGAATGCTTCCTTCTGCATCTGTGCTCCTCATTACATAGCTTGCTTTCCAGTTGTTACCGGATATTTGCGTTACGTTCGCTGTTTGCCCTGAAATCGTTACAACAGGCGTCAGTATTCCTTCATTAGCAGTAAAACTAAGCGTAACCGTATCACCAACTTTTGCTCTTACTGTATTCGCATTATTTGATATGATGGATACACTGTTTAATATGGGTATCGTTTTATCCAATACAACTGCACTATTGTTGGTAGTAGCTGTTACTGCTGTACCGGATAGCCCCGCAGAATCTTTATAAGCAATACTGAACGGAATATTTCCTTCTGCAACGGTGGATTGTATAATATAACTTGCTCTCCAGTTATTACCTGATATATAAGTTACACTTGCACCTGATCCCGCGATCGTTACAACAGGTGCCATAATTCCTTCACCGGATACAATATTGAGGATGATCGTATCGCCCACTTTTGCCTTTGCTGTATTCGCATTGGAAGAAAGGATTCCAATACTGCTTAAGGTAGGTGGTGTTTTATCAAATATGACCCTCGTATTATCCAATGTTCCGTTAGCAGTTAATCCCACATTTCCTGCCAGATCCGTAAAATCAATTTTGATGGAAGTTACTCCTTCGGTATCTGTTACCCTTGATGTATAGCTCGCTTGCCAGTTGATCTTATCACCTGATGTATTGGTAGCTGTAACTGAATTGCCTGCCAGTAAAACAGTTGGAATATTGATCTCCCTGCTGGCTTTGAATTTAATGGTAATAATATCACCGGTAGTAGCATGACTTGTGTCGGTAGTATTATTCGATGCAATACTTACCATACTCAGCACAAGTGCTGATTTATCTAATACAACTTTACTGTTATTAGTAGTAGTAGTTACCGCTACGCCTGCAATACCTGCCGAATCTTTATAGTTAATAGTAAACGGTATTTGTCCTTCCGTATCGGTTGCTTTAATAGTATAAGAAGCAGTCCAACTATTGCCTGATACCAATGTAGGTGTTACGGTATTACCTGCGATGGTAGCTGTGGGTGTTAACACACCTTCATTGGCAACAAAACTGAGCGTAACCACACTATTAATGATGGCAATTGCCGGATCAGACGCATTCGATGCAATGGTTACTGAAGTTAATGTTGGAGCTGTTTTATCAAATCTAACTCTCGTATTATTGGTAGTGGTATTTCTCACCGTATCAACATTACCAATCACATCTTTATAGGCAATCTGGAAGCTGACAGTCCCTTCTGTATCCCCACTTTGTGTCTTGTAAGTAGCCTTCCAGTTATTACCGGATACATTCGTTGATGATACTGCCTGTCCAGCGATGAGCACACTAGGTGATACGATGGTCTCAGCAGCAGTAAAATTCAGCGTGATGGTATCACCTATCGCAGCATGAGAGTTACTGTTGATATTATTAGATAGAATGCCAACTGTAGTTAAAGCAGGAGCTGTTTTATCAAAAATTACAATACTACTATTATTGGTAGTCCGTACCGTATCCCCTCTATTGCCTGAAGAGTCGATATACGATACGTAGAACCGAACCGTATCTTCTGGTTCAGTACCCGCAAACCTATATACACCCTTCCAGTTATTGCCGGATACATTGGTTACACTGGATGCCGGTATCACTTGTCCGGCAATGGAAACACTCGGCTTTTGTGACAACAATTCACTCGCTGTAAAACTCAAGGTAACAGAATCGCCCGTTATCGCTCTTGCAGTGTTGGCAGCATTATTGGATATAATCGCTACACTACTCAGTGTAGGTTTGGTTTTATCAAAAATTACACGACTATTGTTGTTGGTGATTCGTACCGTATCTCCTTTGATGCCCGCAGAGTCTACATATGATATAAAGAATCGAACCGTATCTTCTGTTTCGGTTCCGACCAATTTATAAACGCCTTTCCAGTTATTACCGGATATTTTGGTTACACAGGAATCAGCGATCAGTTGTCCAGCGATGGAAACACTTGGTTTTCGTGACAACGCTTCACTTGATGTAAAACTCACTGTAATAGAATCGCCGGTGGTAGCTCTTGCGGTATTGACAACATTATTGGATATAATCGCTACACTACTCAGTGTAGGTTTTGTTTTATCAAAAATTACACGGCTATTGTTGGTGGTAGCTCGTACCGTATCTCCCTTAATGCCTACAGAATCTATAAACGATATGAAGAACCGAACTGTATCTTCTGCTTCCGTACCCACCAACTTATATACACCCTTCCAATTATTACCGGATATATTGGTTACACTGGAAGCAGCTATCACTTGTCCGGCTATAGAAACACTCGGCTTTTGTGATAATGCTTCATTCGTCGTAAAATTAACCGTAACAGTATCGCCCGTAGTAGCTTTTGCGGTATTTGTAGTATTGTTGGATACAATTGCTACACTAGTTAGTAAAGGTTTTGTTTTATCATAGATCACCCTACTGTTATTGTTGGTAATTCTTACCGTATCTCCTCTAATACCCGCTGAGTCTACATAGGATACATAAAATCTGATCGTATCTTCAGTCTCGGTACCCGCTAAAGTATATTCACCTTTCCAGTTATTACCGGATATATTGGTTACACTACCTGCCGGAATCACTTGTCCGGCTATTGAAATATTCGGCTTTTGTGATAAACGTTCACTCGTTGTAAAACTAAGCGTAACCAAATTGCCTGTTGTGGCTCGTGCTGTATTTAGTGGATTGTTCGATACAATAGCCACACTACTCAGTGTAGGTTTTGTTTTATCAAAAAGTACATAAGTACCGTTTGTTGTAGTTCTTACTTCATCTCCGGCAATACCAAAAACACTTGTTGGCACTATGGAAATCGTCACAGAATCTTCAGGGTCACCTACTACTGTTGTATAGGCAACTTGCCAGTTCAGCTTATCACCTGATGCATTGGTGGCTGTCACCGTACGCTGCAGCGTCGTAAGTTTTACAACAGGGGTATTGATAGCTTCACTAGCAGTAAAGTTCAAGGTTACAATATTACCTGTAGTAGCTCGCCTTGTGTTTGTTGCATTATTAGAGGCAATGGTTACACTTGTTAATGTGGGTTTTGATTTTACGAATGTTACACTCGATCCATTTGTGGTAGTGGTTACTGTATTCGCCACATTACCTGTAGTATCCCTCACATTGGTAATCGAAAATGTAATAGCACCGGATAAATCATTCGCCTGGTCCAAATAAAATCCGGCAGTCCAGTTGTTCCCGCTTGGCCGACGAACTTGTACCGGATTCTGTATGACTTGCCCGCCGGAGCTAACTGACACAGTAGGCGTAAGGCTCAATGCTTCACTGGTTGTAAACGTAATGGTTACAGAGTCTGCCGGTCCGGCTATGGAGGCAGAACTTCCATTGGATGCAATAGCTACCGGATTAAGGGTTGGACGAATCGTATCATAAACAACCCTACTACCATTGGTAGTAGTAGTAACTGTTCTTGTATTTCCTGTTGGATCGCTGATGGCTACACTAAATACCACTTGCCCCTGCGCCTGCGTATTACCTGCTAACATGGTCAATTCAGCTTTCCAGGAAGTACTGCCGGATAGATTGGTAACAGTGGCGGTAGCACTTCCGATCGTTACGGTAGGTGTATTGATCACTTCACTGCTAGTGAAATTCAAGGTGATTAGATCTCCTACTTTCGCTTTAGCCGTATTCGCATTATTGGAAACAATGGTTAAAGTGCTCAACGTAGGAGTGATCGTATCAATAACTACACTACTACCATTCGTGGTAGCACTAACATCTATAGCAGCAACACCGGTAGAACTACTTACAATATTACTGATGAGAAAAGTAGCCGTACCTGTTGTATTGGATGTACCTAGTGTTACTTCTGCTTTCCAGGAAGTATTACCAGATAGATTGGTTACTGTTGCAGAAGTACCTGCGATGGTTGCAGTGGGCGTATTAACGGCTTCGCTGGTAGTAAAGTTTACAGTGACTTTATTTCCCAACTTTGCTTTGGTGTTATCGGCATTGTCAGAAGCAATAGTTACTGTATTTACAGTAGGACGTACTTGCACCCTTGCTACTTTTCCTTCGCTGGTTGTTAAATAAAAAGTTGCCGTATTGTCAAAAACCATTCCAGCCTTTTGAAGACTCACACTATTCAAACCATCACCAGAAGATACAATCTGTTCAGTGGTACCGTCTGGTTTAACCCTTGTTATGGTTTTATCAATATCATCTAATACATAAACACTACCATTAGTTCCAGCAAACATTCCCACAGATGAGGTTCCAGATAGAGATGCAAAATTGTTTGTGACTGTACCCGTCGACGTCACTTTGCTTACATTATCATTTCCAGATGTTTGATTCAGTGTATACACATTTCCAGTTGTTGCATCTACTGCTATTTGAATTGGATCATTTGTTAATATAGCCCACTCAGCAATAGTATTAGTACCGGCATTACTGTTTGTCAGATCAACTTTACTGATTCTTTTGGCTGCCTTACGGGCAACATATAAACTATTTCTGGTTACATCAACAGCTATCCATTCTGGGTCAGATGCTAAATTCGCAAAGTCGGCAGTGGTAGTGCCTCCGGCAGCAATTTTTACAATTTTACTGCTTGCACCATTTCTGATACCCACATACAGGTTGCCATTTTGATCAAGCGCGATGGGTGACGCTTGATTTCCTGGATAGTACGTAGTGTAGGCTGGTCCCACCGCAATAGCTGTTGCAGTACCTGAAGAATTTATTTTACTAACCGTATTATTCCTGTTCGACGTAAATACGTTACCCAAATGATCTGCTACTATATAAAGAGGATGTGCACCTACAGGCAGATTAGACCATGCCGCTGTTACCGAACCTGCAGAAGTTATTTTGCTGACCGTGTTATTCTTAGTATTGGCCACAAACAGGTTTCCGGAGTTATCTCTGGTGATCCCCATAGGATGGGGAACAGCCATATCGGCCCATTTGTCGGTAACAACACCGGCTGAAGTTATTTTAGAAATTAAATCACTACCCCCATCACCACTCTCACCGGTGTTTAATACAAAAACGCTGTTAGACCCATCCACCACCATAGCACCTCTGGTACTGGTATAGTTATCAATGGGAAGTGATGCAAAACTTGAATTGAGTACTCCTGCAGAGGTTACTCTTATGATCTTTTTATTAAAATCATTCAGCATGTAAATGTTAGCGCTAGCATCGATGCTCATACTTCTGATGTTAACATCGCCAACACTTGTTGATCTATCTTGCGTTCCTCCAGAGCTGCTGAACCTAAGAAGATTGTTGGTAGAACCATCCGTTTCTAGCATATACACATTACCCGATCCATCTGTGACGGGCGGTATCTCTACAAGAGAATTAGAAAACGTTGCCCAATTAGTTGTTTCTACGCCGCTACTGGTTACTTTACTAATAGAACCATCATCACAAAGCAAGAACATATTTCCGGATGCATCTGCCCCCGCATAAGCAGATGTTTTATCCAGCGTTATCAAATTAGTCGGATTCCCTCCTGTAGAAGCTATTTTATCTATTGATGCATTATTTTTTAATAGATAGATATCCCCAGTAGCATCTACCCGTATAAATTTATAACCAAGGCTCACGCTACCTGTAGTAGCAAGCGTTGACCAACTTTTTGCAATGGTTTTACCCGGCGTGATTTTAGCGATCCTGTAGTTACCTGATTCTGTGTATAGCAAATAAACATCCCCTGTGGTTTTATTAACAGATATGGCAGTCATATCAACACTGCTGCCCGAAGAGATATCACTTGATGTAAGCCAGTTAGTAGTTACGGCACCGGCCGGAGTAATTTTGTACACACTATTATAAGAGCTAAGCGCGTAAATTGTATCAGATTTACCAATGGCGATGATTTGGAAATCACCATTCGCATTTCGGGCACCAATGGTTGCCCAGTCAGTTGTTACCACGCCTTGGGATTGTCCCCAATAGCCAATACAACAAAACAGGGTTACGAAAAGCCAGCGTAGGGTAAAGATATTTTTCACTCTCGAGGGGTTGATGTTTATTTTATCGCTTTTATTCTTGCTTCAAAATACCACCACACAGTCCACATCACTATAATCACAATGGCAATGATGATGAATAAGATCAACTGCCAGGATTTTCCATTAGTAGACTTGTTGTGGTTCGATTTTTTCACTTGAACATAAACTTATCCCTCTGCAAGCCCCTTTTGCAAATAATAGACGTAGTAAAGCGTTGCAACATGCGTAGTAAAGCGTTGCAACATCTGTAACAAAACGTTACAGGCATTGAAAATCAAATCGTTGCGATAAACTCCTCGAATGAGATATCCGGATAAAAAGCTTCTACTTTTTTACGCAGTCGATGTACAGAGACC
Source organism: Sediminibacterium sp. Gen4 (assembly GCA_013391385.1). Lineage (GTDB taxonomy): Bacteria > Bacteroidota > Bacteroidia > Chitinophagales > Chitinophagaceae > Sediminibacterium. The sequence continues at coordinate 75,926 of JACBFI010000008.1, read as the reverse complement.
CTAACGCTTTCAGTAGATATACCTGTTGCTGCGGCGATCTCTTTATTACCCAGTTGAAGTTTAAGGAGTGTAAGTAAGCGTTCATCGCTTTGGGTCAGCTTGGGTAGTTTTTGGTTCAGCCTTTCCCAATAATTCGGATATGCTTTTTCAAAATAGTCTTTGAATTTAAGCCAGTCATTACCGGTGATGATCGTAAAATTGCGCAGTGTTTCCTGAATCTCTATTTTTTCATTCTTTGCCAACTGACTTTCGAGCCCTTCTATCAGCTTGTTCTTCTCAGCAATATTGTTTACCACTTCAGCCAACTGGTTTTGCGCATAAAGAATATTCTTGCGGGCAAGCTCCGCTTCTGATTCCGCCAACTGATGTTGCTTTTCTAATTCTGTCTGCCGCAGGATATATTTCAGTCGCCTACGGTTATAGAGCAATAAGCCAATCACCCCCAGCAGAAAAACACCGCATAAAATGACATTACGCAATAGCTTTTGACGAGCAATCTCATCTCTCGTTTGCTCAACCAATACCTGAATGCCATCATATCTCACCTGCGCTTGCGCCATTTCAATTTTACTTTCGTATTTTCTTGCTTCCAGCATTGCTTTTAAAAGCAAATACTCTTTTTGATAGAAATATGCACTGTCGTATCTGCCCAATGCAGCAAATGCCTTTGCCCCACCTTCTAATGCTTCGCTCAATAAAATATCTCTCTTGTCACCTGTGGCCAATTGACGCGCCAAGCTGTATCGCTTTGCCGCGCTAGAAAAATCTTTTCTGACATAGTCTATTTGAGCCAGCGCACTCTGTACCAAAGAAACATCTGCCCATTCCCCACGATCAATACTGGATCGCAAATTTTGTAATAATAATGAATAGGCTTTATCGTATTGAGCTTTTAGGATAAAAGCTCTTGCTATGCCACCGGATGCAATATGATCCCAAAGATCAAGAAACTCAACACCTAAATTGGAAGAATTTTTTCTAGGAAATAATTTAAAATTTGCTACTTTCTGTTTAATCATCTGATAGTAGTAAATAGCACTATCAGGCATATTCGATTTAATATAAGAATCGCCGGCGATATCAAGTAAAAGAATGTAATTGTGCAAATTCAAATCTGGCGTACGAAACATAGAAATACTATGAGCAGCATACCTAGCGCTACTCTTATAGTCAAGCATAACCTCATAAGATAACTGACTTAACCTCGAATAAATAGAATACATGAATTCCGTGGCTATCAAACCTTTTTCTCGTATTTCTGCAGCTTTCAATAGATAATAGATTTCTTCCTGCGGAACAGATAGTTCTCCATATATAATATACAACTCCGACAATAGCTGTTGATCACCTATTAGGGCAGCCTCTTTTAACATACCCAAACAATAGGTTTTGCTTGTGAGCGTATCGTTGATTTCAAAAAAGTCGTATCCGTAGAACTGGTAGATATAAGCCCTTATGCGCATGCGCCCATTTAAGCTGCGTTTTTTTAATTCCGATATTATCGATAAAAATTTTTCCTTATTGGGGTTCGCAAAAATATCCGTTGTTGCATCCCCAGATATTCTTGTCTGCGAAGTATCTGACACACTCCACAATTTAATTAGCTCATCCACATTTAATGTTTGCCCATAAGAATACAGCCCCATTGTCAGCATCAACATCAAAAGCAGTAGTCCTTTTTTCTTCATGTTTTCTCAGTTTCATCAGATGATAAGGCAGTACATCCAACTATCATCTATCAATTATTCCAGTATAAGCTTCAATATCCTTTTTTGCATGATTTGCCTACTTCAATTCACAAAACGATTACTTTCCACCTTGTAAGCAACAAATACTCTATACCATACAAGTTCACAGCCGTGTTAACAGCACTGTGATACGTCAATAAATATTGTTGTAATCTCCTTGCGAGATAGAACGGCGATAACTGCGCATAAGCAACCGCCTCATTGTAGATACTGCTGTAGATCTCTTTGATCCAGCATTGGTAGCAGCAGTTGTCTTGTTATCCGATCTAAAATCAACCCCTAATAAATCGGAGGATATTGTACCCTTTATCTTGTTGGATTTAAGAAAAGAAAGTTTTTCGATTTTAAATCTACCGGCAAACCAATTCATCTCGCAAAACACATAATCAAGCAGATCTATGATATTGCCCAAGCTTGACTTGAAATATTTAAAAATATCGTCACGCCAAATAATCCCAGGAGCTAACCAATATAGATGTAGATGTACGGCTTCCGGAATTTTCAATTTTACAGTCGCAAAACTGATAAAAATTTGGGGGGTCATGAGGGGTCGTTTTCATTTACAATTCTAAAATAATAGAATTTTTTCCAAAAAAGAATGTAATAACATCTTGATTTAAAATTTGTTGTATGATTCAATGAATACCAAATAGACTTGAAAATATATAATGAATTAGCTTCATAAATGCTGCTGATGACGATACATCAAGAATAAACCGGGTCTGATTTGGTAATAAAATCTGATCGAAATCTAGGGGGCTCTTGGTAAGCATTGAAGTAAAGTTTTGGAAAGTTTTTTCAGTACAAGACACATTATTGCTTCGTCTCAGTAATATACTTGTACCATCAATAAAACCAATATAAACTGTATATAAGCCCTATATAAGCCCATTATAAGCTCATATTTTAAGGATGGACTTAGATACATATTAAGTTTGTATTTTATTAATAAAATTTGTATATTGTATTCATATTAGATATGAATAAGCCTCCTACATGCTAAGATGGAGGGTATTAATAACCACTTTACAACCAACCTATGGCCATCCTTAAAAACCTTACCGAATTCAGCGGTAGCTTGGGTAATATCAGTGCCTATCGCCGAAAAGACAGCGACAAAGTAATTTTGCGCATGAAAGGCGGTGCTACCAAGAGAAAGATTAAAACGGCAAAATCCTTTGAGCGCACAAGGGAACTCAATGCTGAGTGGGGTGGTTGTGCTAAAGCTGCCAGTAGTTTGCGCGATTTTTTAGTTCATATGGCCCCTGTGGCTGATTATAATTTATCAGGATCCTTAACAGCACTAGCCAAAAACATTCAAACACGTGATCTCATTCAGCCCAAAGGAGAACGCGCTATCCTGTTCAGCAAATTTGGTACGATACTCGAAGGATTTCAATTGAATAAAAAAAACAGTTTTGAATCTGTATTACGTGGCTCTATCAATGTTCAGTTTTATGCTGAACGCAGAAGTGTAGACATTCAATTACCCGAAATCATTCATGGCATTAATTTTCTTCCAATTGGCAACTATGCTGCTTGGAGAATCGTGATCACTTTTGGCTCTCTTCCTGATCTATTCTTTTTCGATAAAAAATATGGCTCCTCGCTTGATGGTTCATACAGGCAAATAGAAAAAACATGGTATAGTGATTGGCAATTTGGAACAAAGAATATAGAGGCCCAACAATGTACTATTGCGCTACCTGTTGTAACAGATAGTATCATCGATAAAAAAAAGAAAACAACAACAAAAGAACTTACAAATACTTCAGATACGCTAGCCATAGCTGTAGGCATCACTTTTGGCACCCCTATCACAGATCAACTTGTTAAAACGAATAAATATGTGGGAGCAGGGAAGATATTGAAAGTGTATTTGCCTTCCTGATCTTATACGAAAGACCGAAGCTAGAGCATTAACTTTTGGAAAGTTTCGAAACTTTCCAAAAGTTGTAATATAGGTGATCAGATAAATAATCAATATCCGCACTACGGATACAACAAATACTTCTTCCTCATCTCCTTATAAGCACTCAACCCCGGCTCCCAAGTTTTGCGAATCTCTTCTTCAGAAACGCCATTGATGATTTGTTGCCTGAATTCACCCACACCAATTTGCACTTCAATAGAATTCATTTGATCACTTAGTTTTTCAAAGAATTTTTCTTTGTAGGGATGTGCTTTGTACAATTCCATGATCCAACTGATATTGATCTTTTTAGATTTCCTCAATTGCTCTACATCATAATTACGAAGATCCAACCCATAACATACCTGATCCATGAAGAGCGGCGTTTCTGCCATGCCTTTGATACTGGTGGGTGTATATGAAAATGAATAGACCCCTTTTAACTCTGGACTACCCAAAACTGTAAACGGATAATAGGTACCTCTTCCATGATTCAGGTATACCCCTTCAAACATACAAGTGGAAGGGTACAACATAATAGCCTGCTGTGTATTCAAATTAGGAGAAGGTTTTACAGGCAATGTATAAGGCATATCATGATCATAATTGGCAAGAGGTATGATACGAATATTACATTTCACTTTATTTGTAAGCCACCCTTCCCCATTCGCCATCAATGCAAATTCACCAACGGTTAATCCATGTGACATGGGTATTGGAAACATCCCGATACCCGATTTATATTTCATATCCAATACCGGTCCATCTACCAAATAGCCGTTTGGGTTGGGACGATCCAGTATCAACAGTTCTTTTCCATTCTCTGCACAGGCTTCCATTAAACGAGCGAGTGCATTGATATTGGTATAAAAACGTACTCCTACATCCTGTACATCATAGATCATGAGATCCACATCTGCCAGGTCTTCTTTACTGGGTTTATTTTTCTTGCCATACAATGAAATAATGGGAATACCTGTTACCACATCTGTTTCATCAGACACTACCACACCCGCACTGGCATTACCTCTAAAACCATGTTCCGGACCAAATACTTTTACAATATTGACTCCGAGTTTTTGCAGACTATCCACCAAATGTGTTTTACCGATTACCGTGGTAGGATTTGCCAATATAGCAACCCTCTTTCCTTTTAATAGTGGCAAATACAATTGTGTTTGTTCTGCACCGGTAAGAATAGGTTTAGCAGGCTGATCGTTAGCCATTACTAACAAGGAAATACCGAAGATCATGAAAAAGCAAAGAAAGGATCTCTTCATAAGGTTGTTTTGAAGGTTAAATATAAGTACAACCAGACACTTAAAACCGGCAATAATTCCTTCTCCAAAGTTCTATACACGTTAGTACTTCAGGATGGAATCAGAGAATTGCTCTTTTTGAACATATTAATGAGTAGAAAAGTAAATTTTTGGAGCATTCCAAAAAATGTAACACACACTTTGCCTTATTTCTATAAACTATTTTAAGTTAGTAATTTTCCCATTTGGAAACATGAGCTTAAAAATCTGCCAAAAGATTAAGGAGTCAACAAAACTGATAACGTATCCATCAAGCACGATTATAAGCAGTTTTATCAATAACTTGTTTCCTACTCTGCATTAACTAACATCTTTAAAACATATAGCATGTCAAAAAATAAATTATCCTCATCAGAAATAAAAAAAATATTAGCACAACTTCATACACGTTTTCAAGAAAATGAATACCGTCACAAAGGAATCGATTGGAAAAAAGTACAAGTCAAATTAGAATCGCAACCGCAAAAATTATGGTCATTACAAGCAATGGAACAAACCGGTGGTGAACCTGATGTGATTGCATATGATAAAAAGACAGACAGTTATTTATTTGTAGACTGTTCTGCAGAGAGTCCAACCGGAAGAAGAAGTGTTTGTTATGATCGCGAAGGACTAGAATCCAGAAAAGAACATGCTCCCAAAAATTCAGCAATGGATATGGCCAAAGAAATGGGTATTGATTTGTTGAATGAAGAACAATACCGTCTTCTCCAATCATTGGAACCGGTTGACCGTAAAACATCCAGCTGGTTATTAACGCCTCTTGCCATTCGAAAAGAAGGAGGTGCCATTTTTGGCGATCATCGGTACGGACAAGTATTCATTTACCACAATGGTGCCCAATCCTATTATGCCGCCAGAGGATTTAGAGCCGCATTAAAAGTATAATTAAGTTATAGCCTTTTATTAACTTACAAATCGAGGTCCCTGTTAAGATGTATTCAAACGATCATCACATGAAAAAAATTCTGTTCATATTTAGCTTGTTGTGTTCCTTACAATTGTACGGACAATCCATACCTTCTGAAGAAAAACAGATTCTTCAAAAAGTGAATCAATTTTTCGAGGCATTAGAGAAGCAGGACACCATTCTCTTAAAAAGTATTGTAGTACTAGACGGACAAACCACTTCCATCCGCACCCAAAATGACAGCTTACTGATAAGGACAGCTTTATTCAAAGACAGAATGAAGAGCTTTGTAAATCCTCAGGCTGTGATCTATGAAAAAATGCTTTCCGCAGAAGTGAAGATTCATGGAAGAATCGCCATGGCATGGGTGCCCTATACACTAAGTATCAATCAAAATTTCAATCATTGCGGAATTGATGTATTCACTTTCTTGAAAACCCAAGAGGGCTGGAAGATTGTTTCTCTAGATTATTCTGTGGAGCCATCAGTTTGTATGGAAAAGAATAAGTAAAGCATCTTATCATTCAAATGTATTGGATATGAAAAAGACGAAATACCAATTAGCAATCACTAGTCCCTGTCAGCAAAATTGGAGTGACATGAAAAGTCAACCTGATGGGCACTTCTGTATGAATTGTTCCAAAATAGTCATTGATTTCACTGCTATGTCAGACAATGAGATAAGAAAATACATGGAAAATAATCAAGGAAAAGTGTGTGGCAGATTACATACATCTCAGGCAAATAGATTTCTAGAATATCACGAACCCACCAAGCGCTCTTCTCTTTATGCTTTGTTATCAAGTCTTTTATTCATTCAATCAAACGATACAATTGCATCCAATTTATCCGAAGAACAAGAAGTTATTACTATTACAATACCCCAAAATATAATAGCACAAAACAAAGAAGTAAATGAACACACACTCGATAACCAACCCAAGCGTACTATAAAAGGACAGATTACTGATGATAAATTTTTACCACTCCAAGGAGCAACTATCTTTTTAAAAGGTAGTAAGATTGGTACAGTCGCGGATAAAAATGGCAGGTTTAGCCTGACAATCCCGGACACTCATTTACAAGGAAAAAAAGTTCTTGAGATCACTTACATAAGTTTTGAAAAACAAGAGCTAATCCTCACCAAGAAAGATTATAACAATGAGATCAAAATAAAAATGGTTGAATCTTGTAACCATCTCCTAGGAGAAGTCATAATAGTTGGACCTCAGTCCAAGTCTAAGAAAAAAAAGAGTTAAACCTGCAACTCAAATAAACTCACTTTATCCAGCTTATAATGATCCGGCAGTCCACTGGTATCTTTCAACTGTACCATTCCTAAAAATGTAAATCCACTTTCCTGATAATGTTGAATCAGTTTTTGATTCTCACCAACAGTATCTAAACGAACGTAGTTTCTGTTATTATCTTTTGCATATTGTATGGCCCATCGTACGATCTCTTTCACCAAATATCTACCACGAAAAGCGGGTACGGTTGTGATTCGATGAATATAAATAGAAGGATCACTGTCTTTCTCTTCCCATATTTGCGGATCATTCCACGTAATGGCCCATATACATGCCAGTTCTCCATTGATCAGCATTTTCCATTGTCTTCCCTCTTCAATTTCTTTCACCACCATATCTCGATCAAATTCAGGGAAATGCACAGGAAAGCGCTCTTTCATATATTGCGAAGCCATTCGATACAAACCAAAAATGGTTTCAATATCGGTAATCGTACTATTCCTGATCTCCATATTTCAAAAATAGGTTGCCAATCTGTAATGGAAATACCCGAAATGATGAATGGCGAAAGAGAGGAGAACAGAGAAATAAGGAATAAAGAATGAGAAACAAGGGACAAGAAACAGGGAAGGAACAAGACTCAAGAATCACTTTCTTATTTCTTATTCCTGATTTCTTATTTCACCCCTTCTTATTTCAACAGGGCCAAACAATGGCTCAGGCTTTCCTGCCATGCCTTTGGTTGAATATGATATTGTTCAGTAATGGTAGACAGGTCCATTACTGAGTAACCCGGACGCTTGGCCGGTGTAGGATATTCAGTTGTCGTAATCGGTTCCACCGCACAAGTCAATCCGGCAGCATCACGAATGGCTTTTGCAAATTCATACCAGTTGGTTTCTCCGGCATTGCTGTAATGAAAAATTCCGGGATGAAAATTCCCGTTTTGAGAAGCTGTTATGATGTTCATCGTTGCCGCAGCCAAATCAGCCGCATAAGTAGGACAACCTTTTTGATCAGCCACTACTTTTATCGAATCACGTTCTTTCATCAAGCGCAACATGGTCTTTACAAAATTATGTCCGTGAGAACTGTATACCCATGATGTTCGGATGATGATCGTAGAAGAGTGATTTTCCAAAGCCAATTGCTCGCCTACTCTTTTGGTATACCCATAATAATTTATAGGACTGGTAGCCGTATTGATTGTATAAGGAACAGTCCCCTTTCCATCAAAAACATAATCCGTTGAAAAATGTATCAAGATGGTATTAGAAAGACTGCAGTAATGAGCGATCTCGGCAACCGCCTGTGCGTTGATACGATACGCAAGTTCTTGTTCAGATTCAGCTTTATCTACTGCTGTATAAGCCGCGCAATTAATAAAATAAGCTGGTTGATGCGTTTTAAAGAATTGAGTAATGGATTGTTCTTCCGCGAGATTCAATTGATCTCTATCAGTAAAAAGAAACGCAAAATCATTGGCATATTGTTGCGCTAATTGCATCAGCTCCCATCCCAACTGACCATTCTTTCCTGTAACAACAATGAGTGGCTTTTGCATATTTACTAATTCGTGAATTCTTTAGGCTGCTTGGTCCATTCTTCTTTGGGAAGATTTTTAAAATATGCGTATGTCATTTTTAACCCCTCTGCCCTATCAACAGTAGGCTCCCATCCTAATATCTCTTTAGCTTTTGTGATATCTGGTCTGCGTTGTTTTGGATCATCAACAGGCAATGGTTTATGAATAATCTTAACACCTGCCCCTGTTAACTTGAGCACTTCTTTTGCAAAATCCAATAAACTGATTTCATTGGGATTACCGATGTTAACCGGCATACTATAATCACTCATGAGTAAACGGTAAATCCCTTCTACCAGATCATCTACATAACAGAAAGAGCGGGTTTGACTACCATCACCAAACACCGTAATATCTTCTCCGCGCAATGCTTGTCCAATAAAAGCAGGCAATGCCCGCCCATCATTCAATCGCATACGTGGACCATAGGTATTGAATATGCGAACAATTCTGGTTTCAACACCATGATAGGTATGATAGGCCATGGTGATGGACTCCATAAAACGTTTGGCTTCATCATACACACCTCTTGGACCAACAGGATTCACATTCCCCCAATACTCTTCTGTTTGTGGATGCACCAATGGATCACCATAAACCTCACTGGTAGATGCCACAAGTATTCTCGCTTTTTTAGCTTTGGCTAAACCCAAACAATTATGGGTACCTAATGCGCCCACTTTCAAAGTCTGAATCGGAATTTTCAAATAATCAATCGGACTGGCAGGAGATGCAAAATGAAGGATATAATCCAGATGTCCGGATACATGAATGAATTTGGTAACATCATGATGATGAAAATCGAAATCCGGCAACTTTAATAAGTGTTCGATGTTATTCATATCGCCTGTAATCAGGTTATCCATACCAATAACATGATAACCTTCACGAATGAATCGATCACAAAGATGCGATCCAAGAAATCCGGCTGCACCGGTGATGAGTATGCGTTTTTTTTCCATAGAAAAATAGTCCATGGACCATGGACCATGGTCTATTAACTATTTTCGTCCAATACTTTCATAATGATACCCCAATTCTTCCATCTGCTTCACATCAAATAAGTTTCGTCCGTCGAAAATAACTTTTTGCTTGAGCTTATTTTCAATCATTTCAAAATCAGGGGTACGAAATTCACTCCACTCTGTAGCTATAATTAATGCATCTGCTTGATGCAGTGTATCATACTGATTTGAAGCCAATTGAATGCGATCTCCTAATTGCTTACGCACATTGGGCATGGCTTCCGGATCAAATGCAGTAATAGTTGCGCCTCTTTCCAGTAAAGCTTGGATCATTTCCAATGATGGTGCTTCTCTGATATCATCAGTGTTTGGTTTGAAGGATAAGCCCCACACGGCAAAATGTTTGCCGGACAACTGATCATCAAAATATTTCGCAATTTTATGCACCAAGTGTAGCTTTTGGTTTGCGTTGACTTTCTCCACAGCTTCTAAAATATTAAATTGGTAGCCCACTTCAGACGAAGACCTGATCAAAGCTTGCACATCTTTCGGAAAACAACTTCCCCCATAACCAATACCCGGAAATAAAAAGCGTTTACCAATTCGTTCATCACTTCCAATGCCTTTACGTACCATATCAACATCTGCTCCCATTCTTTCACATAGCTGTGCAATTTCATTCATAAAGGAAATCTTCATGGCTAAGAAAGAATTGGCTGCATACTTTGTAAGTTCAGCTGAGCGCTCATCCATATAAATGATCGGATTTCCCTGTCTCACAAATGGAGCAAACAAATCGCCCATGATTTTTCTGGCTCTTTCTGATTCCGTACCCACCACCACTCGATCAGGTTTCATGAAATCATCAACAGCAACTCCTTCACGTAAAAATTCAGGATTACTCACCACATCAAACTCTCCTTTGTAATGAGCAGCAACGGCTTGTTTCACTTTATCGGCTGTGCCAACAGGAACAGTGCTCTTATCAACAATTACTTTATATCCGTCTAGTATCTTACCTAAATGATCTGCAACAGATAAAATATATTTAAGATCAGCAGCTCCATCAGCACCGGGCGGTGTAGGCAATGCTAGAAAAATAATATCAGCTTCCCGAATTCCCTCTTCCAGACTAGTCGTGAATTTCAACCGCCCTTCTTTTAGGTTACGAAGAAATATCTTCTCCAATCCGGGTTCGTAAATCGTAATCTCACCATTTGATAATTTCTCAACTTTTGATTGATCAATATCCACACAAGTAACTTTATTGCCTGTTTCAGCAAAGCAGGTGCCTGTTACCAATCCAACATATCCGGTTCCAACAACAGCTATTTTCATTCTTTATCTGTTTACAAAATTTAAAACGTGTTTGGTAATGTATTCCAATTGTTCTGTTTCCATTTCAGTATGAACAGGTAATGATATTACTCGTTCTGTTAACCAATCCGTAGTATCTAACTGATAACTTGGCAAAGCAAATGATTTGAACATATCCTGCTTATGTCCGGGTACCGGGTAATAAATCATAGAAGGTATGTTTTGCGCAGCCAAGTAAGCTACTAACTCATCTCTATTTACATCATTCAGTACCAATGTATACTGATGATAGACATGATTACTGTATGCCGCTACAAATGGCGTAATGATCTTTGCGTTACCGGCAAAAGCTTTGTTATAAAAATCAGCAACAGATTGTCTCGCCGCATTATAAGCATCCAGTTTTCCCAATTTAATATTCAGAATAGCTGCCTGAATGGTATCTAATCGAGAATTACATCCTACCACTTCATGATAATATCTTTTTTGCTGTCCATGATTTGCCACCATTTTCAGTTGTTTTGCCAAGGTATCATCATTGGTAAAAATAGCACCCCCATCTCCATATGCGCCCAAATTCTTACTGGGATAAAAAGAAGTGGCTCCAATGTTACCCATTGTGCCCGTTTTTTTCACTGTTCCATCAGAAAAAGTATAATCGCACCCAATGGCCTGTGCATTGTCTTCAATAACATAGAGATTGAATTCTTTGGCTATGGCTAATATTTCTTCCATAGGAGCTGCATGTCCGTACAAATGAACCGGAACAATCGCTTTTGTTTTAGGAGTAATAGCTTTGCGTATGGCTTCCGGATCAATACAAAATGTTTTTGGATCTACTTCTACAAAAACAGGTGTGAGCTTTAATAGAGCTACTACTTCTGTAGTTGCGATATAAGTAAAAGAAGGTGTAATGACTTCATCTCCCGGTTGTAGCCCTAAAGCCATCATGGCTATTTGTAAGGCATCTGTACCATTCGCGCAGGGAATTACATGTTTTACACCTAAATATTGACTGAGTGATGAGGCAAAATCCTGTACGGCTTTACCATTGATATAAGCTGCGCTATTCAATACTTCTTGTATGGCAGCATCTACTTCTGTTTTGATATGTTCGTACTGCGTACGGGTATCCACCATTTGTATGGGTCTCATATATTCATTCCTTTCGCTGCAAAACTACTGTAAAAATGCCTGAAATAGGTTTCGCACTCAACATGATCTAAATCGGTTTAAGTTCTTAATTTGTGGCCATAAATCATTGATTTGCGTCTACTCTATCGTTTGTTTGTATGGCTTTATCCAAAAGCAGCCTGGTTGCTCTCTTTTTACAACCCAAAAGCAGGTCTATGGGTCAGTGGAAGAAAAGATCAATTCAGGAAACTGCATGCAGTATTCCATAAGAATGAGCGTCCGGTCGTATGGATGCACTGTTCTTCATTGGGTGAATTTGAACAGGGCAAACCTGTGCTGGAATCCATCCGACATCGTTATCCCCATTATTTTATTTTGCTGACTTTTTTTTCTCCATCGGGATATGAGGTCAGAAAGAATGATCCGGTTGCAGACCATATATGTTATTTACCGATGGATCGACCCTACACGGCTCAAAAATTTTTAAATATCGTACAGCCATCATTGGTGCTTTTCGTAAAATATGAATACTGGTTTTATTACCTGACTGAAATCAAAGAAAGAGATATTCCACTGCTATTGATCTCAGGCGTGTTCAGAGAAGATCAGCCTTTTTTTAAGTGGTATGGCGGTTTTTATAGAAAGATGCTAGAGTGCTTTTCACATTTGTTTGTTCAGAACGAAAGTTCACTGTCAAGGTTAGCACAAATTGGATATGCCCATAAAGCTTCCATCAGTGGAGATACCCGTTTTGATCGCGTGATTCAGATCGCCAATGCATCAGCTTCCTTTGAACTCATTGAACAGTTCTGTAGTAACTACCCGGTGATCATTGCGGGTAGTACCTGGACAGAAGATGATGAAGCTTTGGATCATTTTGTGAATCATCATCCGGATATCCGTTTCATCATAGCACCACATGATATTGATCAAGATCGATTGAAAGAATGTGAGCAACTGTATACCCATACCATTCGGTATTCATTACTTAAAGAAAAGAAACAAGTACCCGACGGTGTACATGTTTTAATTATGGATAATATGGGAATGCTTAGCAGCTTGTACCGTTATGCCAGCATCGCTTATATTGGCGGGGGATTTGGAGATGATGGCATTCACAATGCCTTAGAAGCTGCAGTATTTAATAAGCCGTTGGTATTTGGACCTGTATATGATAAGTATACCGAAGCTATTGAACTAATTGAAAGAGAAGCTGCTTATAGTATTGAAGATGCATTAGAGTTGGAAGAACGATTAACATCTCTATTGAATGATCCAGCTTTATTGAATCATTCAGGGAAGGTAGCCGGAACCTATGTAAAAGAAAAATCGGGAGCTTGTTATAAGATCATGGATTATATTCAAGCGAATCGTCTTCTTACCAATTGATCAAATAGTTTAACCGTTTCACATCCTTCATCCCAGCCCATTTTTACTTTTAATTCGCGTTCGATCCAATATTGCGCTTCGGGATAAATTGAAAACCCGTTGATGGTTTTCATGCTTCGCTCATACATGCTTTCATCACCGCGGAAAAGTTCGTTTACGAATAAATAGCGGTCATTAATACCTACTGCTTTTTTCAGATCCCGAACCGGTGCTGCTTGTAATACGGTAGCTACTTCTGTTTTGTCTTCTCTTAATCTTTCATTGATCTCAGGTTGTTCAAATTTTGCAACCAGCATTTGATTCAATTCATATACTTCCTTAGTTCCATTTATGGAAGCCTGATGAACTAAAGTGGGGATTTCAACAGGTATATTCATAGCCCAATTGGTATCCGCAACTGAGGGTTCCTGATGTTCTGTAATTACTTTTTCTTGGACTGGCGATGGTACTTCAGTTGCAATCACCTTTTCTGACTCCTCCGCACATGGCTTTGTTTCAAAAGATCCAGGCATGACTACAGATACTTTACCCTTTAATGGCACAGGATTCTGCTGCAACTGGGTTTGTAACTCAGCCAGTAATAAGCGTGTATTCATTAATAAAGAAGCAGCATCCGCTCCCTGCTCCAATTGCTCTTTGAGCTTATTGATTAATGTGCCTACTCTTTCCATAACAGACATGGGGGTTTGATGGCATTAAGGCCTGCTCAAGTTACAAAACGTATTCCAAACGCCATTATTATGTCAGCAACCATTTTATTGCCAGCCGCCGCCTAATGCCCTGTAAAGATCTACCTGCGACAATAATACATTCTTGTAAGTGGCTACTGATTCCAGTTGGGTTTCCAGTGCTCCTTTTTGGGCAGTAATCACTTCTAAATAAGAAGCATATCCCGTAACATACAGCTCCCGCGCCGTTTTTACAGCTGATTCCAATACAGACACCTGTTTCTTTTTCAGATCAAATAAATCGGTATTATTAGTGATGGCATTCATGCAGGTTACGACTTCTTGGTATGCCCTGAATACAGATTGTTGGTAATCATACCAGGCTTCTCCCTCTGAAGCCACCGCTTCTTTTAACATTCCTTTTAGTCTGCCCCGATTCCAAACCGGGCCACTGATACCCCCTATCAACCCATAAGCAATAGATGCAGGTGTTAACATCATAGATGGATTGAAAGAATTGAATGCGGTGTAAGGTGTAATATTCAATGAAGGCAGAAAAGATTTTCTTGCAGCACGCACATCAAACCCTGCGGCCATCAGCTTCATCTGTGAAGCTTGGATATCTGGTCTTCTTACCAGCAAATGTGAAGGTATTCCTGTGCGAATCTCCGGCAGTACCGATTCGGAAAAAATATTTTTAGATCTTTTAATCGGCTGTGGCAACCTACCTAATAAAAGATTCAGTTCATTTTCAGTTTTAATAACACCCTGCTTCAAACTCACTATATAACTTCGGGTAGTATATAATTGTGATTCAAATTGTTGTACTGCAAGTTCCGTTGCCCTTCCACCGCTCTTTTGAATTTTAACTACTTCCAATGCATCTTCTTGCAGACGTAAATTCTTATACAAAATATCCAGCTCACTGTCTAATGCCAACAACTCATAATACATAGATGCCACTTGGGCTGCTAATTGAGTAGTAAGCCATTGACGTTCTTTTTCTGAAGCATATGACCTTGATAAAGCCGCTTTCTTTTTATCATTCAATTTGCCCCATATATCCACTTCCCAGTTGCTTCTAAAGCCA
Organism: Sediminibacterium sp. Gen4; assembly: GCA_013391385.1. Classification (GTDB taxonomy): domain Bacteria; phylum Bacteroidota; class Bacteroidia; order Chitinophagales; family Chitinophagaceae; genus Sediminibacterium. The sequence goes on along the minus strand of JACBFI010000008.1, from coordinate 60,639 downwards.
AGAAATAGATCAGGTGTCAATACAGGTATACGCTGATCCTTATTAATATTGGGTGATAGATTGGTATCAAAATTACCCACACCATCAATGGTATATTTTCCAAACTTATTGAAGCCTGCGGATGCAACGGCATCTAATACAGGAAGTCTTGCATTATGTGCCATTTGCAATTGAGCTTGAGCCATCATAATTCTTCTTAAAGCTTTTTGTATGTCGGGATTGTTTTCAATGGCTATTTCAATCAATCCATACAAAGTAGTATCGCTGAAAAATGTTTTTAGATCTAATTGCGCAAGACTTACTGTATCTTTTTTATCTGTGAATGAACCAGGCAGTTCCATTTCTTTAAACTGATTGGCATCTTTAGGTACCGCACAACTTCCCAGTAAAATGATTCCCATCATCATTATGATGACCTTATTATTCAAAGTATGTAGATTCATAGTTGACAAACATTTATTGATCACTGAATTGTTCTGTATTCTCATCTGCTATTGCGACTGATTCCGTTACTGACTTTGGTTTGGTACGTTCAGATAAAACTGCGAATAAGTAGTATAAACCTGGAATCACGAGTACCCCGAAAATGGTTCCTATCAACATACCTCCGGCGGCGGCTGTACCAATAGATCTGTTTCCCATTGCTCCTGCGCCGGAAGCAATACACAATGGTATCAATCCGGCAATAAAGGCAAAAGAAGTCATTAGAATCGGACGCAATCTGGATACCGCTCCTTCGATGGCGGCATCTGCAATACGATGCCCCTGTTTGCGTCTGAGAATCGCAAACTCTACAATCAAGATGGCATTTTTTCCTAATAGACCAATTAACATCACCAAAGCTACTTGAGCATAGATATTGTTTTCTAATCCAAATAATTTCAAACTCAAGAAAGCACCGAAAATACCTGCAGGTAATGATAAGATCACAGATAATGGCAGTAAGAAACTTTCATATTGCGCCGCTAGTAACAGGTATACGAATAATAAACAGATACCAAAGATGAAAACAGCCTGATTACCTGAAAGAATCTGTTCTCTTGTCATGCCAGACCATTCATAACTAAATCCTTTGGGTAATAATTCACCAGCTTTTGCTTTTAATGTTTCAATAGCTTCCCCACTACTGTAACCGGCAGCTGCATCTCCTGTAATCAATGCAGAGGTATACATGTTATAACGGGTGAGTTGTTCAGGACCAAATACTCTTTCCAATCTGATGAAAGTAGAATAAGGAATCATATTACCCTTATCATTCTTCACATACAGATTTAGCAGGTCTTCCGGTTTATTTCGATATTCCGGATATGCTTGTACCATTACTTTATACATCTGTCCAAATCGAATAAAGTTGGTAGCATAATAACTTCCGATTAAGGTTTGTAGTGTACTCATTGCATTCTCAACAGTAACTCCTTTTTTTGCTGCCATGTCCTGATCCACATGTATCAGGTATTGCGGGAAGTCGGGATCAAAACTGGTAAAAGCTGATCCGATCTCTTTTGTTTTCTTTAATGAATCAATCAGATCATTAGCAACCGCAGCTGTCTGTTGAAGATTACCGGTTCCTGTTTTATCTAATATCCGCATTTCAAATCCGCTTGCATTACCAAAACCAGGCACTGTAGGTGGTGGAAAAAATTCAATATCTGCATCTTTGATAAAAGCAGTTTTTTCCCTGAGTTCTTCTATCAGTTGATTAACGGATACAAACCTCTCCTTCCATGGCTTCAGATTGATCATTGCCATTCCATATGATGCACCCGCAACTTCTGTCACTAAACTATATCCGGCCAATGTTGAAATATTCTCAATCGCTTCAATATCTTTAATGGCTTCCTGCATTTGTTGCATTACTGTTTCGGTTCTTTCAACAGTAGACCCCGGGGGTGTTGTTACATTCACATATACCATTCCCTGATCTTCTGTTGGTATAAAGCCACTTGGCAGAATCGTTGATACTCCCCATGTTGCTACAAAAAAAGTAACTAGAAGCGCCATTGTAACCATTCGCTTTGTAACGATGGCCCCTATCAGTCTTTGATATTTTGAAGATGTCTGATCATATCTTTTATTGAACCCATCAAAGAATTTAGCTAACAGATTCTTTTTTACTCGAGTTGGTTCATGCTTTAACATCAAAGCACATAAGGCAGGTGTAAGCGTAACAGCATTGATACCTGATATCACGATAGAGATAGCCAGTGTTAAAGAAAACTGACGATAAAATACACCTACGGGACCCGAAAGAAACGCTACCGGAACAAACACCGCAGACATTACCAGTGTAATTGCAATCAATGCGCCGCTGATTTCTTTCATGGCTGCAATTGTAGCATTCATAGGTGTCATATGATGCTCGGTCATTTTTACATGTACGGCTTCAACTACAACAATGGCATTATCAACCACAATACCAATAGCGAGTACCAAGGCAAATAATGTGAGAAGGTTAATCGAGAATCCTAACATCTGCATAAAGGCCAGCGTACCAATCAGCGCTACAGGTACTGCTAATGCAGGAATCAAAGTAGAGCGAAAATCCTGCAGAAAAATGAATACTACAATGAACACTAGGATGAAGGCTTCCACTAATGTTTTAAGTACTTCTTTAATAGATGCATCCAAAAAGCGGGAGACGTCATAGGCAAAATTGTATTTCATACCCGGAGGAAAAGAACTTTCCTGGAGTTCAGCCATTCGTTGCTTTACATTCTTGATCACATCTCTAGCATTCGATCCCGGTCTTTGCTTTAGCATGATAGAAGCAGATGGCTTGCCATCGGTTTCAGACACCATACTATAAGTCATCGACCCAAATTCAACATCGGCAATATCTTTTAGTCGAAGAACAGAACCATTCTGTTCAGATCTGATGACAATATTTTCATACTCAGGAGCACTGGCTTTTTTACCGGTATAACGAAGTACATATTGCAATGAGCCTGCATCCATCCCAGAACTTTCTCCGGTTTTTCCTGGTGCGGCTTCCACATTTTGATTACGAAGAATATCAACCACTTCATTGGCTGAGATATTATAGGTAAGCATTTTATCCGGTTTCAGCCAAACACGCATTGCGTACTCTTTCGAACCCATGATCTCAGCAAAACCAACGCCATCAATTCTCTTGAGCTCTTGCAGGATATTGATATCTGCGAAATTGTAAATGAATTTTTCATCTGCCGTACTATCATCACTCATGATATTCAGGTACAACAACATACTATTCACTTCCTTCTCAGTAGTAACACCCGCTTTGATTACTTCCTCGGGCAGTTCATCCAATACTGTGGTAACACGGTTTTGTACATTCACTGCTGCTTGATCAGGATCAGTACCTACTTTAAATGAAACTGTAATTAATGTAATACCATTATTACTAGACACAGACGACATATAGGTCATACCGGGAACACCATTAATGGCTCTTTCCAATGGAGTAGCTACTGCCTTTGCACATACTTCAGCGTTAGCACCAGTATATTTAGCAGTTACTGTAACAGATGGAGGAACAATATCAGGAAACTGAGTTACCGGAAGAGTAAACAAAGCTAGTAATCCCAACAATGTAATTAATAACGAAATAACAAGCGACAAGATGGGTCGCTTGATGAATATATCAAACATGGGATGGATTATTTTTTGTAAGCAATCATATTAGCAGCAGTGATCATTTTGGGTTTGATTTTAATGCCGTCGCGAATATTTTGTACACCTTCATATACAATTTTCTCGCCCGCCATCAACCCTTGTTCTGCTATATAAAAATTTGCAACGCGTTTGCTATAAGTGAACCCACGCATCTTAACAATATTGTCTGAACCAACCACAAAAACATAGTTTTTATCCTGTATTTCAAATACTGATTTCTGTGGTATCAACATGGCATCTTTTATTTCACTAATCAATCGCACTTTCCCAGAAGCGCCATGTCGCAATAATTTATCAGGATTGGGAAACCTTGCTCTGAAAGCAATGGCGCCGGTATTTTCATTGATTTCCCCATCAACCGTTTCAATTCTCCCTTCTTGAAGGTATTTTGTACCATCAGCCAAGATCAATTGCACTGGAACATTCTGACGCGTATCACTCATCCCCTTTTTGATCCGCAAGTATTCACTCTCTGAAATATGGAAGTAAGCAAATACATCATGAATATCTGAAATGGTTGTTAATAAAGCCCCCGGATCAATCATACTTCCAATCTTCAATGGAATACGATCAATGATGCCATCAAATGGAGACTTTACACTTGTTAAGGATAATTTGTTTTGAGCACTTGCCTGCAACGCTAATGCCTCTTCTACTTTTGCATTAGCTGCCCTGAGTCTGGCTGACGCTAACTCATATTCTGTAGAGGATATCACTTTCTTTTCCACCAAGAGCTTTGTCCTTGACACTTCCAATTCAGCAGCTTTTGCTTCCGCTTGGGCATTAGACACATTGGCTTTTGCTCTTGCCAGATCAGTGGTGTATTCTAAATCATTGATTTGGAAAAGGAGTTGTCCTTTTTTTACGTTTTGTCCTTCATCAACAAAAATTTTCTCCAAGAAACCATTGACACGTGCACGTATCTCAACATTTTTTACGGCTTGAATATCTGATACATAATCAACCAGCAGTTGTGTATCGGTTTTTGTGATCTCAAGAACAGGCAAAATCATTTCCTGTTCTTTTTGCCCTTCCTTATTTTCAGATGTACAAGAAAAGAATAATAATATGCATACGCCCATTACAGGTAAAATTGATCTCATTTCACTCGTTTAAATTGATGAATAGTACGAATCATGTGCATGCTTCACCGAATTGGAAGCAAAGAAAAAAGACGAAGACAAGTAGAGATCAAAATGGTGTTAGCCTAAAAAGAAAGCTATGAAAGATACCTGTAAGAGGTGAACTATACCGAATCGTATGGTGCTCCAAATCGACAGTAGGAACAGATACCAAGGAAATGACATCCTTTAGCTGTTCTGTAGATTTAATACGTGGAGTAGAGGTAATTTTACCGTGAGTCCTAAAAACACTGTAATGAACACCGGTTTCCTCATTATTGGGTATATTATCTGAAAGACCATGTACCCGTTCCAGAAGAAACTCAATAAGTGTAAATGATTCAGTCTTATTGAACTTAAGGTCTTCGGCATCGGCAGATGTCTCTACCGTTCTCAAATGGCATCCGGGTCTCGCAGTCACTATATTGGCGAAGGAGATCAGCAGCAGCAATACAAAAAACTTTTGTAAGATAGTTTTCATGCTTAAATACCTACTTGCTTTTTCCGGACTTAGTTTGTTTGTAAGATGCAAGACAAAAATATGAAAATAAGTTTCGTTTAGACTAATTTGCCCGCCTTGATTCTCTATTTATATGTTTATTGAACCAAATTTAACAGGTGAACGCAGGGGTTGGATCGAAGTGATCTGCGGAAGCATGTTCAGCGGTAAGACCGAAGAATTGATCCGTCGCTTGAAAAGAGCCAAAATTGCCAACCTGAAAGTAGAAATATACAAACCCGCTATTGATGTTCGTTACGATGAAACACAAGTGGTGAGTCATGATGCCAATAGCATACAAAGTACGCCTATTGAAAATTCACAGACCATCTTACTGATGGCCCAAGATGTGGATGTGGTAGGCATTGATGAAGCTCAATTTTTTGATGCCGAGATCATGCATGTATGCGAAACACTTGCATTGAGAGGTACCCGGGTGATTGTAGCAGGGTTAGATATGGATTATTTAGGACGCCCCTTTGGTCAAATGCCGAATTTGCTGGCAGTTGCAGATTATATCACAAAATTACACGCCATCTGCATGAAATGTGGCAATATTGCTAATGTATCTTACAGAAAAATAGAGGGTGATGGGCAGGTATTATTAGGCGAAAAAGAAACCTATGAACCTCGTTGTCGAAAATGTTTCCATGAAAAGTAGCCACACGATATTATCATTGGTTAAAAAAGACCTGTTGCTGGAAATGCGACAGCAGTACACATTGTATGGTATCCTATTGTACGTGGCATCTACCATTTTTGTTGTGTACCTGTCTATGGGACAACCCGATGATACCGTATGGAATGGACTTTTCTGGGTGATTCAATTATTCGTGTGTGTGAACGCTGTCGCCAAAAGTTTTTTACAAGAAAGCAGGGGCCGCATGTTGTACTTCTATTCAATTGCCGGGCCTATTGACTTTGTACTCTCCAAACTGATCTTCAATCTGCTGCTCATGGTACTGATGAGCTTACTCAGTTTGGGAATCTTTGCTGTATTATTAGGCAATCCGCTTGAAAACTTTATCACTTTTACTGCCATTGCTTGTCTGGGTGGTATGAGCCTGAGTCTTGTATTCACTTTCTTAGCCGCTATCGCAGCCAAAGCGCAACAGCAGGCTGCATTGATGGCCATCATGGGATTCCCGTTGATTATCCCACAACTACTATTACTCATGAAAATTGCTGGCACCGGATTTTCTGATGTGATTCAAGCCGGCTGGTGGCAAATGGTACTCATGCTGGTAGGACTAGATATCCTTGTGGTTGCACTAGCGGTGATTTTGTTTCCTTTTTTGTGGAAAGACTAAAGTAAATGTCGGATGTCTGATGTCGGATTTAATATATCCGACATCAGACATCCGACATCTTACATCATACATCAAAACCTAAGGTGTCTCACTGTTTGTCCTTTATTGATGAGTTGTTTGAGGGAGTCGATACCGATCTTGAGGTGTCTTTCTACGTAGTCGGCAGTTACTTTTTTATCACTGGCTTCTGTCTTTACTCCTTCGGGTATCATGGGTTGATCGCTTACTAAGAGTAATGCACCTGTTGGAATTTTATTAAAGAATCCGACCGTAAAAATGGTGGCTGTTTCCATATCAATCGCATAAGCACGTACTTTGGTAAGATAGGCTTTGAATGCATCATCGTGTTCCCAAACCCTTCTGTTGGTGGTATAAACAGTACCTGTCCAATAATCTACTTTATAATCTCTGATGGTAGTTGAAATAGCTTTCTGCAGCGCAAACGCAGGCATAGCAGGAACTTCAGGAGGGAAATAATCATTGGAAGTACCCTCTCCTCTGATAGCGGCAATAGGCAAAATCAGATCTCCAATCTTATTTCTTCTTTTTAACCCACCGCATTTCCCCAAGAATAGTACCGCTTCAGGGGCGATGGCAGTTAAAAGATCCATGATAGTGGCTGCACCCGGACTACCCATTCCAAAATTAATAATGGTGATACCGTTGGCGGTTGCACATTGCATGGGTCTGTCAGCCCCAATCACTTTTACTTTATTCCATTTCGCAAACATGGTTACATAGTTGCTGAAATTGGTCAGTAAAACATACTTACCAAAGTTCTCTAATTTCTCTCCTGTATATCGGGGGAGCCAATTGTTCACAATTTCCGCTTTCGTTTTCATAACATGACTATTTTGATGGACTGCCGGTTATCTTTGATCAGGCTAATTGGCTAAAATACAAAAAATCAATTCTATTTGCAAGTAGTATGATTAAAATAAGCTACCCCTCCTATCCTTTCAAAATAGAAACCAGAGAAGAGAAGGAGTATATTTTTGATCCTTTGAGGAAAAAATGGATCCGGCTAACACCGGAAGAATGGGTGCGACAAAACTTTCTTCAGTACCTGCTGCAAGTGATGCATTATCCTGCATCATTGATAGCCATCGAGAAAGAAATACAAATCGGAGAATTAAAAAAGCGCTTTGATATTCTTGTATATAAAAATGATTATCCTTGGCTATTGATTGAATGTAAGGAAATGAATGTCCCCATCAATGAATCTGTCATGCAACAATTACTGCGTTATCAAACCATCGTTCAAGCAGATTACTTGATTGTTACCAATGGAAATGAAACCCGAGGAATCGGAAAAGAAAATAATCAGTTTACTACTTTGAATACCATTCCCTCCTACCAATAAAAAATATCGGATATCTAATGTCTGATTGAACGTAAAATTCAAATCAGACATCCGATATCCGACATCTAAAATAGATCGGTACTATTATGGGAATATACCCAACTCAGCGTATGAAGTGCCTACTTTATTGATGGCACATACATATGCTGCAGTACGCATATCAGGAATTTCAGGATTATTCTTCCAAATCTCCATGATCTCACGAGTAGCAGTGATCATGGTTTCTTCCAATCCACTGTGTACCAGATCTACTTCTTCAGGTCCATGTAAAATGAAAGAACGCTCTTTCCCTGAAACCTGCTTACCAGTAAGCTCCTCAATTTGTCCGAGGATATGGTTATTCATGTTTTCAGTAAAACGTTTTTCCATACGACCATAACGCACATGACTCAGGTTCTTTAACCACTCAAAATAAGAAACGGTTACACCACCTGCATTCAGGTACATATCAGGAACTACCAATGTTCCTTTGGCGGCAAATATTTCATCTGCTTCCGGAGTTAATGGTCCGTTAGCAGCTTCTCCGATAATTTTTGCTTTTACACGAGGAGCATTATCGCCATTGATGACATTCTCTAAAGCAGCAGGAATTAAAATATCACATTCCAGTTCCAATGCATCTGTACTCTTTGCCAAGTTGGTAGCGCCGGGGAAATTTAAAATAGATCCTGTTTTCTTTCTATGCTGGAATACTTCTTCTTCATTCAATCCATCTGCATTGAAAATAGCACCTTCATATTCCGCGATAGATATTACTTTTGAACCTGCTTCACGGAAGAATTTTGCAGAATGGTATCCCACATTACCCAACCCTTGTACAACAACAGATTTTCCTTGCACACCAATAGCCAATCCGAGTTTTTTCATCACATCGGGCATATTGCATACTTCACGGATACCGTAGAAAACACCTAAGCCGGTAGCTTCTTTTCTTCCGCGAACACCACCTTGTGTAACAGGTTTACCGGTAACACAACCCGCAGCATCAATTTCACCTGGTTTCAAAGAGGCATAAGTATCTACTATCCATGCCATTTCACGTTCGCCTGTTCCGTAATCCGGAGCAGGCACGTCAATACCTGGACCAATGAAATTTTTCTTCACCAGTTCAGCAGTATAACGACGTGTGATTTTTTCTAATTCATACGCACTGTGGTTACGAGGGTTGATTTTGATACCGCCTTTACCACCACCAAATGGTACGTTTACAATCGCACATTTGTAAGTCATCAAAGATGCCAGTGCCATCACTTCATCCTGATTCACTTCTTCACTGAAACGGATACCACCTTTACAAGGCGATTTATGCTGCGAATGTTGCACACGGTATGCTTCAATAACTTCAATACGGCCATCATCCATTTTTACGGGAAAACGCATACTGTAGATGCTGTTACAGGCTTTGATCTGTTCTAGCAAACCCTTCTCCCATTTGGTAAACTTGGCCGCTTTATCAAAACTTCTCTCAACACTTTGAAAGAAGCTATACGGTTTGTGATCTGACATGAGCTAATCGTTTTTGTTTTTGACTTTTATGGTTTAGCTGATAGTTGATAGACCATAGTCCATGGACCATGGTCTATGGACTATTAACTTTTCTTTTCTAGTTTACTGATCTTTTTATCTAATGATGCTAGGTAGATGAATAATCCGATAATGATCGTAAGTACTACTGCCATCACTACGTATATCTTACCATTACTTCTCATCACATCATTTTCAGCTGCAACTTCTTGTGCTGATGCAGCAACATGGAACAGCAATATGGCTGCGAATGTATAAATGGTTTTCAGTAGTTTATTCATGAATAAGTTGTTGTTCTTTTAAAATTTCATATCGAATACGCAAAGTACTGATCCAAACACCGAGTAAAGTCCAGCCAATCACTGCCGGATAAAAGACAGAACGCATATTGGCGTCCATATCTTTCCCATTCAAACCAGGATTACCTTCACTGCCTTCTCCACCCGGATGCAAGGACTCTGTAAGTCTGGGTAGAATCCAAAGTGTTGGAAAAAGCATAAAAAAGGCGAAAATATTATAGACTGCCCCAATCCTTGCTTTCTTTTCTTCTTCATTCATACTACCACGCAAAACGAAATAGGCCAGGTAGATGAGCATAGCGATAGCGGCTCCGTTTTGTTTGGGATCACCGCTCCAAGGACTTCCCCACTGGTAGTTGGCCCAGATGGCTCCGGTAGTAAGACCTAGGAAACCAAAAATGGTACCTGTAATCGCGAAGGCAGAAGAGTAAAAGTCATGGACCTGATTCCTGCTGCGCAGATACTTGATAGCGTATACAACAGAAACACCCAAGAGAATCATCATGGCAAACCACATAGGTACATGGAAAAAGAAATTGCGGATAGACTCTTGTAATCGGTCATCCAACTTGGGTATTTTCACCAGAAACCCATAGGAACAGGTGTAGAGCAATAGAACAATAGCTAATATCTTCCACCAGACTTTTCGAATCATGATCGGGTTTTTACAGTTTTCCCTTAACACCAGTCAAACTAACAACTGTTGGCGCAAAATTAGGTGAAAGCCCTTCAATATGTCTACGGAATTGGAAAATATTATCCCCCTAAATCTGTAACAACAGTTTTTAAAGCAGGGAAAATTCCGTACCTTTGCCGACTTCATAAAAAATCATGCCGTAACATGAAATTATCTCAATTTAAGTTCGATTTACCCCTTAACCTTATTGCGCAGCACCCGACCAAGAAAAGAGAAGACAGCCGATTGATGGTTGTTGATCGTAAAAGTGGTCACATGGAAAACAGACATTTCCGTGATATCCTGGAGTACTACGACGACAAAGACGTATTTGTAGTGAACAATACCAAAGTGTTCCCTGCACGTATGTATGGCCGCAAAGAAAAAACCGGCGCCAAGATCGAAGTATTCTTACTGCGTGAACTCAACAAACCCAACCGTCTGTGGGATGTGATCGTTGATCCCGCAAGAAAGATTCGTGTGGGCAACAAATTGTATTTCGGCGACAACGAAGAACTGGTTGCTGAAGTGATCGACAACACCACCAGCCGTGGACGTACCATCCGTTTCCTGTGGGATGATGATGACGAAAGCTTCAAGAAAATGTTGGAGTTTTTAGGCGAAACCCCTCTTCCGAAATATATCAAGCGTAAGCCTGATGAAGAAGATAAGGAACGCTACCAGACTGTATATGCTAAGCATGAAGGCGCTGTTGCTGCCCCTACTGCAGGTTTGCATTTCAGTAAAGAGCTGATCAAGCGTTGCGAAATTCTGGGCATTCGTTTTGCAGAAGTAACATTACATACCGGATTGGGAACCTTCCGTCCGATTGAAGTGGAAGATCTCAGCAAACACAAAATGGATGCTGAATATTATGCCATTTCAGAGGAAGCATGTAAGATCGTGAATAAAGCAAAAGAAGGCGGACATCGCATCTGCTCTATCGGCACCACAACCATGCGTGCAATGGAGAGTAGCTTCACTGCTCAGAAATTGTTGAAACCAAGTGAAGGCTGGACCAATCACTTCATTCACCCTCCCTACAATTTCAATGTTGCAGATAGTCTGGTGACCAATTTCCATTTACCAAAAACCAGTCTGCTGATTATGACCTGTGCATTTGCCGGTTATGATTTGGCGATGGAAGCTTATAAAAAAGCGATAAAAGATAAGTATCGATTCTTTAGTTATGGTGATGCATTGTTAATCATCTAACATCCTATACTTTCAAAGAGAAAGCCATCCGCCTGAGACGGATGGCTTTTTTCATTTAACAACCAACAACTCCCATATACCCTAATAAGAAGTTGTTTAACTGAATCTTGAACTCGCCTAAAACTAACAAACATTAGTTGTAACCCTTGTATAAAACTGCAACTTTTTTTCTAAAAACGCAAATAAACGCAAATAAATTTTAGAAAATGGGGATAAATCAGCAAGAAAATTCTACAAACTGCTAGTTTCTGCCTCTATCAGTCGTTTAAGTTGGTCTAAATTCTTCTCCATCATAGGACCTAAGATCTTATCATTCATAATAGAACCCAGTCTTTCCCATGGCAACCAACCGATGGATTGCTCAAATTGCCACTGTACAATGGTGACTCCCTGCTGTGGTTGGTAAATGACACGCATGGTACTGATTTGAGGCTTACCCTTTGCCGTTATCCAAGTGCTGATAACGGTGCTATCATTTTTTTCTGCAATGGTTACTTCGCTTTTACCGATCTGTGCATTGACGGAAGATTGAATATGAACGGATGGATCATTCATTCCCTCAACCCAATTTGGCCATTGGCGGATATCTTCTATTTGATTTCGTACTGAATCAATGGGGGCTTTGATGTTGACTGCTCTTGATACCAATACTTTGGAAGGTAGCATCGCTCCCATGATGGTAGCTAACAAAAACAAAATCACCAAGCTAATCAATCCTAATTTGAGCAGTTTCATATTATTCCCATTTAAAGGTCTTAAAAGCAACGGCATATACCACAATGGTCCATGCTCCCAATATCAATAACTCTTGTCCACAAGCCGCCAACCCCGCTCCTTCAAATGCAATATTTCGCATCGCATTATTGAAATGAGTCAATGGCAATATTTTACAAAGCGGCTGTAACCAAGAAGGAAATGCGTCAATGGAAAAAAAAGTCCCTGCTAACAAAAACTGGGGAAGTGTAATCAGATTGGCAAATGGGGGAATACTGCTTTCATTTTTTGCCAGACTACTCACGATAAATCCAAATCCCATAAAAAGTATCAGCGCAATAAAACTCAGCAACATAATCGTCAAAAAGGTTTCCATACCATTGACGAGTGTGAATTTAAATGCAAAATGTCCCACCCCTATAATGATCACTGCGGTCATCATTTGAAAGATGACCCTGCTCAATGCTTCTCCCAAAACAATATAAGGTCTTCTGATAGGTGTGGCATAAAACCGCTTCAACACCAATTGTTGACGCAAATTGAAAAACAAAAAAGCTACCCCAAATACACCGGCGCTCAATAAAGAAAAACCTAACTGTCCGGGTAAAATAAAATCAATCGTACGATAGACACGACCCGGAATCTTTTCAACTTCACTATTCACCAGCGCGATGGTGGGTGTATTCGCAAATGTTTGTTGATTGATACCGGCTATCACCGCATTTAATATAGAACGAAGTACTTGTAAGTTTTGCGGGTTTACTGCTTCCGAACTGGATAACTGAATAGTATATGGCGGATTCTCCAACCCCGACTTTTGTATATCGACGATAGCGGTCAATCGTCCTTTTTCAAGATCTTCTTTTAACTCCTGTGCCGATTTTTCAATGATGCGTATACCGGGTATCTTTTTTAATGATGGATAGATGGGATTAAGGGTGTCTGTCTGCTGTGCAAAAGCAATACTTAGTGAGACTTTCCCCCCACTGCCTACAAATCCGAAAACCAGGATGAATATCAAAGGAAATGCTATACTGAAAATAACTGCCGACGGACTTCTGAATACCGCTTTCAGACTAGCCCGGGTAATGGCTAACATCGCCTTAAATTGACTATAGTGTGCTGACATATCCTTCAATTGGCTACAAATCTATCCTTTTCTGAAACAATCCAAAAAAAGATGAGATCAGTTAGATATTAAGACAAATGTCGTATATTTGGATGACAAAAGTGACGATATGGCAAAAGCAAAAAAAGTAACTCCACCCAACACTACCAATCGTATGGTAGAGGAGTTTGCTATGCCTTATATTCCTACCAGCAAAGTATCGGTTCCATTGGTTGCGGAATTCACCTATCGTAAATTCAAAAAAATTGCTGACAAAGTTCCTTTTACACAAAGTGAATGGGCGGCTATTTTGCATTTATCTGAGCGTACACTACAACGTTATGCCAAAAACAATGGCTCTTTTGAAGGTATTTATACTGATCGTATTTTGCAATTACAAGAACTCATTGATATAGGTCTTTCTACCTTTACCTCTCCTGATAACTTTTATCAATGGTTAAAAAAGGATAAACTCGTTATGGGGCAGGTGCTCAATTTTCAATCGCTTGCTTCAGCCCGTGGTATTCAGGAAACCATTCATCAACTTGTACGTATTCAGCAAGGTATTTACGCATGATCCTTTATCGTTTTGCCCATCATTTATTTGCGGATGACTTAACCGGCACCGGAGCAAAATTACACGGCGGACGATGGAATAATATAGGTACAAACGTTTTGTACACCAGCGGTACCATTTCTTTGTCTTTATTAGAGATTCTAGTGAATGCAGGAAGTTTTGAAGCACTACAACCATTCAAATTAATCCAGTTAACCCTTCCCGATACTGCCAGTAAATATCAGATCACTACAAAAAATCTAAAAAAGAACTGGCAGCAGGATATCAGTTATACCCAATGGATGGGTACAGAAATACTTCAAGAGAAAAAAGCATTGGTAATTGAATGTCCATCTGCCATCATTCCACAAGAATCCAATTTTTTATTGAATCCTTTACATAAAGACTACGCTAAAATACGCATGAAGGAAGTGAGTGATTTTTATTTTGATGAACGATTATTCCCTTTAGTGAACCGTTAGAAAATAAGGCATTCTTGTCTGCGGTTCTCCTACCATTTGTTTCACTTGCTTTAGCTGCTTCAAGAAATTCCATTGCTCTAAGCCAATTTCTTCACTGATGAAAGATGATTGGATGGATTTTTTATAGTTACCCATGATCTGTTGAAACAAATCTTTTTTCTCAGGATATTCTCTGATCCGATAGTTATCTACTTTGGCCAGATCAGCCGCATGCTCAATTGCATCTTGCAATGTTCCAATTTTATCTACCAGCCCAATTTGCATGGCCCTAGAACCGGTCCATACCCTTCCCTGTGCAATACTATCTACATATTCCATGCTTCGATCACGACCTTCAGATACTCTGCTTTTAAAAGTATGATAGATAGAATCGGTGGCTGATTGAAAAAATCTTTTTTCAGCTTCCGTCAATGGACGATCACCTGCTCCCATGTCTGCAAAAGGTGCTGTACGCACTCGATCTGTAGTAATACCTAATTTATTTTTTAGGAAAGATTCAAAATTCGGAACAATACTGAATACGCCAATAGAGCCTGTAATAGTTGTTTCATTGGCGAAAACAGCATTGGCATTACATGCGATGTAATAACCACCGGAGGCCGCCACATCTCCCATACTAACTACAACAGGTTTTACTTGTTTAGCCAAAGAAATTTCACGCCAAATCACATCACTAGCCAAAGCACTTCCTCCGGGTGAATTCACCCGAAGCACAATGGCTTTTACATCCTTATCCAATCTTGCTTTACGCAATACATTTTTGAAAACATTACTACCTACCTGCTCATCATCACCTTCACCACTAACAATATCGCCCTGCGCATACACCACTGCTATTTTGCCGCCACTGCCATAGTTATCAAGTGATGTTGCTTTTGCATATTCATTGATGGTTACAAAATTAATCGATGACTTGGGATCCTTTTTTAACCATTTGAGCATTTCTCCTTTTACTTCATCATCATATTTCAACCCATCTACCAGTTTATATTGTAATGCATCTGCAGCTGTTTGAATGGTACCGTTGATGGCCAATTGATGCAATGTAGTAGAATCCATATTTCTGGATGTAGCTGTAGAACGCAAAAAAGAAGCATATAGATCACCCAACCACACTGCAGTCTGTAAACGATTGGCTTCCGTCATTTTGGTTTCTCTCAGTGGCTCGGTAGCACTCTTAAATTTCCCTGCATAAAATATTTGCGGTTCAATTTGTAGTTTATCCAGCATCCCCTTCAGAAAAAAGAGATTGGAAGAAAAGCCAGACCACTCCAATCCGCCCTGCGGATGCACATACACTCTTTCAGCAGCGTTGGCTACATAGTATGCTTTTTGTGTCATGGTTTCTCCATAAGCCAGTACAAACTTTCCTGATTTTTTGAAATCCAATACAGCTTTACGTAATTCTTCACTAGCAGAAAAACCATTGGCATTGTCTGCCGCTAAAATGTATAAGCCCTTCACAGATGAATCCGATTTCGCCTCATCCAACAATCTCACAACTTCAAAAAGTGATGGAATTTCTGCTTCTGCATTAGAGATAATAGCTCCAAAAGGGTTTTCCTGAGATTGTTCTTTGAAATTAACGGACAGGTCAAGTACCAATACTGCTTTAGAACCTACTACCGGTACTTCAGGTGATGCTGCACTCGAAATAAATCCAATCAATAAAAACAATCCTATCACTGTAAACACAATCAATGCCAGTAAGGATGCAAAGAATGTTTTAAAAAAATTACGCATAATGCCTTTATTTAATAACTGTCTACAGACACACTTATTGTTTCCATGAAATAATCCTGTATGACTTTGTGAATTTAAAGATATTTGGAGCTGTAAATATCTCCAATTTATGAATACAGTGTATTTGCTGACAGGCGGTAATATGGGAAACCGGTTGAATCATTTGCAGCAAGCCGCTGAATTCATTCAACAGAAATGTGGCAAAATCGTTGCCCAATCGTCTATATATGAAACGGAAGCTTGGGGTAAAACAGACCAGCCGGCCTTTTTGAACCAGGCTTTACAAGTAGAAACAGACTTATCGCCAGATGCACTGATGCAAGCATTGCTGGATATAGAAACTGAAATGGGACGTACCAGAACCATCAAAATGGGACCTCGGATCATTGATCTGGATATTTTATTGATTGATGACTTGATACAAACATCTGCACTACTAACCATCCCCCACCCGGCACTTCCCTTACGCAAATTTGCATTGTTACCATTGGCCGAAATTGCCCCACTGCTCATGCATCCCCTCGAAAAGAAATCGATTCTGGAATTGCTTGAAATTTGTCCGGATACTTTAAATGTGCAAAAAAAATAAAGGATCGCTACTGTTGCACGGTTAATTTTGGACGCTATTGCTATCGGACATGAAGTATCAATATATTACAGTTGAAGGAAATATCGGCGCGGGTAAAACAACATTGGCTCATTTATTATCCAAAAAATTAAATGCCAGGTTGATCTTGGAGGAATTTGCTGACAATCCATTCCTACCAAAATTTTATGATAACCCTCAACAATATGCTTTTCCATTAGAGCTGTTTTTTATGGCTGAGCGTTATAAGCAATTGAAGGACATGTTACACACCAAAGACATGTTTCAGCATGTAACCGTTTCAGATTATCTCTTTACAAAATGTCTGTTGTTCGCTAAAGTCAATTTACCCGAAGAAGAGTTTAGGTTGTATCAGAAATTGTTTGACATCATTCATCAGCAATTGGTATTTCCTGATATTTTAATCTATCTGCATGCACCTGTTAATAAACTGCAGCAGAATATCAGGAAACGAAACCGCGAATATGAGCAATCCATTCCTGATGAATACTTGTTCAATATTCAAGAAACCTATACCAGCTATATTAAACAACACAATATCAAAACCATCTTCATTGATGCCAGCAATGCTGATTTTTTAGGCAATGAAAAGCACCTGGATATTGTTTTAGATGCACTGGAAAAAGAGTATGATGGCGGACAACATTATTTCAGCTTACCCTGAGAAAGTATAAAATCAGTACATGGACAAACCGGTATATGATCCATTCGCAGCCATGCGAATTCCTGAATATAGAAATCTGATGATGGGGAGGTTTCTTTTCATCATGGGATTGCGTATGATGGGAACCCTGGTAGGCTGGTGGATCTATGAACTTACCAATGACCCATTTGCTATTGGACTGATTGGTCTTTCTGAAGTCATTCCTGCTGTATCACTTTCCTTGTATGCCGGACATGTGATCGACATCAGTGAAAAAAGAAAGTTATTGCTGAGAGGGGTTACACTGTATTTTGTTTGTGCCTTGTTTTTATTGCTATTATCTACTTCCTACACAACAGCGCAACTGAGTAAACATTGGATTGCTTTCTCAATTTATATCATCATATTTTTTACCGGTATCATTCGCGCATTTACCGGCCCTACATTTGGGACGATGGTTGCATCGATTGTACCCAGAGAGCTACTCCAAAATGCCACTACCTGGAATCAGGGAATCTGGCTTTCTGCTTCTGTAACCGGCCATGCAACAGTAGGTTTCTTAATTGCCTTATTGGGTAATACAGGTTCACTTGCGATAATCTGTTCTTTAGTATTCATAGGCTTTATGTTTATGTATCAGATCAAACCCAAACCTTCTCTCAACGAACGTAGTGATAAAAAAACCTTAGACAGTGTGAAAGAGGGACTGAGTTTTGTTTTTAAAACAAAAGAGTTACTAGGCGCATTAAGTCTTGACCTGTTTGCTGTTTTATTTGGTGGTGCGGTAGCCATGATCCCGGTCTTTGCCAAAGACATTCTCAAAACGGGACCAATTGGATTTGGCTGGTTGAATGCGGCATCAGATATTGGCTCCATCCTCATTGTAATTTTATTAACCCTATTCCCACTAAAAAGACAACAAGGCAAGAAGTTATTACTAGCAGTAGCTGGTTTTGGTATTTGCATCATCATATTCGCTTTCTCAAGATTATTCTGGCTTTCGTTTGCTGTATTGTTATTAAGTGGCATGCTAGATGGCATCAGTATGATTATTCGCGGAACCATTGTTCAACTGAAAACACCTGATCAAATGCGCGGAAGAGTAATGAGTGTGAACTCTATGTTCATCAACAGCAGTAATGAATTGGGACAATTTGAAAGCGGTGTTGCAGCGAAATTGTTAGGCGTTGTTCCATCTGTTGTTTTCGGTGGATGTATGACGATACTCGTGGTAGTCACTACCTGGTTCAAGGCGCCCAGTCTTCGGAAGATGGAATATTGAGGGATAGCTTATGGCTTATGGTCCATGGACCATAGTATAAAAAAAGAGGCTGGATCAGATTTTTGATCCAGCCTCCTTTTATTATTTGCATTAATCGGGTATTACCAGTTTATTGTTGTTTCGATTGATATCGGCTAATCGCATGGATGGGTCTATCTCGATGGATTTAATATCCTGTATACCCCTGCTGATCGTGAATTTGTATTCGGGATGTGTCCAGCGCCATGGCTTTTCTACCATTCGCTCGGTTGCATCTTCTGCAGGTTTTACACCATACATGAGATCGAGTGGAATATTGTGTATTTCCTGTTTACCATCTTTATAAGTTACCAATACATCCAAAGGCATGGGCATTTTACCAATGCGTTTCATGGTCAATGTTGTCTTACCTTCTACTACATTGATATCGCCAACTGCGTAATCAATGGTTTTGGTAGAGTTGATAAAATATTCTTTATACCAATCCAATTCCATTCCACTTCTTTTTTCTGCTACACGAATGAAATCATTGGGATTGGGATGTTTGAAGCGCCATTGATAATAATAGTCTAACAAAATTTGGTCGCGCACTTTTGCACCTACGATATAACCCAATTGTTCCATGAACACGGCGCCTTTGCTATAAGATGCTGCTCCATACGCAAAATTGGTATTGTAATGATCGGCATGTGTACTGGCAGGTTCTTCAAACCCACTTCTCGCCAAATTGAAATAACTGCGATAAGCCCCTTCGGCTGCAAAGGCTTTGCTGCCTCTCATTTCAGCCATAACCCTGGATGTTGCATAATCTGTAAACCCTTCATCCATCCAGGGATACAAAGCTTCATTGGAACCCATCATCATTTGATACCAACTATGCATCCACTCATGTATTGCTGTTCCTATACTGGCGTTTTTCATTAAGGTAGCCATCGGATATTCCATACCTCCATCTCCACCTTGCACAAAAGTGTATGTTTTATAAGGGTAAGGACCAAAAGTTTGGGCAATGATCGGATACGCCAACACAGCAGTATCTAAAACACGTTGCCAACGAGCATCATTGACAGCTGCAGCTGAATCTACTCCTTTATACACAACGCGGATCAATGGTCCGTTAGTAACTGCTTTTGTGATCATTTTATATTTCGGATCGGCGGCCCACATAAAATCATGAACGTTATAGGCTTGCCATTTCCAGGTAACCGTATTTCCTGAAGGAGCTATAGGTTTACTACCTGCAGCTTCATAACCGCGCCCGATCTCATTGGCATTGATTAAATCCCCACCGGCAGTAACGAAATAGTTTTTATCAATGGTGATATTGACATCAAAATCTCCCCACACACCATAAAATTCACGAGCGATATAGGGATTGGCATTCCAACCTTGGTAATCATATTCTACCAACTTAGGATACCACTGACTCATACTATAGCGAACACCTTCTGCATTATCTCTTCCGCTTCTCCGTATTTGCAAAGGCACTTGTGCTTCAAATTGAACATCCATTTGAATTTTGGATTTGGGCATGATGGGTTTTGCCAACACCACTTCCAGAATGGTTTCATGCTCTCTTAACTCTTGCGCTACACCATTAACTTTGACAGATGCTACTTGCTGAAATCCGATTTGCTCAGGAGTCAGTTTACTGATTCTGTCTTTTACTCTTGCATCCCAATCCAATCCATCACTTCCTCTGGAAGGTTCGCGCAAAACCGTTTTACCAAGTTCACGACTACGAACATCCATGCTGCTATTGGGCTGAAATGCATTCCAGTACAAGTGAAAGAAAACCCTTGTTAAAGTGTCCGGAGAATTATTCCAATAATCAATTTTCTCGGTTCCTGTAAACCGGTTGGTATTTACATCCATGTTTACATTGATCTGGTATTTGATCTTTTGCTGCCAACGGTCTGATTGTGCGGAGGTAATAGTTGACAGTTGACAGGTAAGAGTTGACAGGAAGAGAAATTTCAAAAGTGATTTTTTCATGTCGTGCTAATCGGTTTAATGTGCTAATTTCAGAAAAAAAGAGGTATGAAAGAACAACGAATGATTAATGGTCATCCTTTTATCTCATATAGTAAAGAAACATATACTGAATCAGAAACTTTACAACGATCATCAGATTTTTATGAATGGATGAATAAACGGCGTAGTATTCGTGAGTTTTCAGATCAACCTGTACCACTTACAGTAATACAGAATATTCTTTTAAGTGCTTCTACGGCACCTTCAGGTGCTCATAAACAGCCATGGACATTTTGTGTTGTAAGCAATCCTTCCATTAAAACTGCCATCAGACAGGCAGCTGAAGCTGAAGAAAAAGAGAGTTATGAAAATAGAATGAGTGAAGAATGGTTAGAAGACCTTGCGCCACTACAAACAGATTGGCAAAAATCTTTTTTGGAAACAGCCCCTTATTTAATTGTGGTATTCAGAAGAAGTTATGAATTCACGGATACCGGAAAGAAAAAGCAAAACTATTATGTAACAGAAAGCTGTGGCATTGCTTGTGGCATGTTGTTAACGGCCATCCATCACGCAGGTTTAGCAGCGCTTACCCATACCCCTTCACCTATGAATTTTTTAGTACAATTGTTGAATAGACCGGAAAATGAAAAGCCTTTTTTATTAATTCCTGTTGGATATCCAGCTAAAGAATGTTCGGTGCCGGATTTAAAAAGAAAAAGTTTAGAAGAAATTACAGTGTGGTATTAATCTGCTTTACCTGCTACAACAATTACTATTTCTCCCTTGACCGTTTTTACGCGAAAATGGTCTGCTACTTCCTGTAATGTACCTCGATAATTTTCTTCAAACATTTTTGTGAGTTCTCTGCTAACACTACAGTATCGATCAGCTCCAAAATAACCTGCCATTTCCTCCAAGGTTTTCACGAGTCGCATCGGACTTTCATAAAATACCATGGTTCGCTCCTCGGTCGCCAATTGTTTAAAAAGTGTTTGTCTGCCTTTTTTCAATGGTAAAAATCCTTCAAACACAAAACGGTTAGAAGGTATTCCACTATTCACCAGTGCCGGAACAAATGCAGTGGTGCCGGGTAAACATTCTACTTTGATACCTTCCTGTACACAGGCTCTTACCAGTAAAAAAGCCGGATCAGAAATTCCCGGTGTGCCTGCATCTGTAATCAATGCAAAGGTTTTTCCGGCTTTCATCTGATCGGTCAAATGAGCCACTACTTTATGTTCATTGTGTTGGTGATAGGGAGAAAGCGGCTTCTGTATCTGATAGTGATTCAAAAACTTGGAAGAGGTACGTGTATCCTCACATAAGATCACATCCACCTGCTGTAATACTTCCAATGAGCGAAGTGTTACATCCTTGAGGTTACCGATGGGTGTGGGGACGAGATACAGCATGCGAGGTAGGATTTCTGATTTCTGATGTCTGATGTATGTATTGCTCAAATCAGACATCAGACATCCGACATCATCAATTTATCATTTCAATCTCATAAAACTCCATTACCGGATTGGCGAGTAGTTTTTTGGAGGCGTCTTCGGCTATTTGTCTGGCTTCTGCTTCTGAAGCAGCTTCAATCTGCAGCGTAATGTGTTTTCCTACTCGTACATCACTCACGGCTCCTAAACCGAGGTTTTGTAGTCCACCCAGCACTGCTTTACCTTGTGGATCGAGAAGGTCTTTTAATGGCATTACTTTGATCTGCACGTTATAGGTCATGATTCTTTTTGTTTAAGGAGCAAAGATAGAACTACATAAGCAATAAAAGTGACGGGAACTGATAACCATCCCCACAAGAAAGCTGTAATTACAGCAATAACAGCCATCAGTAGAAAGGGAAATAATTTTTGGAAGGTTAGCTGTGTGAATTTGAGTGCCAGCATAGGCAGTGTTGAAACCATCAGATAACTCACCAAAACAATGATGGCATACCAAATCCATTTATTGAGCAATAGCGTAATCACCCATGTTTCTTGGGTATTCCAATAGATCAATGGAAAAGAGGCCAGCAATAAGCCTGCAGCCGGTATGGGCACCCCTTTAAATCCATGCTGCTGGGTAGTATCGATATTGAATCTTGCTAATCTGTATGCACCTGCGCATGGCAAGATGAATGCCGGTAATATCCAAACCATCGATGTATCCAATCCGTCTACTTCTTGTGCTACTGATAATCTGAGGAACTGCCAGGCAATCAATCCGGGAACCACCCCAAAACTTACCACATCTGCTAAAGAATCCAGTTGCTTTCCCATATCGGAGGGCACTTTTAACAAACGTGCAAAAAAGCCGTCACAAAAATCAATGATAGCAGCCACTGCCAACAGTACACTTGCCCATTGCATTTGCTCCGGTATTTCTACAATGGTTTCTCCGTTGGATGAATAGGCCATCGTTAAACCGGTCTGCATCACCATTACAATGGCAAGACAACCACATAATAAGTTCAAAAGGGTAAAGAGGTTTGGGATTTGTTTCATGATATTTATGGTTGATAGACCATAGTCCATGGACCATGGTCTATTGACTATGGACTACTCACTTATTTTCTTCATCAACCCCTCAATCTCTTCCACGGTAATAGGAATATTTTTCATGAGGTCGATATTGCCGTTTTTAGTAATCCAGAAATTATTCTCAATTCGTACACCCATTTGTTCTTCTTCAATATAGATACCGGGTTCAATTGTAAAGACCATTCCAGCTTGAATAGGTGCTGTTCTTGTTCCGAGATCGTGCACATCAATACCTAGATGATGGGATATTCCATGGTATAAGTATTTGCGATATGCTCTGTTCTCCGGATCTTCATTCTTCACTTCCGTTTTTCTCAGCAACCCAATTTTCAAAAACTGTTGTGTGGCTTCCTCTCCTACTTTTTCGGTATAATCTACAATCGAAATACCCGGCTTTAAAATGCTCTTTGCATAATTGTGTAAATGTAAACAAGCATTGTAAACCGTTTTTTGTCTGCGTGTGAATTTACCGTTAACGGGTACCGTCCTGGTGAGATCCGCGCAATATCCGCCATACTCTGCACCAAAATCCATCAGTACCATTTCTCCATCCTTACATTCCTGGTTATTGGAAACATAGTGCAGGATTCTGGCCCTGTCGCCACTCGCAATAATACTTCCATAGGCGGGACCGGTAGCGCGTTGACTATAAAAACTGTGAAATATCTCCGCCTCGATCTCATATTCGAAAACACCGGGTTTGATAAACCCTAATAATCTACGGAAAGTGTTATCAGTGATATTGATCGCTTGTTGCAAAACTGCCACTTCCTCTTTGGTCTTGATAGCCCGTAAAGATTTCATGATCTTAGCGGTACGATGATATACATGCAATGGATAACGTTCCTTCATCTCATCTACAAAACGATAATCCCTGCTTCTGATCAATGATGCTTTACGATCGTTTTCATTGGTATCTAAATACACATTATCGGCTAAATGAACCCATGTTTGTAAAAAGGCATCGATGCTGTCAAGCCAAACAATCGTTGCGATCCCGGAAATAGCCGTGGCCTCCTGTTTGCGGAGTCTTTTGCCGTCCCATTTTTCTTTCAGTTCATTGGGACGAACCAGTACCAGTACTTCTCTGTATTTCGGATCCGGACAATCGGGGAATAGCACCACCATGGAGTCTTCTTGGGTAATGCCGCTCAGCCAATACAGATTACTGTTCTGTTTGAACTTGTGTAAAGCGTCGCCATTCATCGGCCATTCATCATTGCTGACAAAAATGGCGATGCTGTTGGGTAACATGGCTTTTATAAAACGCTTACGATTGATTATGAATAGATTGGGATCAAGCGGCAAGTATTTCATCGGTGGGTATTTGAAGTTTGCAATATAAAACTTTATGGTGCAGTTGATCTCAAAACTTGCCCCTATCTCAGGAGGCAATTGTTAAAAAAACATCAATATCCACGAAATATTTCTTATTTACGAACATGCTCGTATATTTACTACGAAATTATTCGTTTAATAAAAACAAACAGCATGAAAACGTTTATCAACAGCAAATGGATCGGAGCAGCAATATTGGCACTTTCAGTGATTGGCTTTAGTGCCTGGAAAGTTGCAGATGAATCTGTAAACCCTCCCAAACCCTTTTCCTTCACTTATACAGATGAGGACACCACCAAAAGCAAAAAGAAGTTCAAAGTGTATGGAGATCATGACAGAGAATACAAAGTGGGAGATCTGGACAAAGCTTTGAAGGAACTCGACAAAGCCACACTTGAACTGGACCGTGAACTCAAAATTGATTTCACCAAAATGGAAAAGGAAATGAAAAAGGCCATGGAAGAAATCAAAAAAATTGATGTGGAAGGCATCAGAAAAGAAGTAGAGAGTGCGATGAGAGAGGTACAAGCTGCTTTACGCGAAATCGATTTTAAAGAAATACATAAAGAGGTAGAAAAAGAAATGGTAAAAGTAAAAGAAGAGCTCAAGGGTGAAAAAATCAAACACAATATTGATTTTGAAGGTATCAGAAAAGAAGTAGAAAAAGGAATGGCTGAAGCCAAAGAAGGCATTCGCGAAGCCAAAAAACACATTGCCGAACTGAAGGCTTTTGTAGATGAACTAGACAAAGACGGATTAATTGATAAAGACAAATCGTACAAGATCCAGATCAAAAACAAAAAGCTCTTTATTAACGGAAAAGAACAATCAGCTGAAGTGAATAAAAAGTATAGTAAGTATTTGGATAAAGAAGATTATTCGATTGAGAGAGATGAGGATTGATGAAGAAGTGAAAGGTGAAAAGTGAAAGGTGAATAATCTTCGTTTCACCTTTCACTTTTCACCTAAAATCTCACCGTCGGACATTTCACTGCATTACTGCTATTGGAGAAGATGCCGCTTTTAATGATGGAGATTTCATAGGCACCGCGGTATCCATTGATGTTGCCTAAATTAGAAACTGTGGCATCATAATTAAATGTAAATCGTGTATCATTTACCTGGTAACCTACCATTGGAATTACTGCGTCTTTATGGCGATAATATAAGCCTAAAATCATTTGTTGTTCACCATCGCCACTCAGATTACGATTGGCATTAAAACCCAATACGGTTTCCCATGCATTGCCCATTTTACTGACATAGATATTGGGGTTCACGATCCATAGATCTTCGAACTTGATACTGGCATTTAAAAAACCGGTATAGCGTGGATTCAATCTGGCATCAACAGTTGTAGGTGATAAGAAACTTTCACGTGGACGATTCACATGTTGCGCGCTCACCCCTAAATTGAAATAAAAATTATCGGAAGCAAAATAGGCATAGTTCATACCTACCTGAAGATCAACAAAAGTGGTTTGACTAAACAAGAATGGCTCATTGGAAGGAATGGAAATATCAAAAAATTGTCCGTTCCATTGGTTATCGAAATTGAGTTTACTGATATCAATCCGTTTATTGATGAACCCTACTGAAAATCCACCACTCAGCAAACTATTGTATCCCAACATTTGATGATAAGCCACACTGGCATAGCCATTGGTAGCTACTAAATTACCACTACCTGCTCTATCACTGTATAAAGCAGCCCCCACTCCCATCCATCCATTCTCAAAACGGTTACCAAATAATTTGGTATCTCCCCACAAACTCATGGTTCGAAAAGGAGTACCGACGCTGGCCCATTGGTTACGATAATTACCCCCAATTCGATAATCAAAGTCAGGATTAAATCCGGTATTCGCCGGATTCACCAACATGGGCGTATTGAAGTATTGAGAAAAATTCAATCCCTGTCCACTCACATGCACAGTAAGCAAACTAAATACAAAACCCATCATTATTATCCAGACACGAATACGCATACACACTATTATCTAAGTAAAGTAATATCTCCTTTTTTGGAAAGCTTATCACCATTGGTAAATTCAATCTGCAACGTATAGTGATACACTTCCTGTGGTTGTAATTTGCCTTTATACGTTCCATCCCAACCTTCAGCCGGGTTGTTACTTACGTATACTTGTGTACCCCATCTATTATAAATACGCCAGGTCATTTTTGCAATACCAAATCCGCGTACAAATATTCGATCATTGTTTCCATCTCCATTGGGTGAGAATGCATTAGGAACATTGGCTGCAACATTAATGACGACACTAATAGACTGGCAAGTAGTATCGCTACAACCGGCAGCATTGAAAGCAATCAAACAGACATTAAAGGTTCCGGTTTGGTTGTACAAATGCCGAACCGGAGCGTCAATATTATTTCCCACCGTGCTATCTCCATCGCCGAACAACCATTTGAAAGATGTGGCTCCAATCGAATTATTGGTAAAACTAACTGCTGTATTCGGTTCTGTTGGATTGGGAGAATAGGTAAATGCTGCAGTTGGACTTCCACTTACTGTTATGGTTTGAAATGCCGTATCTCGAATATTACAGGTGGCATTATCGATAGCAATCAAACGAACCGTATAGGTACCGGGATTGGGATATAAATGAGTTGGATTGGTAGCATTAGAAGTACTACCATCACCAAAATCCCACTGGAATTGTTGTCCGGCTAAGGAAGTATTATTAAACACCGCATTATAAGGCGCACAACCCACAGCCGGTGTAACAAAACGAGCATCTACATTGGGTGCAATTCTGATTTGCTGTACTACACTATCAGGATGATTACAATAATTGGTATCGATCAACACAAGTTTTACATCATAAGTACCACCTGCCGCATAGGTATGTGTAACCAGTCCGGGCCCTGCTATTCTGGTATTACCATCTCCAAAATCCCAACGGAAACTTTGATTGGTGAATGGCTTACCGGCAGGTGCGATAGACGTATTATTGAATTCAAATGCTAAAGATTCACATGGAGGTAATTTGGTGGATGTAAAACCTAAAGTAGCTTCATCACCTCTTACGCGCAAAGTAATATAAGCGGTATCCGTTTGGTTACAGGTAGTAGAATCCACCGAAACCAATCGAACACGATACACACCAATCGTATTAAAAGTATGAGAAATAGTAGGTGTAGTAGTTCTTACTTCAGGTGAGCCATCATTAAAATTCCAATAGTAAGCACGACCCTGTGCCAATGTATCTGTAAACTGAACGGTCATTGGCACACAGCCGGCAGTATCTCTTACCCCATTGATAGATGCACTCAGACCAGCACCCACACCGGCAAGATTGAAAGCAATTTTGATGGCCATGAGGTTACAGGTTCCTGCGGATGCTGTATTCGTTGCATTGGTAGGTGACCAAACACCGGCTGTACCCCTCAAATAACCGGGCGGAGTTGAACCATCACCAGTTCCTTTACAAGAACAAATAGATTGATAGATGGTACCATTCGCATCAAATCTACTCGTGCCACCATCAACATGATCCGGTGTTGGGATACCGCCTGTTCCTGTTGTAGCACCAAAAAAGGAACCAAATAAGATACGTTGAGCATCTCTTTCAATCACATAAAAATAAAGATCCGCCCCATCTGAATCCGTTTTAATAGCATCAGGAGTAACGATCAATCCACGTGTACCGGCACTTGGATATCCTAAATCCCCTCCCCAGCCTGATACATATACATTCTCACATCTATCCACTAAGAAGGCAGTTGGTGATATATTCGGTATGTTGGCACTATTGGTTCCAAAATTTGTTGAATAAATAAAATTGGATAAATCCGGTTGAAGTTTGGCAATGAACTGTTTTCCGGTTGTTTGACTTCCATTGGCATTTACAGGTGCATTGATGACAGGCCATGCAACTGTGGTAGTGCCCATAATGTAAGGGAATCCATTACGATCAAACTGAACACCATAGATTAAATCAAGCCCCGTAGTTCCAAAATAACTACTTCGGATTAATTGCGAGCCATCCGGACTAATGATCGCAACATAGCCATCGATATTACCCTGACTGGTAGGGAATCGAACACCTGTTTTGTTGCCCGGAAAATTAGTACTAGCAGTAGCTCCTGCGACGTATATATTACCATTCTGTGGATGGGTTGCAAGTACAAAAGCAGCATCATCTCCATCACCTCCTAAATAAGAACTGAACAACATGGTATTTAAATCGGGCGTCAGTTTTATGACCACTCCATCCTGATAACGATTCCCTACGGCTTGCGCAGGTTGTGATTGGAATACACCGGTTGTAACCGGGAAATTGCTAGACTGGGTTGCTGAAGCTAGGATTGGATTACCTCCTCGATCTAAAATAATTTCACTTCTTGCATCATCACCATAATTTCTCCTGATACTAATAGGTGTTAATTCCCCGGCATAATTTGCCTGTATATTGACACCATCATTACCAGATCCACCAATTCTTACCGAACTTAAGAGTGTTGCACCATTGGCACTTAATTTTGATATAATGATATCATACACCCCACCACCGGTACCATACAAACCTACCCCGCGTACAGGATAACTTGAACCTGATGATGTTCTTCCTCCAATAAATAAATTACCTGCTCCATCCGCTACTAAACTATGTGGTTGTTCATTACCGGAACCTCCTAGATAAGTTGCATAAATACGATTGACCCCTGAAGGATCAAATTTTATAATAGCAATATCAGTCCCTGAAAGTTGACCTTCTGTAATACCTCCCTGAAAACTGGTTTGAAAAGCTCCATTGTTCGTAGGAAACTGTCCATTTCTAAATACAATTCCACCCCCATAAAAATTTCCCTGTCCATCATAGGTTGCAGTAAAACCCCAGTTATCAGCAGTACTACCTGTATACCCATAGAAAACAATTGATGGATCTACAACCAGCATCGCATCTTTATTATAAGCACCATTCAGTTTGAATCTTACAATATTTCCACGTACTTCATAACTACATGGAATTTCATTTTTAGTATTGCGCAATAATTGGTAGGTATAAGGTGATTCCTCTTGTACTTCAATAACAGAAGTCTTAATGCTGAGCTTACCTTCTTTAATTTTCAATCCATCCACCCCATCGAAATAGAGTGCTACATTGTTAATATCACCACCGGGATGAACAATTACATCATACTTTAATTTACCCAATGTGGTATAATACCTGATATCAATATTCGGATATACATTTTTGAGTGTAACCCCTTGATATATCTTGACATTTGTTGCCCATTTCGTTGAATCATTTCCTAAAAAATAATTATTGTAAGTCGGCAAAGCCTTATCAGGAACAATCTGTGGATTGGGATTGGCATTTAAAAAACGAACTTGATAAGCATGTGATCGAAGTACAAAATTACCGTCTGTACCGGTTCCACCCTCGCCACCACGAGAAGGATCTAATGCAGTGGTTTGTTTTACAGCATCGGTTGTATGTTGATGATTTCCCGGATGTGGGTGTGGATTGATTTTTTTAAGATCATTTTCATTGTGCAACAACACACGATATCCATCCGATTGCAAAGCGATAGAACCAACACCTGTATTGGCAAGAAAGAGAATTTTTTTGTCCCACTGTCCTTTATTCTCTACAAATTCCAGATAATTCTGCGCCATAACCTGGAAACCCGTCATGAGTATCAAAAACAATCCTGCTATCTTCTTCAGTGCTGCCAAGCTTAAAATTTTTAATAAGTTACTATAATATACGTTCCGATCCTTGTTAAAGTTGTTCTCAGGATATACGACTCCAAGCATTTTTACCTTTCTGTGACCTTAGGTAATTTTTTAATAGCAAATTCTTTGCCATATCCAGCGTTGGGTCTTCTTCACAGCATTGCTCAGCAGTTGTTTTGGCAAGTTCCAGAAGATCCTTATCATTAACAATGCTGGCAACTTTAAAGTTCAGTTCCCCACTTTGTCTGGTACCTTCAATATCACCCGGACCTCGTAGTTCCAAGTCTTTCTCGGCAATCTTGAAACCATCGTTGGTAGCGCACATGGTATTGATCCGTTCTTTGGCATCTTTGCTTACTTTAGACCCCGTTAATAAAATGCAAAAACTTTTTTCGCTACCTCTTCCTACCCTTCCCCGAAGCTGATGCAATTGCGATAAACCAAACTTTTCAGCGCTTTCGATCACCATTACTGTGGCATTGGGTACATTCACCCCCACTTCAATCACCGTTGTGCTTACCATAATATGTGTGTCATGTTGAACAAAGCGCTGCATATTGGTCTCTTTTTCTTCTGCAGACTGTCTTCCATGCACCATACTGATGCGATAAGCCGGTTCCGGAAAAAAACTTTTTACCTGTTCATATCCTTGCTTCAGGTCTTCATAACTCAACTTTTCACTCTCTTCAATCAACGGATATATAAAGTAGGCTTGCCTGCCTTTATTGATTTCTGTTCGCACAAACTCCATCACACTGGCCCTCGCCATCTCATTACGATGAACGGTTGTGATGGGTTGTCTGCCTGGTGGTAATTCATCCATCACACTATAATCCAGATCACCATATGCCGTCATGGCCAATGTTCTGGGAATGGGTGTGGCTGTCATCACCAATACATGCGGCGGTACGGTTGCTTTCTCCCATAATCTGGCCCTTTGTGCTACTCCAAAACGGTGTTGTTCATCTACTATGACCAACCCGAGATTTTTAAACTGAACTACATCTTCAATCACAGCATGGGTACCCACCACAAAATGAATCGTATCATCCAATAATCCACTTAGTATTCGCTTTCGTTCTTTTCCCTTTATACTGCCCGTTAATAATGCAATTTCAACAGGCATATTCTTTAGTAACTCCTTTAATCCATTGTAATGTTGTTGTGCCAATATCTCTGTGGGTGCCATCATACAACTTTGGTAGCCGTTATCGGCTGCCAATAACATACTAAGGAGCGCTACAATGGTTTTACCGCTGCCTACATCCCCCTGTAATAATCGATTCATTTGATGACCCCTACCCGTATCGGTTCTAATTTCCCGAATCACTCGTTTTTGTGCGCCTGTTAGTTCAAACGGCAGGTGATGATTATAAAAGTCGTTGAATAACTCCCCTACTTTTTCAAAAACAACGCCTCTACTGCTATGATGTCTTTGCAAGCGAACCAGATTCAACCGAATTTGAGCGATAAAAAACTCTTCAAATTTTAGTCGTCGCAAAGCCAATTGATAGGCTTCTTGTGATACAGGAAAATGCAGGTTCGAAAAAGCCTCATACCGATTCATGAGTTTCAGCTTTTTGAAAATGTCTTCGGGAATATTTTCAGGGATATCCGTGGGTTTGATTTGTGAGAAAAGCTGAAAAGTCAACTTAGCCAATTGCCTGCCATTCAAACCCCTTGCCTTGAGTTTCTCGGTTGCAGGATATACCGGTTCCAGATAATCTTTCCCATCCGCTTTAGCTAACACAAAAGGCTCTATTTCCGGATGTACCATTTGGGGTCTCCCATTAAAAAAACCGGTGCGACCAAATACCAGGTATTTTTGTCCGGGCACCAGATTTTTCTGCACCCAGCTAATGCCCTGGAACCAAGTTAATTCCAATGCACCGGTATCATCCCTCAGATAAGCAACCAATCTCTTGGCTCTTTTCTCTCCAATTATCTCAAACTGCTGCAGAATACCTGTTACTTGAATGAAGTCGGTTTGATAGTTGATCATATTGATCTTACTCACTTTCGTCTTATCAATATGCCGATGCGGAAAATGATGCAAAAGATCATCAAACGTAAAAATCTGCAACTCTTTTTTCAATAGGTCACCCCTCAACGGACCAACGCCTTTGAGGTATTCGATGGGTGAGGATAATATCGTTGAGGGATCTTTGATTTTTTGATTTCTTGATTTTCAGAACCTAAAAGCTTACCAAACTTGCTTTATCTCGCCTTACAAATATCCTTTCTGGGAGGCATATAGAAAATTCATTCTTGGGAAAGCAGTAGGATTTAAGCCACAAGCTTCACGCTATAAGCTGCACGCTTCAGATGAGCTTATTCGAGTCCAACCCACTAAAAAAGCTTGAAGCGTGCAGCGTGCAGCTTGTAGCTTCTCTTCCTTATCTTCGCCCCATGAATAAAGAGGTTGTTTTAAGCGGTATCCGTCCAACCGGATTTCTGCATTTAGGAAACTATTTTGGAGCGATGCGCAACTATGTGCGCATGCAGGACGAATACAATTGTTATTTTTTTGTTGCAAACTGGCATAGTCTGACCACACATCCCGATACAAAAGAATTGAAGAATAGTGTACATCGTGTGATCGCAGAAAACATTGCTTGTGGACTCGATCCTGAAAAAGTTGCTTTGTACATTCAAAGTGATGTTCCTGAAATAGCTGAACTGTATCTCTATTTGAACATGATGGCTTATAAAGGCGAGTTGGAAAAAACAGTCACATTCAAAGAGAAAGTCAGACTACAACCCGATAATGTCAATGCAGGTTTATTGACGTATCCGGTATTACAAGCTGCGGATATCCTGATTCATCGCGCTGTGAAAGTGCCGGTCGGAAAAGATCAGGAACAACACCTTGAAATGGCTCGCAACTATGCGGAACGTTTTAATCACAGGTATGGTGAAGTGCTCCCATTACCATATGCATTTAACTACGGCGGAGAATTGGTGAAAATTTTAAGTCTCGATGGTGTAGGAAAAATGAGTAAGAGTGAAAACCAAATGAACACCTTATACCTGGCTGATGAAGACGAGAGCATTCGCAAAAAAATCATGAAAGCAAAGACCGATCAAGGTCCGGCCGAGCCTAACGCAGTGAAACCCGATTATATCGAAAATCTTTTTACCCTCATGAAGCTGGTAAGTACTCCGGATACTGTTCAAAAATTCGAAGACGATTTCAATAACAGTAGTGCCGGAAACTGTATCATTCGTTATGGGGATATGAAAAAACAACTGGCAGAAGATATGATCCGTTTTATCCAGCCGATCAGAACCCAAGCTGCCGATATTCAAAAAAACCAAGGCTTACTAAAAAAAATCATCCAACAAGGCGCAGACAAAGCCCGAGACAGTGCCAGTAAAACGCTCAGCTTGGTGAGGACGGCGGTGGGGATGGATTATTAGTCTCTAGCATATGGCATATAGATCATGGCGAATAGTAAATTATGAGTTATGATGGTGTTTTTTGGGTGCTACTATGACCTATTTGCCATAAGCTATAAGCTCACACCAAAATTCTCCTCCCAATTCTCCCAACTTTCGTATTTTCATTTTTATGGCGAAACCTAAGAAACCAAAACATGTAGCCGTAGCCGGAAATATCGGTGCGGGTAAAACGACGCTTACGGAGATGTTGAGTAAGCACTACCGCTGGATTCCTCAGTTTGAAGATGTTGATCACAACCCTTATCTGATGGATTTTTATGAGGATATGCCTCGCTGGAGCTTCAATCTGCAGATCTATTTTTTGAATAGCCGATTGAATCAACTTTTGGATATTCATCATGGGACTGAAACTGTCATACAAGACAGAACCATTTATGAAGATGCCAACATCTTTGCTCCCAATCTGCATGAGATGGGACTGATGAGCAAACGCGATTTTGATAATTATTATCAATTCTTTCAGACCTTAAAAACCATGGTACAACCTCCGGATCTTTTGATCTATTTGAAAGCATCCGTACCTACACTAGTAGCACAAATCCAAAAAAGAGGGAGAGAATATGAAGAGAATATTCGTTTGGATTATTTGAAACGATTGAATGAGTATTATAATAAATGGATTGATGGTTATAAAGAAGGTCAATTGCTGGTAATTGATTGCGACAAAAATAAATTCGCAGAAAGTGAGGAGCATTTTGGAGAGATCATTAGCAAAGTAGATGGTATGCTATTTGGTTTATTTTAAAAGCTACCCTTTTTCATACAGCCACAGATACGCTTGCCCCTGCAAATATATCTGTGGCTTTTTCTTTTGCGGGATACTGTACTTTGGTTATTAAAAATGCCACTGAAAGCACAGAAATCCACTGAATGATTCTGTGTATTTCTGTGCTTTCAGTGGCAATAAATAAATAACTTAGGAAGCAAAATGAGAAAGATGAAACGCCTACTTCCTTTTTTGCTCCTCATCTCTTGTCAATCAACCTCCACGAAACTTCCTGAGTTTACATTGACTGCCACTGACACATTTCACTTCAACAATTTTGTGGATTGTAATATGGCTGAGGCTTGGATAGGCGATACACTCCGCATCTTTCCCGGTAAATATGGTGAAGACCCGGTTTGGGGTGAAGCACATGATTTAAAATTTGCTTCAGGAAAAAATGCAGATGAAGTGTTCGCAAGTCCGGCATCTGCTTACATAGCCCCTACAATGCCCTTAAATGCAGCCAAAGGGAAACCCGGATTACATGGTGCTGTTTGGTTTGAAACCGTGTATCAGGATACAAAAGACAAAACCGGTAAAACATTGTATGCTGTTTATCACAATGAAAATTATCCGGAAACATTACCCTATGACAGTACAACAAAAGAAGGATATATAGATCATAAATGGCCATTAGGATTAACAGAAAGAATCACCCCTGCTGCTGTTTGTAGAATTGGTATCATGAAATCTACCAATGGTGGATGGAGTTGGGAGAATAAGGGATTGTTTCTGGAAGATAAACAACCACGCATGATCCTGAAACCACACAATACTTCAAAAACCTTTGCAGGTGGTGTAGGCGATCCTTCAGCGGTAGCTGTGGGTAATGATCTCTATTTGTTTTATGGTGAATATGGTTATCCGGATAGTTATGATTCACTCAGCTATGATGCAAAACAAGAATGGGGTGGACAATGTATCAGTATTGCGAAAATCGCTTTAACGGATTTAGATCATCCACAAGGAAAAGCGAAACGTTGGGATGGCAAAGGCTTCCATGCTCCTTGGGATGGAACAGGCAAACCCATCGCATCACTTCAGATACCGATAGAAAAAGGAGGAGGCGCCGCTTCATCGCCTAAAGGTGGCTTTCACTGGGGACCCTCTGTTAGCTGGAATGAATACTTGGAGTGTTGGGTGATGTTAATGGGACGTGTAGAAGGACAATCATGGGTGGGTGATAAACTCTATATCTCATTCAATCCACACAAAGACCTAGGTAAAGATGATCATTCACAACAATGGAGTACCCCACAATTATTATTGCAGAAACCCGGACATGTATTGTGGTATCCTTCCTTACAACCTTTGAATACCCCTGAGGATATTGCAGCAAAACGAACCAGCATGCGTTTGGGGAAAAAAGCTCGTTTATTTTTTAAGTACTCGGATTTAGGGAAGTATATGTCTGAGTATGTCATTGAATTCAAAAAATAGTATTGGTATAACCACAGTGTTACGCAGAGTTGAACACGGAGTTACACTAGGTGAGTTGTAAGGTGATTTACTAATAATTTTGTGAGTATTGACATGAAAAAACTATTCCTTGTTTTAGTACTTTTTGTTACATCGTTAGTTCTCAAAGCACAGGGGCTTGATATCGGCACTTGGAATATCTTGAACCTCCGTTATAGTATTAATCAAAAATGGAGTGTATTTGGTGAAGGTCAGATTCGTTCTCTGAAATTGTACAATCAGTTTCATTATTATGAGTACAAAGGAGGAGTTAATTACAAAGCGAATAATAATTTAATGTTGTCATTAGCCGCGGGGTCTTATCAAACCTATAAAGAGGGTGGTAATTTTGTGAAACCAAAGAACAATGACGAATTCAGAATTTGGCCACAGGTATTATTGACACAATCATTAGGGAATTTTAAAATAGAGCAACGCTATCGTGCAGAGTTACGATTCACTTCGAATGGTTATCGCAATAGATTCAGGTATAGATTCGGTGTCTCCTATCCTTTCGGTTCATCAACATCACAAACAAAACCATGGCAAGTATATTTCAATAATGAAATCTTCCTCACAGATGGAGAACCTTTTTTTGAGAGAAACAGAATGGCGCTAGGTCTTCAATACAAAACTTCTGCAACAACAACACTTCAATTAGGATTCCTTCACCAGTTTGATTACAAAATCAACGATGAAACAGGTAGGGACTTTATTCAGATCGGGTATTATTTTGAGTTACATCGGAGAGAACATAGACCATAGTCCATGGTCCATGGCATATAGTTTATTGCGTATAGTTTTAAGATTATGCGCAAGAAACTATGATCTATATGATATCCTCCATGGGCTATGGACTATGGACCATCGACCAAAACAGAAATCCCGCCACGAGGACGGGATTTCACTCAAACAGACAAAGCAATCGAAGAGACCGAGTTTAGTATCTTTATAGAGTACCCTTCAGCAGTTAAGCATGAGGGGCTGCTTGTAAAATTTCATCGCTTACACCGGCTGCATATTTAGAGAAATTATTGATGAATTGTTGTGCCAGGTCTTTTGCTTTTGCATCATAGGCATTGGCGTCAGCCCAGGTATTACGTGGATTCAACATTTCTGAAGGCACGTTCGGACAGCTTACAGGCATCATCATACCAAAAACTGGATGTGCTTCAAATTGAACATGATCTAAATCACCATTCAAAGCTGCTGTAATCATAGCCCTGGTATAGCTGAGTTTCATTCTGCTACCAACGCCGTAAGAACCACCACTCCATCCGGTATTGATCATCCAAACATTCACTTCATGTTCTCTCATTTTGTTACCCAACATCTCAGCATATTTACCAGGATGTAAAGGCAAGAAAGGTGCGCCGAAACATGCACTGAAAGTAGACTTAGGTTCAGTAACTCCGGCTTCCGTTCCTGCAACTTTGGCTG
This sequence comes from Sediminibacterium sp. Gen4, assembly GCA_013391385.1. Taxonomy (GTDB): domain Bacteria; phylum Bacteroidota; class Bacteroidia; order Chitinophagales; family Chitinophagaceae; genus Sediminibacterium. The sequence goes on along the minus strand of JACBFI010000008.1, from coordinate 23,185 downwards.
TGTATCCACTGATGAATTGATACATTGCCTGTCCCGGCGTTAATTTACTGATCGGAGGTAAAACACCATAAGCATCACAAGTCAGGAAGAAGATATTTTTAGGTAACCCTCCAATGCTGGGTTCAGCAGCATTGCTGATAAAATGAAGCGGATAACTTACACGTGTATTTTCTGTAATTTTTTTACTCGCAAAATCAATTTTATTGGTGCCATTTTCAAAACCAACATTCTCTACCAATGCACCCGGACGAATCGCATGATAAATCTCCGGTTCTTTTTCTTCACTTAGGTCAATGGTCTTTGCATAACAACCGCCTTCAAAATTGAAAACGCTGTTGGCAGTCCAACCATGTTCATCATCACCAATCAGTTTACGATTAGGATCTGCACTCAAGGTCGTTTTTCCGGTTCCACTTAAACCAAAGAAAATAGCTACATCACCATCCTTACCCATATTGGCACTGCAATGCATGCTCAACACATTTTTCTGATGGGGTAATACATAATTCAAGATGGTAAAAATGCCCTTCTTCATTTCACCGGTGTAGCCAGTGCCACCAATCAGAATGGTTTTGTGTGTAAATGAAACAACCGCAAAATTATGTTGGCGTGTTCCGTCTACTGCAGGATCGGCTTTGAAGCCAGGTGCCTGAATGATGTGCCATTCAGGTTGAAAATTTTCCAGTTCCTGTTCTGTTGGACGAAGGAACATGTTGTAAGCAAATAAATTACTCCATGGATTCTCATTGATCACACGGATATTCATGCGATAAGCAGGATCAGCACAAGCATAAGCATCACGAACCCATAGTTCTTCCTTACCATTGAGATATTGCATCATTTTTTCTTTCAACTGGAAAAAATATTTTTCTTCAATGGCAATGTTGAAATTGTTCCAATGAACGGTATTTTCAGTGATACTGTCCTTCACAATGAATTTGTCTTGAGGAGAACGACCGGTGAACTCTCCGGTATTGATACAGAGAGCACCTGTATCATTCAGTGTTCCCTGATTTCTCAATACGGCTTGCTCAGTCAATACTTCCGGACTTAATTGATAATGAAGCTGATGGGTACCGGTTAAACCTAATGCTGTGATTTGTTGCAGATTCAATTGGGTCATAGATTCAGTCATATACGAACAATCGTTAGTTAGTTCGGCAAAATTAACCGTTTAATCATTTCACCAATTCTTTTATGTAATATCTACACGTTATAGTTCATCAATCGTTTGCGGAAATTCTTGTACGATATTCAAAAAAACCAACATACTCTGGCGAATTTTATGAGCTCTTGATGAAAAATTTGAAGTTTTTATAAAAAATTCAGCGCAAAAGCGCAGATTCCTGCATACTTGTGCCTGACAGGAATTATTTTTACCAAAATTATTCAGATATGGGGGTTATAGCCGGAAAGGGATTGATTACAACCGCACATGTAGAAAAATTCAAATCTATTGTTGGGGATGCTTATGTGTTAGCAGATGAAGAAAATCTGAATCATTATGGGCACGATGAAACGGAGCAATTGCTCTTTCTACCGGAAGTCGTATTGAAACCTAGAACGGCTGAAGAAATTGCCGCCATCATGAAAATTTGCAACCAAGACCGTATTCCTGTAACTCCAAGAGGTGCAGGTACAGGTCTAAGTGGTGGCGCGTTACCGCATTTGGGTGGGGTATTATTATCGACAGAAAGAATGAACAGTATTCTATCTATCGATGAAAGAAATCTACAGGTCATCACTGAGCCCGGTGTGATTACAGAAGTATTACAAAATGCTGTAAAAGAAAAGGGTTTATTCTACCCTCCCGATCCCAGTAGTAGAGGGAGTTGTTTCATCGGTGGAAATATCGCAGAAAATAGTGGTGGACCAAAAGCTGTAAAATATGGCGTGGTAAAAGATTATGTATTGAATCTTGAAGTGGTTTTACCCAATGGAGAAATCATTTGGACAGGCGCCAATGTTTTGAAAAATTCAACAGGTTATAATCTTACTCAGTTAATGGTGGGTAGTGAAGGTACATTGGGTATTGTCACCAAAATCGTGTTGAAACTGATTCCTTTCCCAAAATATGATCTGCTGATGCTGGTACCATTCGCTTCTTTGGAAAAAGCAAGTGAAGCCGTAAGTGCCATATTCCGAGCGGGTTTTGTACCAAGTGCTTTGGAATTGGTAGAGATTGATGCATTGAAGATTGTGAGTCAAATGGTAGACAGTACCGCTGTTCCTGTTGATGATTCTATTGCAGCACATCTCATCATTGAAGTAGATGGCAACAATATGGATGTATTGATGAGTGAGATGGAATCCATTGCAGAACTCTTGACGCAATTTGATGCCGGAGAGATATTCTTTGCAGATGACGCACAACAAAAAGCAGAACTCTGGAAACTACGTCGCCGTGTAGCAGAAGCGGTGAAAACCAGTGGTTATACCATCGAAGAAGATACGGTAGTACCTCGTGCCGAATTACCCGCTCTGATCAAAGGAGTAAAAGAATTGGGTAAACAATATGGCTTCCATGCTGTTTGTTATGGACATGCCGGTGATGGTAATCTGCATATCAGGATCAATCACCCTACCATTAAGAATAGTCATGGTAATGAAGAAATGACGCAAGCATTACGGGCTTTATTCGAACTGGTACAAAAATTAGGCGGAACCATTAGTGGTGAACATGGTATTGGTTTGATTCAAAAGCCATATCTATCTACAGTGTTCCGTGATGCCAACATGTATTTGATGAGAGAGATCAAAAAAGCATTTGATCCTAACAATATTTTAAATGCCGGAAAGATTTTTGACCTCAACTAGTAACGTATTTTTGATGAAACACCTGCAACTATGAAAAACAGTATACTGTTAACCTCTCTCTGTTTGCTTCTTTGCTTGTCTTCTATGGCACAAAACAATGAAGCAGATGAAAAGAAAGGAAAGTTTAAAAGAGAAAATACTTTTTTGGGTGCCGCAGTCAATCTTTCTTTAGGCAATCGTTTTTTTAATGTAGGTGTCAACCCGGAAATCGGATACAGTTTCAATAACTGGTTAGATGCAGGCGTAGCACTGAACGTGAATTATTTTTCACAAAATGCTTCTGATTTCAGTAATACACGTTTTCGGAATTTTAATTATGGAGCAGGTACATTTCTACGTATTTGGCCGGTGAATTTTCTACATGTGCAAGTCCAACCTGAATACAACTGGATCAACTCCTCACAAAAGAATGTGATATCGGGACAAACTTTTAAATACAACTACAGTGCAGAAAGTTTATTGGTAGGTATTGGTTATGGTTCCAGAATGGTTGGCTCACAATATTCTTATGTAACACTGATGATTGATGTGTTACAAAATATCAATTCCCCTTATCGTGATCAGTTCAATGATCCTTTACCTGTTTTCAGAGCGGGATTTGGTATGTATCTCAATCGAAAGAAGTAAGCGCTTCATCTACACTGTCGGCCACAATCAAACGTTTCCGCCAGTCTTCATACAGAAAACCTTCTTCGGTCATTTTTTTAATATGATCAATCAACGATTCATAATATCCTGCTGAATTCAGCAGGATAATTTTTTTATTGTGGATATTCAAAGTATTCCAGGTAAGCATTTCAAACAGTTCATCCAATGTACCATGACCGCCAGGTAATACAATGGCAGCATCGCATAATTCATACATCATTTTTTTACGGATATGCATATCCTTCACCACATGTAATTCTGTAATGCCTTCGTGTTGATGTTCCCATTCCAATAACACTTCCGGTATGACACCAATGGCTTTACCTCCATGTTCCATTACTGCATTGGCAATAGCACCCATCAATCCTTTATTACCACCACCATAGATCAGTGTTATTTTCTTTTCAGCCATTGACCTACCCAATCTTGAAGCATCTGCTACGAAAAGAGGATTATTTCCATTTTTTGAACCGCAAAAAACTGCAACATGCTTTACCTGCATCTATTTGAATTTACGTCGCAATGTAAGCAGGAATATGTTTATAGAATATTGAACGATGTATTTTATTTATGAATTTTACCAGCTAAAACCTGCAATAAAACGCAAACAACCCCTATCTTTATCGGGAACGATCGTATTAACGCCATAAACCCTTTGGATATGTCCCCACTCCTGTTGTTCTCATTTGTCATCATTTACTTTTTAATCTTATTGGTAGTTGCCTGGTATACCGGAAGAAATAGTAACAACGATTCTTTCTTTATCGGTAACAGAAATAGTAACTGGATGCTGGTGGCATTTGGTATGATCGGTACTTCATTGAGTGGTGTCACTTTTGTAAGTGTTCCCGGAGCTGTGGCCAAAGAATCATTTGCATATATGCAGATCACACTGGGCTACCTGATCGGTTATATGGTGATAGCATTTGTATTATTACCATTGTATTATAAACTTAATCTCACTTCCATCTACAACTATCTAAGCTCTCGCTTGGGAGTGAATTCCTATAAAACGGGCGCATCGTTTTTTATCTTATCCCGAACACTGGGTGCCACTGCACGCCTGTATTTAGTAGTGCGCATTTTACAAGATGCAATTCTAGAAAGTTTTCACGTACCGTTCTGGGCAACCACCCTCATCATTCTGGCGATGATCTTATTGTATACGTATGAAGGAGGTGTAAAAACAATCGTATGGACCGACACCTTACAGACTTCCTGTATGTTGATTGGACTGGTGATTTGCGTAGTGTATATTTTGAGTCAGCTGGATATGGGTATCTCTGAAAGCTTTGCTGCCATGGGCGATAAAGGCTATTCAAAAATATTCTTCACTGAACCCGAAAGTCGTTTCTTTTTCCTGAAGCAAATTCTTGCAGGTGCTTTTGTAACCATTACCATGACTGGTATGGATCAAGAGATGATGCAAAAAAACATTTCTGTGAAGACTTTGAAAGACTCACAAAAGAATGTAGTGACTTTAGGATTTATTATGTTGGCGGTCATCGGTTTGTTCTTATTCCTTGGTGGACTCTTACACTTGTATGCCGATGCACAAGGAATAGCTGCAACAGGAGATAAACTCTTCCCTACAATTGCACTCAACCATATGCCAAGTTTGGTATCTGTGATATTCATCATAGCCCTGATCTCAGCCTTATTCCCCAGTGCCGATGGTGCCATCACGGCATTGACCTCTTCATTTTGTATTGATATCATTGGATTACAAAGAAGAGAAGACTGGACAGATGTACAAAAGAAAAAAATCAGACAAAGGGTACACCTGGTATTTGCCGGAATATTCTTGTTGTTTGTGATGGTGTATAAATGGATTGATAGCAGCAGTATGATTGGCGTCATACTAAAAGTAGCTGCTTATACTTATGGACCATTATTAGGTCTCTTTACTTTCGGTATTTTATTGAAACGTTCAGTGAATGATAAACTGGTGCCTATTATTTGTATCGCATCTCCATTGATCTGTCTGATGTTGGATAAATTTCAAAAACAAATATTCGGATCTTTCGAAATTGGATTGGAACTCCTGATCATCAATGGAGCCATTACTTTTATAGGGTTGATGCTGATTTCGAAGAAAGGGGATAAGTAGCTTATAGTTCATAGCTGATAGTTCATAGCAAATGGTCCATATTCCATAAGCCATTAGCTATGAACTATCCGCTATCGGCGACCATAAGCCATGAACCATCAGCTATCCCTATCTTTGCCCCATGTCTACCCCCCTGATTGTTTCCCCGGAGGCAGAAGCCTATGCACAGCTATTTACCACGGCTGATGATACGCTGTTGACGGAGATTGAGGAGTATACAAAAGCCCATCACCCCCATGCCCATATGCTGAGCGGACAGGTTCAGGGAAAATTCCTTGCTTTCTTAAGTACTATTCTACGTCCCAAATACGTTTTAGAGATAGGAACTTTTACCGGATACAGTGCACTTTGTCTGGCAGAAGGCCTGCAGAACGGTGGAGAACTCCATACCATCGAATGCAGGGAGGAAGATGCCCAAACAGCCCGGAACTATTTTAGCAAAAGCTACAGAAAGGATCAAATACATTTGCACATCGGAAATGCGGGGGAAATCATTCCTACGCTGAATCATCCATGGGATCTGGTTTTTATTGATGCAGATAAGACAGGATATATAGGTTACTATGAACAATTGATTCCACGTATAGCTGAAAATGGTATCATTCTTGCGGATAATGTGCTGTTTCACGGACAGGTATTGGAAGACCCTATTAGTGGAAAGAATGCCAAAGCCATACATGCATTCAATGAACATGTGAAACAAGACCCTAGAACTGAACAGGTTTTACTCACCATCAGAGACGGATTACTGATGGTAAAAAAGAAAACGACATGAAAAAAATCTTCGTATTGATCACACTGCTAAACGCTGCACTGTTAAGTTCAGTTGCACAGACTGCCGGTGTGAAAGAAAGAACAGAAGCTTATATCAATAGCTATAAAGACCTTGCCATTCAGGAAATGATCCGTACGGGTGTTCCTGCTTCCATCAAATTGGCACAGGGTATTCTGGAATCACAGTTTGGTGAAAGTACGCTGGCTAAAAATGCTAATAATCATTTTGGTATCAAATGTAAAACCGAATGGACCGGAGACAAAATATTCCAGGATGATGATGCCAAAGGTGAATGTTTCCGTGTATACAAATCAGCGGAAGAATCTTACCGCGATCATTCTGATTTTTTAAAGACACGTCCCCACTATTCTTTTCTCTTTAAATTGGAACTAACCGATATTACCGGTTGGGCATACGGATTGAAAAGAGCAGGTTATGCCACCAATAAAACCTATCCTGAAAAATTATTACGCGTCATTGAAGACTATCAATTGAATCAATACACCATTCAGGGCATCGCCATGATGGAAAATAAAACGGCCCCCATTGTAGCAACGGTACAAAATACAACAGCCGCCAATGTGGTTACTGAACAAACAGTTGCACCTGCCATCAAAAATGAATCTGCTATTAAAAATGATACTCAAAAAGCAACGTTAGTAAAAGAGGAAACAGAGGCTCCACAAGCAGAGCTTCAGACAGCTAATACTAGTGTTGAAAAAATAAAGCCCATAGAAGAGGCGGATAGAAAAACAACCACTGTTGCTGAAGAAAAGAAAATAGTTACGTATCCTGAAGGCGTATTTACCATCAATCACACAAAAGCTGTACATGCCAGAGAGGGTACTTCTTTACTGGCATTGGCACATCAATATGATATTAGCTTGAGCAAACTTTTTGAGTTCAATGAATTAACAGAAATGGACATCCTTGATATGGATCGGGTACTGTTCATCGAGAAAAAACAAAAAAGAGGTGCTTCTGATTTTCATGAAGTAACAGCAGGTGAAAATCTACATGATATTTGTCAGAAAGAAGGCATTAGAATGGATAGTTTATTAGAGTATAATAAATTGAAAAAAGACAGTCAGCTTTCTGCCGGACAAAAATTATTGTTACGCTCCCCAACAGAGATCAATAAAGGAACAAAAAAGAAATCTACAAAATAACAGATCCATGCAGGTAATCAAAGTTCATGACAAAGAATTCATTCCCTATTTACCGGAAACATTGATCCATGAAAAGATCAAAGAACTGGCAGCTCAATTGGATAAAGATTATCAGGGTAAAAAACCTTTGTTCATTTCCATCTTGAATGGATCTTTCATGTTTTCTGCTGATTTGTTCAAAGAGCTATCAATTGAAGCTGAGATCTGCTTTATTAAATTGGCTTCTTACAAGGGTACCAAATCAACCGGACATGTTATTACTGCCATTGGATTAGATACAGAGATCAATAACCGACATGTTGTAATATTGGAAGACATTATTGATACCGGTAAAACACTCAGTGAATTTCTGCCACAACTTGTCAATCAACAACCACTCTCTTTAAAAGTGGCCGTACTACTACACAAGCCTGATGCCATGAAGTATCCGGTACAGATCGATTATTGTTGTTTTACCATCCCTAACCGTTTTGTACTTGGTTATGGACTGGATTATGATGGTTTGGGTAGGAATATTCGCGAAATCTATCAGCTCAAAGACGAAGCATAACAAGGCTTTAACGGCTTGTACATACCGAGTAGCAGCATTTTTACGTTAACTTGTTATGTAAACCCCTGCCAAATGCGCTCATTCATTTGGATACTGCTATTGCTATCGGTGACCCATACTGCACACGCTCAATATTATTTACGCGGTGAGATCAGAAATGAGCAAGGTGTTTTATTGAGTGGTGTCAAAATAAAAATCAGTTCAAAACCTAGTCTCATTTTTCATTCGGGGGGAAGTGGATCTTTTGGTATACCGATACCTTCTGTAAAAGACAGCATCCACTTAAGCTTTGATGGCTATGATCCATTAAGTATATATGTGGACAGCCGACAGTTTCAACTACTACAGATGAAATCAAGTTCGGGCACTTCGAAATTGTATAAAAACTATAAATCTTCTATTGTAAAAAATTTCTCTACAGGCTCTGTCATCAATAGTCTGGGTTTGGGAGAAAGTTATACCGGCATCATCGAGAATGAGTTGATGAAAACTAACACATTTCCTGAAACAGGATTTTCTTTGAATATCGATAATGCCTCTTACAGCAATATCAGAAGATTCATCAATAATGGAATGATGATTCCACAAGATGCAGTACGTATTGAAGAAATGCTGAACTATTTCAGCTTACCACTTCCCCCCAATAGCCTACAAATAGAAAAAGGATTTTCATATGCGTATGAACATAGTAGTTGTCCATGGAATCCTAAACATCAACTATTATTCTTACAATTACAAGCACCTACCATTCCACTTCATGAAGTCCCGGCTTCCAATCTGGTTTTCTTGATTGATGTTTCCGGCTCGATGGATAAGCCCAATCGATTGCCTTTATTACAATCCGGGTTTCGTTTACTCATCAATAATTTAAGACCTATCGACACTGTTTCTGTCATTACATATGGCGGCGGAGTGGCGATGGTATTGGCACCGACTGGTGGACAACATAAAGACCTGATCAAAAAAGCCATTGATTCTTTATCTGCCGGAGGTGACACACCCGGCTCTGGAGCCATTCAGTTGGCTTATGAAACCGCAAAGAAAAATTTTATCAAAGGAGGCAACAATCGGGTGATACTGGCCACTGATGGAGATTTCAATGTTGGACAATCATCCGAAAAGGAACTGGAAGAACTCATCACGCGTTATCAAATGAGTGGCATCTATCTCACTTGTTTGGGTGTAGGAATGGGGAATTATAAAGATAGTAAACTGGAAACCCTATCTAAAAAAGGTAATGGCAATTTCGCATACATCGATCAAATCAGAGAAGCTGAGAAAGTATTGGTAACAGAGTTTACCAAAAATATTTTTACTGTCGCAAATGATGCATCCATTACACTTCAATTCAATCCGGAAACTGTTGCAGCATATCGACTGATTGGATTTGACAATAAAAAAACTGCTTTAGAAGATAGCAGCAGTACATTAGAGGGAGGAGAAATAGGCAGTGGGCATTCCATCATGGCAATCGCTGAAATCATTCCTGCGAAAGACAGCAGCAATTCTGCAAATTTACCTTTAGCAGAAGTAGTACTAAGATATAAAGACCCTTTGAGTGGTAATCAAAAAGAGCAAAATTTTACAGCCAATTATCGCGGACAAAAAATAAAACGCACTGATAGCATCTATCGTTTTGCCGCCGCTGTTGCCATGTTTGGGAATATCCTACGAAAATCAAAATCCACGCATGGATTTCAGTTGGAAGATGTGGCTTTGTTTAGTAAACATACTGTCTCACCCAACAATATCCTGCAACAGGAATTTCAACATTTGTTGGAAAAAGCTATTCAACTTTACAACCCGCCAAAGAAAAAAAGAAAATCAGATTAACTGAATGCTTCTTTTACGCGATCAAAGAAACTCTTATCGCTTTTGGTAGGTTGAGGTTTAAAGTTGGGACTATGACTTAGCTTCTCCAATATCTGTTTCTCTTCATCGCTCACTTGCTGTGGTGTCCAAACATTTACATAAATCAATTGATCTCCTTTATTGTACCCTTGTACTTCCGGAAATCCTTTGCCTTTGAGTCTGAATATTTTACCACTCTGTGTACCGGCCGGAATTTTAATTTTTGCTCTCCCATCAATGGTAGGCACTTCTACTTGTGTTCCGAAAACAGCATCCGGAAAAGAGATATGAAGGTCATAAGCAACATTCAATCCGTCGCGCTGTAATTCAGGATGTGTTTCTTCTTCAATTTGAATGATTAAATCTCCTGCAAATCCACCACGCTCTCCTGCATTTCCTTTTCCACTCATGCTTAACTGCATTCCCTCAGAAACACCTGCCGGAATATCAATGCTAATGGTTTCTTCTCCATACACCCTACCCTCTCCTTTACAACCACCACATTTAGCAGTTACAGTAGACCCTTCGCCATTACAAGTTGGGCAGGTAGTTACGGTTTGCATTTGTCCAAGAAAAGTATTGGTCACTCTTCTCACTTGTCCGCTACCACCACAGGTTCCACAATTCTGAACACTATTTTTATCTTTTGCGCCATTACCGCCGCAGGTATTACACAAGACATGTTTCTTCACTTTTACATTCTTGGTGACACCTTTCGCAATTTCTTCAAAATTCAATTTCAGTTTGATGCGCAAGTTGCTTCCTCTTTGTCCACGGGCTCTTCCAGCACCACTACTTCTCCTTCCTCCACCACCAAAGAAACTTCCGAACATATCATCACCGAAAATATCTCCAAACTGACTGAAGATATCATCCATATTACTATACCCACCTGCACCACCGCCGGTACCCGGACCAAAAGCAGCATGTCCATAACGATCATACTTGGCTTTCTTATCCGCATCGCTCAGTACTTCATAGGCTTCAGCAGCTTCTTTGAATTTTTCTTCTGCTTCTTTATCATTCGGGTTACGATCAGGATGGTATTGCATAGCTACCTTACGATAAGCTTTTTTAATCTCATCGGCAGAAGCTGATTTGCCCACACCCAATATTTCGTAAAAATCTCTTTTAGCCATCTTTCTTGAATTTAGGATGTCTGATGTAGGATGTCTGATATAATTCAAATCAGACATCCTACATCAGACATCAAACATTATTTCCCTACCACCACTTTTGCAAAACGAATGATCTTATCATTGAGGTAGTATCCTTTCATGACTTCATCCAGTACTTTTCCTTTTAACTCTTCAGTTGGAGCTGGAATTTCTGTAATGGCTTCGTGTTTTTCTACATCAAACTCTGCATGGATACTTTCCATGGCTTTCACTCCTTTAGATTGAAGGTTAGAACGAAGTTTATTGAAGACCAATTGAATACCCTCTTTTTGCACAGCGATATCATCATTGCTTTGCAATTGTTTCTCTGCACGATCACAATCATCCAACACATCCAGCAATGAAACAATCACATCTTTCCCGGCTGTTTGAATCAGCTCAATACGCTCTTTGGCAGTACGACGTCTGAAATTGTCGAACTCAGCCATGAGACGGAGGTATTTATCCTTCTGCTCTTGTAACTCAGCCTGCAGTTTTTCCAACTGATTTTCCTCTGCTACCGGCTCATTCAAATGAGAAGTACCTGCTGCATTCTCATCGGCATTGATATCAATATTGGCTTGTGTTTCTTCGTTCACGGGTGTCTGTGTTGTTGCCTGCTCTTCCATAATTAATTGATTGAATACTTTTCGGGGCAAAACTGTCAAAAATTTTGCCGATGCAAAGAAAAGGGAAAAATTGACAGTCTGCCTGATAAATCAAGGCTTCCTGTCAGTCAAACGCCCTGTTTTTCAGGTTTTTAGCTGCCAAAGAACAGGGCTTGGAGGGTGTGGACTATCTTCGCGGCATGACGAAAGTATATCTTAGAAAAAAAATCGCCCAGCGTATTGCCAACGGGCACCCTTGGATATTTGGGAATGAGGTAGACAGGCTAACCGGACCTGTCGAAGCCGGAGATATTGTAGATGTATATTATGCAGATGGGAAATACGCCGGAAGAGGATATGCAAACCCGAAATCGCAGATCATGGTCAGATTGCTGACCCGCAAACAAGAAGAGATCAATGACCAGTTTTTTCATGACCGTATTGCCAATGCCTGGCAGTACCGACAAAAAATCGGTTACACAGAAAATTGCCGCTTGATTTTTGGAGAAGCCGATCAAATGCCTGCACTCATTATCGATAAATTCAATGACTATTTTGTTTTACAAACCTTGTCATATGGAATGGATCAATGGAAACCTGCCATTGTAAAAGCACTGGAATCCATCTTTACCCCCAAAGGTATTTATGAAAGAAATGATGTGCCCGTTCGCGAACTGGAAGGATTAGTTCAGCAGAAAGGATTTTTATCTACCCCTTTCGATACTAATATCATCATCCAGGAAAACGGATTGAAGTTTCATGTTGATATTGAGAACGGACAAAAAACAGGTTATTTTTTAGATCAACAGGATAATAGAAGAGCCATTCAGCACATAGTAAAAGGCGCAGAAGTATTAGGGGCTTTCACCTATACCGGCACTTTTGAAATTCATGCTGCACATTACGGAGCAAAATCGGTTTTGGGTTTGGATATTTCTGAAAATGCAGTGGCACAAGCCAATAGAAATGCAGCTTTAAACGGACTTGATAGCATCTGTAAGTTCGAAGCGATGAATGCTTTTGATGTATTAAAACAATGGGGTAAGGATGGCAGACAATATGATGTAGTGATGTTAGACCCACCTGCCTTTACCAAGAGCAGAGAAAATATTCAAAAAGCAATTACAGGTTATAAAGAGATCAACCTCAGAGGTATGAAACTGATTCGCAATGGAGGATTTTTAGTGACTTCCAGTTGTACCAATCTCGTTCAACCCGAACTTTTTTTACAGACCATCGAAATGGCTGCCAAAGATGCTCGCAAAAAGATCAGACAAGTTACATTCCAGGCACAAGCCAGTGATCACCCGATTATTTGGGGGATGGAGAATACCAACTATTTGAAATTTTTAATTGTGGAGGTTACGGATAGATAGAGGGAATGCAGATGTCTGATTTCTGATGTCTGATTTCTGATGTCTGCTTTATAAAAAAAGCTGTGCAACTCTGTGGTTTATTTTACTACAGAGTTACGCAGAGTTAGGCACAGAGTAACACAGCTTTTCACCTTTCACTTTTCACCTTTCACTTTTCACCTCCCTCCCACTCAGGCCATCTACCCGGTGTGTAAGGTGCTTTATTCAGATCCAGTTCTTTTTCCAATGCCTTGATCTCAGTATCTAGTTTTCGCATGGCAGTTAGAACAGTTGTCAATCCTTTAGAAGCGATTGCATAATCTTTTTTGAATGTTTCGGTAATCATAGATGTAGAATTCCAAATACCGCCCTCAACATCTCCTATTCTTCCATTAATAGATGGTACGGTTTCAAATTCTCTTCTTGCTACTGATTGATCACCATTGAGCTGAATACCGATCCTATTCAACTCTTGCATCAATGCATAGGCTTTTTCCAGTATTGATTTTGGTGCTGCTAACATATCATTTGTAGCTGCATTGATATTGTTCAATCGGCTACGCATATTATTAAAAATATCCGTAGTAGCGCTGGCAGCTTTTCTGAGTGCAGCAACTTGCTTATAGAACTTCACATTCTCTTCCATGTTCACCGGTAAGCTACTTTGCTGTAACAATTTGCAAGTGAAAGTAACAGGGCCTGCAAGTTCAGTCAGTTTACCGTCTTCATATTTAGATAGTGAAACAGTATATTCTCCAGGCATAGCCAGATGTCCCTTTTCTTCTCCGCCAAATAATTGATCGGGGGCAAGTGTTACCCTACCCAACACAGGTGCCGGTGTAGCATAACGGAAATCCCAAACAATTTTTTGTAAGCCTTTTTTCGCCGGTGCTTTTAAATGACGAACCACATCTCCGGCTTTATCTCGAATGGTAAATAACAAATAAGGATCGGGTTGACTGTCTTCCATCCGTAAACTATCCATAGAAGGATAATATACTTTTTCTCCCTTCTCTCCTTTTGCCTTCTCCTGTTCCAATCGAAGATCACGTAATTTTTTACTGTCATCTTTTACGTAGTAAGTAAACACTGCACCAACAGATGGATTGGGTGTACTGAAATAACTACTACCCAAATGTCCCTTATCGCGTAAGCCCAATGGATATCTTTCAATAAACATCAAACTTTCTTTTACAGGGAAAATCACAGCGTCTTTATTGAGTGTTTCTTTTTTGAAATTTCTCAATACACTGTAATCATCCAAAATATAAAACCCACGACCAAATGTTGCGATTACCAGGTCATTTTCTCTACGCTGAATTTCCATATCACGTACAGCTGCTACCGGTAAGCCTCCTTTTAATTGTGTCCATTCTTGTCCACCATTATTCGAGAAGAATACACCAAATTCAGTGCCTACAAACAACAGATCACGATCAATATGATCTTCTGCAATGGTATACACACTTCCTCTATGTGGTAAATTCGATTGAATGGGTTTCCATGTTTTACCTGCATCGGTTGTCTTGAGAACATAAGGCTTGAAATCGCCATTACGATGCTGGTTGAAACAAACATAAGCTGTATTCACATCGTGTAATGATGCGATAATTTGATGTACATAACTCATCGGTGGCACACCCGGAAGATTGTCAAATTTTGTCCAGTTGGCTCCACCATCTATCGTCAGTTGAATCAATCCATCATCAGTACCTACCCAGATCATATTCTGATTGAATTTTGATTCTGCGATAGTCGTCAACTGTCCAAAGATATCAGTGCTTCCATTTTTAGCGATGGCATCTACTGACCATATTTTGCCCATCACTTCAAATTTATTCCTATCTACTTGACGTGTAAGATCTGGACTGATCAGTTTCCAGCTATTGCCTCTGTCATCTGTTCTGAATAATTTATTGGCACCAAAATATAAGCGAGCATTATCATGCTGACTAATGAGTAATGGCGCATCCCAGTTCCAACGATAAGCTGGTTCATTCTCTCCTTCGGATGGTTTGATGGAAAGATATTCTCCACTTTTACGATCAAAACGAACAAGGCCTCCGTATTGACTTTGGGCATAGATGATATCAGGATTGGATTGATCGACCTGTGTTTCAAAACCATCCCCAATAGAAGTGATGTACCAATCAGCATTTACAATACCATTCGCAGATGTAGTTCTACTTGGTCCACCTAAACTCAAATTATCTTGTGTTCCACCATGTACACTATAAAATGGATATGCATTATCCGTAGCTACTTTATAAAACTGTGTAACCGGCAAATTGGATTTGAAATCCCAACTCTTAGCAAAATCCCATGTTTCATAAATGCCCCCATCACAACCTACCATTAGGTGATCGGTATCAGTAGGATCGATCCAGATAGCATGATTATCGATATGTTTATTGATCTCTCCGAGATTGTAGACAGATTTACCTGCATCATCACTCACTTTATAATAAACATCTGTAATAAAAATGCGATTCACATCTACAGGGTCACAAGTAATTTCCTGATAATAGTTACCTGAAGTAGCATAACCACTCCTCTTTTCCCAACTCGCACCTTTATCTCTTGACAAATAAATGCCCCCCTTATTGTCTTTAGCTTCTATTACGGTATACAATACATCCGGATTCACAGGACTGATCGCCAATCCGATTCTTCCCAGTTCCCCACTTGGAAATCCACCTTCGATTTTTTTCCAGGTAGTACCGCCATCTGTTGTTTTATAGAGTGCTGATTCAGGTCCACCACCAATATATGTAAATACTTTTCTCATGCGTTGATGAAAAGCAGCATACAATACATTCGGATTACGAGGATCCATTACCAAATCATTACAACCGGTATAAGCACTTACTGATTTGATGAGATTCCATGTTTGTCCGCCATCTACTGATTTATACACACCACGATCTCCTCCTTCATTCCAAACAGGTCCATAAGCAGCTACATAAATAATATTGGAATTCGTAGGATCTACAATGATTTCGGCAATATGCTCAGAGTTTTTTAAACCCATATTTTTCCAAGTCTTACCTCCATCTTCAGATTTATACACGCCATCTCCATAAGAAACAGAACGCTGGTTATTATTTTCTCCTGAGCCCACCCACACTACATTACTATTATTGGGATCGATGGTAACACAACCAATTGAATAAGATCCTTGTGCATCAAATACAGGTTGAAAAGTCACACCGTGATTGGTTGTTTTCCAAACACCACCGGCTGCTGTGGCAACATAATACTCACTGGTATTGGCAGGATTCACAGCAAAATCAGCGATACGACCGGAAGTCACTGCCGGACCGATGGATCTGAATTTTAGATTGGAAAAAGTTCCCGCATTCCACTCAACTCCAGAAGTCTTGTTTTGTGCAAATGCAGATAAGAAAAGAAAATAAGTGAGCGATAGCATTACGCTACGTAGCAGCATTTTCATATGGCTTTGGTATTAATAAAAAAATAACCCGAAGGTTAAGAATAAATATAAGGAAAATAAAAAGAGAAGCCCCGAAGTGGTTATTTTACCACTTGAAAACGACCGGATTCAATAATACGATTGCTTTGGTCTCTTAGTTGATAGATATACAGTCCACGATAGTACTGATCATCCAACGACACCGTGATTTTCGATTCAGTAATCCTCACTTCCGTCATGCGCTTACCCAGAAAATTGGTGATCAATAAAGTATAGGTTCTATCAACAGTCTTGTCAAACTCAAAATTAATGACAGTGGTAGCAGGGTTGGGATAGAAACGGGTGACTTTGGAAGCAGTTTCTCCAAAGGGTATTCCGTTGTTGGTATAGGAAACTGTGTCGGGAGCGTAGCTGCTTCCGAGCATCATACAAATCAATAAGATGACTGTGTAACGATTTCCCATAGGTTAATAATACTCTAAAATAGTCAAAGCCGTCGATTTAAGCAAAAACCTACGTTAAAATGACCCCATAAATGCAAAATCCGCTGTCTGGAAGCAGGTTTTTAAGCCAAACTTCATAGACAGCGGACTTGTCAACAGATAAAAACAGCTTAATTCAGACTATTGAGTGTTTGTTGAATAGCTTCAAAATTGGGAAGATCGCCAGGGGTTGGACATACTTCTGCGTAGCGAACCACTCCTTCTTTATCAATCACAAATGCGGCACGTTTGCTCACACCTTGCATTTCAAAAGCTGGGAAAGTTTCATAAAGTACCCCATAAGCACTTGCAGCTTCTTTGTTGAAATCGCTCAGTAATTGGAAGTTCAAGTTTTGTTCATCACGGAATTTACCCAACGAGAACAATGAATCCACTGATACACCAAATACAATGGCGTTGGTGTTGTTATAAAGAGCGATATTATCTCTTACATTACAAAGCTCGGCGGTACACACACCGGTGAATGCTAATGGAAAAAATAGTACGACTACATTTTTTCCTTTCTGATCAGCCAATGATACTTTGTTTTTATCGGTATCAAAAAGAGAGAACTGAGGTGCTACTGCACCAGCCTGAATACTCATAGGTTGTATTTTTATTGATGATGATTAGATAAAAAGATAAACAAGATTCTAAGATAAAAGTTGCAAAACAAACCGCTATTATAATTGCATCTCTGGTACATGATCAGGTACGATAAGTTTTCCTGCTGTTTTAGCGATGATATCCTCTACTGAAACACCTGGCGCTCTTTCCAACAACACAAAACCTTGCTCTGTGATATCCAGTACTGCCAGCTCTGTCACTACTTTTTTAACACAGCCCACACCCGTCAAAGGAAGTGTACAAGCAGGAAGTAGTTTACTTTCTCCTTTCGGATTGGTATGCATCATAGCAACAATGATATTTCTGGCGCTGGCCACCAGATCCATGGCTCCACCCATTCCTTTCACCATTTTACCGGGTATTTTCCAATTCGCGATATCGCCTTTCTCACTTACTTCCATAGCTCCCAATACCGTCAAATCAATTTTGCCGGCACGTATCATTCCGAAACTTTCTGCACTATCAAAAAAAGCACCGCCGGGTATTACGGTTACCGTTTCTTTACCTGCATTGATCAAATCTGCATCTACTTGGTCATCTGTAGGATAAGGTCCCATACCAAGAATACCATTCTCACTCTGAAAAATCACCGTCATCCCCTCCGGTATAAAGTTGGATACCAGGGTAGGAATACCGATCCCCAAATTCACATACATCCCATCCCGCAATTCCTGCGCGATTCTTTTTGCTATTCCGAATTTATCTAAAGCCATAGGAGATTTTTTTGCGAAAAGTGAAAGGTGAAAAGTGAAACGGTTGTAAAAGATAATTTCTTCTTTTCACCTTTCACCTTTCACTTTTCACTTTTCACTTAATTTAACTGTTTTTCTTTCTACTCGCTTCTCATAATTCGCTCCTTCAAAGATTCGATGCACGTATACACCTGCAACATGAATCTCATCAGGATCTAATTCGCCGGGTTGAACGAGCTGTTCAACTTCTGCGATGGTGATGTTGCCTGCTTTTGCCATAGAAGTAGAAAAATTACGTGTCGTTTTTCTGAATACGAGATTTCCTAAAGTATCCCCTTTCCATGCTTTCACAATAGCGAAATCTGCATGTAACGCCATTTCCATGAGATGCGGCTTCCCATTGAATACACGTACTTCTTTTCCTTCTGCGATCTCCGTTCCATAGCCTGCTGGAGTAAAAAATGCAGGGATACCCATTCCCGCCATCTGAATACGTGTTGCCAAAGTTCCTTGCGGAATCAGATCTACTTCCAATTCACCACTCAACAGCTGTCTTTCAAACTCTGCATTCTCCCCCACATAACTACTCATCATTTTTTTGATCTGCCGGGTCTTCAAGAGTAAACCCAGACCAAAATCATCTACACCTGCATTATTGGAAATACAGGTTAGTTCTTTCACTCCTTTTTTTACCAATGCAGCAATGGTATTTTCAGGAATCCCATTCAATCCAAATCCGCCCAGCATCAGCGTTGCTCCATCTTGTATATCCTGTATCGCTGCTTCTGCACTTGCAAATACTTTATTCATAGCCTGCAATATTAAGGTTTCTTCCTTTTACCACTGTAGCGTTCAATACGCTCACGGTTTGATTTAGCATCAATCGAATCAACGATCTCTTTCATTAAGAGTGGATGTGCTTCATAATACCGATAACTCTCAAAAAAACGATCCTTGCTTATTTTATGAATGCGAAAGACCGTTTCATACAACTTCACATCTTCTTTATTTTTTGTTGCATTCGTATCAGCAACTAACTTTCTGATAAAAACTTCATCGGCTTTCATCATATCCCACATGATCACCTGCATGCTATCCATGGGAATGATACGACCATCCATATCATTTGAGCATCCTATGATGATCCCCGCTAAACAACAAAGCAATAATTTCTTCATCGTTTCAACTCCTCTTTATATTTTGCTGCATTGATCACATCCAACTCACTCAGCAGTTCTGCAGCTTTTGCTTTTTCTGCTGATGGGGCTTTTTTAAAGATGCCTACCAATTCCTGGTATTTCCCCTGCATAAAAAATTGTTGGATCATGGTATTTGGATTCTCTTTACCAAAAGACTGTAATTGAATCAATGCATCCAAAATACCGGTTCTGGCTTCGGCTTCTTTATCATATAAATTATCTAACCCATTCCTATAATAACCATAAATCACATCATGTATCCTATTGTAACGAGTATTGATAAGGTTTTCATTCAACCAATATCGGTTGCGCAATCCATCAAAAATTCTCCATCCGGAAATACCTCTTCCCTCGGGCGCATTGACAACAATATTTTGTGCCTTTCTGAAATAAGGATCTCCTGCCTTGGGTGAAAAAGAATCATAATCCAATCCGAGAATGGTATACACATAAAAAGCAAAGACTGCGGTCAGATTGGCTACTGTTGCATCCGTTCCCTGCACTCTGTTTTCATTGAATTCTACCGGCTGAAATTCCAGGTACTTAAATGTTACATCCGGATCTTGAAAATTCACTAAAGCTGCCTGGTAAGAGGAATGATACACCGGACGGGCTGCCTGAATATTCAAAGTTGCTTTGTAAATATTAAGCTCTACTACACTTTCAATATTCAAGATAAAACTGCATTCAATTTTTTCATTTTGCTTGTAAGCATCCGTTGTCCACTTACGATTGTTCAACAGATTAGTCAATTGATTTTGTAGCGTGGTGAATATTTTACGATCAATATTCGTGGTTACTCTATTCGACAATACAGTAACCCTTGCCTGTAGTTCCTGCGCTTTGACGGCAAGACCCAAACAAGCAAACACAATCATGATCATCCAATTCTTACGCATGTAGGTGTTTTATGATGAATGAAACAATATCACTTGCTACTGCTTTCT
The DNA here is from genome assembly GCA_013391385.1 of Sediminibacterium sp. Gen4. Classification (GTDB taxonomy): domain Bacteria; phylum Bacteroidota; class Bacteroidia; order Chitinophagales; family Chitinophagaceae; genus Sediminibacterium. Next base: position 2,765 of record JACBFI010000008.1, on the reverse strand, counting down.
TTGATTTTATGCCTGTCTTTACTTCGGTTCCATTGCTATGAAAAATAGTAACGTCATTGGTATCAATACCAAATCCGGCATCTTTATCATTCAGTGAATTGAGCACAATAGCATCTGCATTCTTAGACTGCAGCTTACTTAATGCATTTTCTTTTTCATTGCTTGTTTCCAATGCAAAGCCTACTAAAAACTGTCCTTGCTTTTTATCTTTTCCCAGTTGCAATAAGATGTCTTTGTTCTTCACCAATGCAATTTCCCATGCATCTTGTTTCTTTTTGATCTTATCGGTTGCTGCACTAACAGGTTTATAATCTGCAACCGCTGCAGACATCACTGCGATATGCGCATCACTAAACTCTTGGGTAGCTACTTCATACATCTGATCACCCGATACCACTGCGCGTACTTGTATTCCTTTATAGTTGGTCTTTTGATGGGTAGGGCCTGCGATCAACACCACTTCCGCACCACGCAGGTATAATTCTTCCGCAATTGCAAAACCCATTTTACCGGAAGAATGATTGCCAATAAAACGAACCGGATCTATCGCTTCATAAGTGGGCCCGGCAGTAACAATGGCTTTTTTACCTTTCAATTCTTCGGTACGAAAAAAATGTTCGATCAGGTACTGATAAATTTCTTCCGGCTCAGCCATTCTTCCTTCTCCAAATAAGCCACTCGCCAGTTCACCGTTTCCTACCTTGATGACCTGATTACCATCTTTCACCAACCGATCGAGGTTTCTTTGGGTAGAGGGATGATGCCACATGTCTTCATCCATGGCAGGTGCCAGTACGACCGGACAAGTAGCAGATAAATACACCGCTAATAAAACATTATCACATAATCCATTCGCCATTTTAGCCATGGTGTTGCAACTGAGTGGGGCGATCACAAATACATCTGCCCAGCGTCCGAGCATGACATGGTTAGACCATTCATCACCTTCTACCAGGTCATTGACAACTTTATTTTTAGATAGTGTAGAGAGTACAACGGGTGAAGCAAATTCTCTTGCAGCATTGGTCATTACCACTTTTACTTCAGCACCTGCTTTGATGAGTAAGCGAACCAATGTAATGGTTTTATAAGCAGCGATACTTCCTGTGATGCCAACGAGTATTTTTTTTCCTTTAAGCATGTTTGTGAATGGTCAATTGTGAATGGTGAATGTTTTTTATTTCCTACATAATGACGGCTAAAATGATATTGCCTTACCAATGATGACTCGGATTTATGAATCTCTCGCCTCATTCACCATTCACCATTCACAACTCACCATTGACATTTCACCTATCTCCCCTCAAAGTAACAAAAAACGACAGTTAAATAACTGTCGCTTTTCATAAAATTATACCGGGATACGATCTTATCTGAACAGATCGTTATCATTGTTCTTTCTGTAATAGATCTTGTCTTCCATGAATTCCTGAGTTGCCAGAATAGCAGGATTAGGCATTTTCTCATAAGCTCTTGAGATCTCGATCTGCTCTTTGTTCTCATGGATCTCTTCCAGACTGTCTGTATGACTGGCAAACTCTTCCAGTTTATTGTGCAGCTCTTCTCTCAATGAAACATTGATTTGGTTAGCTCTGCGCGCAATAATGGCGATTGATTCATACAGATTACCTGTTTTCTCTTTAATAGAGATCAGGCTTTTGGTTTCAACCACACTAGCGGTATTAGCGCTCATTTGCCTTCTTAGCTTGCTCATTTTTCTGGTTTTTAATATAATTTGTTGATTGTAATTTCAATTTGTTGACCTCTTCCAGATACTTGCTATCTGCATATCGGTCTGAAAAATCCTCACATTCTTCGATCACTTTCTGAAAACGCTCTATCTGCTTTTCTTCATAACTCATCTCTGCATAACGGAAATAAGATTTGATCACTTGAAGCTTGTATTCATCTGCTTTCTTAGAATCCGGAAAATTATCCGATACATTTCCAAAAGCAATAGCAGCCGCTTTGTAAAAACCTAAGTTATAATACAACTGCGCACTTTTAAATTCTTTTGCTTCCAGTTTCTCTCTGCACTTATCAATGATATCCGTTGCTTCCTGTACCCGAGTAGAACTAGGGTGTGTATTGATAAAAGCCTGCATCAACTGCATGGTCTTATTCGTACTGGTCTGATCCAAATCGATCTTGGGCGATTGTCTGAAATAACAATACGCACGCATGTAATCGCACTCCTCACCTTTGGTACTGTTCGGGAAATTCTCTACAAAACTCTTGAACAGATTTTCAGCATTCATGAAATCGTTCTGGTAATAATAGGAATAAGCGAACTTGTAATACATGTCCTCATAACGGGCAGTACCTTTTACGTAAGGAAAAATGTCTTCAAAGAGCACTTGTGCTTTCGTATAATCTTTCTTGGCATAATACTGTTCAGCCATTTTGTATTTGTACTCGTAATCCTTGCTCTTCAAAACCTTTGAGAACTTATTCGAACACGATACCAGTAAACCAGCAGCCAATAAAAAGACAACGATCCTATTCATACAAGTTGGCAAAATTAGTTAATTATGGGCAATTTAGAAACTTGAATTGAGGAATTGATTATCAGGGAGTTAAGAAAAGCACAAAAATTGGCTGAAGGTTATGCGCTGCAAGCCACAAGCTAGAAGCTGCAAGATATTCACTTGTAGCTTGTAGCCATTGCTGTCCGGTGAAAGTAAATTTTAAAAAAGAAAGGAGGCTTTATTCGCCTCCTTTTTGGTTATTTTCAGTTTACCACAACCTAAAATAGCCATGAGTAA
>JACBFI010000007.1 GCA_013391385.1 Sediminibacterium sp. Gen4 | reverse complement strand
TATCCAATTGAGCGTGAAATAAAAAACCCCACATATTTGTGAGGCTAGTGAACCGGATTGGATTCGAACCAATGACCTTCCCGACTAAAGTCGGGATGCTCTATCCAATTGAGCGTGAAATAAAAAACCCCACATATTTGTGAGGCTAGTGAACCGAAGTTGGGAATTTTCGAACCAGTTTGTTTCAGATATAATGCTTTTAGCTGGTATTAATCAGGGACACGATAATGCTAGCCCCGAAAATGCTCAAATCTTATTTGCTATACAGAAACGAAAAGTGATGTTTAGTAAGCAGAAAAAATAACTGGCAGGAAACTTAACATTTATGGGACTCGAAGTAACTAGAAGTCCTCATTCAGATTCTTATGCCGTATTAAAAAAAAACCTAAATTTACCATTCCCCCCTGTTTGGCAAACCTGCCGACCAATATCCTGTGTTAACACACCTCATTTCCTTATCAAAACGAAGTGCATGGCAGCAAAGGAAACTATGCAAGTAAGCATTTATCTTATTGATCAATCGCTTTTCAAGGAAGAAACATATGATGAGATCGTCGAACTTATTATGTCCCGTACAAAGGATGATCGATATGATGAAGAACTGGATATTGCCAAATTTGCGGGGTATTCATTGCGTTTGTACAGAGCTAGGAATGAAAACCCGCCAGCTTGGCGTTCATTCCTCGGCCCGATACTGCGTCCAGATTCCTTTATTAGGTCTTACATCAACGTATCACATGCTTTCATTCTTTTTGTTGGGTACAAACAAAGAATTTTTGCGATCTGTGGCGGTTTCGCTTCCCAGGAGATCGATCGGTTTGCTGACCAGACATTCGGAATTGAAATCCTGACTAGACTGATTGAAAAAAACAGCAAGGTTATCAAATACATTCAGAACAGGGGTGTTACCGGGGCCGTGATTGGACAGAGCAGATTTTACCGCGGCGATCAAAGGCTTTCGGACGATACTCAATTCGGTATTATTTATAAAGAGGTGAAAGCAGACCTTGATAAAAAAATCCTAACTACGTTTTTTGGTTTCAACGAGCTGGAATTAAAGAGGAATACTTCGGGCTGCCTTGCTAAAACTTCATTCAAAATCAGCAAGACAATCGACTTTCCCACGTTTTTGAAAATTGTAGCAAAGCTGGATGAGATCATAGACAAGAAAGCCAATTTCTCCATCAACCACGTTGAACTAATCTCAAAAAAGAAGAAAACCAATACTGCGACGATCGCATATCTCAACGAGGCATTAATTTTGCTGTTGTACAATAATTACCAGGCTGGTATCTTATCCGATTTTGATTTTTGCCATAAGGATTTTGAAAAGTTTCTGACTGCTTCTACATTCATTTCCCCCAATTCGGAAAGCCCTGTTGAGTTTGATAACCCAATGTCCTTCGATGAAATACTGAAGAGTTTGAATAAAGCCGGGAGGCTGCTGCATGATACCGAACTCCATTTCAAGTATTCGCTTCTCGAGAATTATTTATATAGCAGGGATGAGGCTGGAGAGACCTTAACGGGTGGAAACCTCTTTGAACACCTTCACGGAGAGATCACGTACAACGAACAGACCTATTTTTTGATTGACGGGGATTGGTATAGGATAAAACCTGATTTTATTGAAATGCTCAATTTAGAATGCAAAGAAATGATTGCTCAGTGCCTTGATGAAACACTTCTGACAGAACCTTTTTCCGTTCACAGCTTAGAGCGGGACTACAACGAAGATTTTATCGGGAGCGACAAAACCTACGTATTCGATACGATCACACCTGAGAATATTGAGTTTTGCGACATAATGAAATTCGATGATACCTTTGTTCATCTCATCCATGTAAAAAAAGGGTTTGACAACAGGATCCGTGACCTTGCTTCACAGGTGTTGATGGCTGCACGACGGATCAGTCAGGATAAGACGGCTGGTTATGTGTATGTAAAGCAGATTGAAGAAGCCGTCAAGCGTGGAGCAAAAAGCAAAAGCCCTTTTATGCAAAAAATGGCAACTCAGGTTTTTAATCCACGCGGATTAAAAACTGTATTTGAGAAAAAACTTAATAAAAATATTTGCTTTTGTCTTGCATTCGCTGATACTGCAGGAGCAGCCCGCAGCCTCAAAAGGAATGTCGAACTTTTCAAATCCAACATCGCTAAATATTCCATTTTGGAATTACGCAAAGAGATACGGAGTATGGGTTTCGATTTTAAAATCATTCAGTTAAATACAAAGTAGTTCTATGGAAATGTGCTTTCTACATTTTGGAGAATATAAAGGGTTACAGAAAATTGAAGTAAACATTTGTAAGCAATTTCGTTATGCATTTTGTAATGAAATAATGTACTGTTTGTAACTATTAAAAGAATTTTAAAATAGCAGATACTTTCACAATCAAAATTTATCCAGAGTGATAAGAAATAAACTCTGGTAGATTTTGTTCCAGAAATGAATGCTTCTCGCGCTGTACCGATAATCGTTTTATGCTTGGGGATCGCAATTAGCTTGTAATCATTGAGCAGATTTTTCGATTCTTTTTCACATGTTCCAGAATAAGTTTCATAGAGATAGTTGTGTAAAGAATTCAGTGCGTTTATTTATAAGACAGGAAGATTCACAATTTGTTCAAGCCTGTGAATTTCTTTGGTTCCGGCGATGGGAAATGAGAACCAATACCTGTCTTCGGGATCATTGTCTGATACAATATGCAACAGGTTTGAGATAAAATAGGAGAATGATAAATTTTCTAATTGATATCTCAAATAACAACGTCCGTTTCTGTTATTGACAGGAGGATGTAGACCTTCAGTAGTTTCCCAATACCTAATAAAATTGGTTGGTCCTAAAGAAATATGGTTTATAAGGCCGTTTGAATTAGTTAATGCTTCATCAACCCTTTTGGCCGTAAACGTATCATTGTAGTTGTAAACAAATACACCTATAAACTTTTTTCGTTGCCCTGGTAATTCTCTGAAACCATGAAAATCTCTTAATCTGTTTAATTTTGTAATGATATTATTTAATGCATTTGCGGACTCTGCTGAATAGTTTATGATACTTGCCTTTACTTCAATTACCGCACGTACACTTGATTCAGTTAAGATCACAAAATCACCTTCTCTGAATATAACGGGTGTTTTGTCTTCATAAATTATTATGTCCAGTTGTGTTGATATTCTTCCTTCAGTTCCGCGTAAATGATCGTTGTTACCCAATATAAATCCTGTACCGATTTTCAGATTAGCAGGAAGAAATTGAGCAATCACTTTTCGCAAAATAGCTTCTTTATATCCCCCCTCAGCACCCCAGTTTGCATCTCCAATTAAATGACGAACACGGTTCTGTGTAACGTTTAGTTCTTGCGTAATAGATTCTTGGAAAAGACGAATATTCTGATGGGACATTACGGTTGTTTTTGAATTGCCAAAATAATAAAAAATAGTAGTGTAAAAACAGGAGCCTTTCAATTGGCTTTGATCTTGATTAGATCTTAAAGAAACCTATATTATTTGCGATACTGAACAAAAGGTAAGTGTGATTTGTGAGAGTAATTCTTATTTTACCTCTTTGGGGGAGCAGCTTTGGGTGCTGCACCAAGATGAATAGGCTTCGATTGTAGGAGAGCTAAGATGTATCTAATCCTTGTATTTTTCTTGACAATACCCCTTACCAACCGGAGGGGGTTTGACAAGGAAAATGTATCTCAAAAGTATCTACTCCCGGCTATCTTTTAACGAGTTTGAGACTCATGTTCAAGTTTCGCAACAACATTTTCAATTAATCTCCGGATATCAAGTTTGATCTGGTAGAAATTATCCTGAATATCCTGTTGTGAAATACTATAAACAGGCGGGATTTCCTTAAAGTCTCTCATCTCCCTGTTGATTGCCTCGGTATCCTGTAGGATTTCTGCGTGAAACATTTTCAGCTTAATCTTATCATCAGGATTATCTGCTACCATTCCTACAAATTCACCGGAGGAGAGGGTGGCAATTTTGGAGGCGGGTATGGCATTATCCATTTGCCAGGATTTGCTAATGCTGGTATCATTACTATTGATACTCATACTTTGTCGCAACTGGACAATCTTACCAAACCGTTCTGATAATAATCGAGCGGTTTCTCCGGTTACCTGACCTGAAATTATATTCCCGCAAATATTGGTGATTACATCAGCCTGATCTTTACCATAATCCTTCTTTAGCTGAGAAAAATCCTGAGCGGCAAGTATGGTGGCTACTTTGTTACTCCTGGCAGTTGCGATATGCCCATCAATGTCATTGAAAAAGATGGTAGGGAATTCGTCAAAAACCAAGGCACTTTTGAGCTTATCCTTTCTGTTTACGATTTTAATGAGGCGGGAGGCGTAGAGGGAGAGGACGGCTCCATAAATGGAACGCTTGTCGGGGTTGTTGCCCACGCAGACGATTTTTGGTTGCCAGGGCGAATTGATATCGAGGGTGAAGTCATTACCAGAGAGCACCCAGTAAAGTTGGGGGGAGGCAAGTCTGGCCATTCCGATTTTGGCGGAAGCTACCTGACCTTCTAATTGTTCCATTGCATCGTTTTGGAATGCCGTGATAAAGGGATTGACAAATACTTCAATTTCCGGTTCAGCATTTAGAACAGGGAACAGTGTATCATATTCCACCTGCATTAGTTCAATCACATGGGGTAGGGTACAGTATACTCCATCTTCATACTTTCTTAAAAACCAGATAATGGCTGTTACAAAGTTGATCGGAGATTCTACAAAGAAATCTCCCTGTTTTTTAATCCATTGGGTATTGAGGCCCAGTAAAATTGTTCTGGCTGATTCAGTGGCATCGGTGATATCAAACATGGAATCTGGATCCAAGGGGTTGCATCTGTGCGAGCAGGCGAGGTTATCAAAATTGATGGCGTAGAATGCAGGTGGCGTTTTATACGCTGAGGTGTTTTGTAACAACCAGTTATAAGCAGCTTTTGACAAGTCATCATATTTAAAGTCGTAAATGAACATGGTGTACCCCTTCGAGATCAACTGGCGAATCATGGGAAGGATCACAAACCATGATTTACCTGCACCCGGACTGCCTGTTACCAAAAGTCCACGGAAAGGATTGGGGAAGGATATTGTGGATTTACGAACTTTATTTTTTAACCGGTATTGTGCAGTGAAGTTGATTGAATATTCATTGACATGCGGAACCTCTTCCTGCGGAAATGTTTCATTTTCTTCATTAAAAATATCCTGCTTCAAATTGTCAAAGAGCAAGCGGCTCAACCGGGCACCTGTAAATACCAATAATCCAAATCCAGTGCTACAGGTAAGGATATAAGAGGCGGCAATAGTAACCATACTCAAATTTGATAAGAGAAGAAAGTTGCTGAGGTAGAACAACAGTAAGCCACAAATAATCCACCTGATAATTGCACTTAATTTGTACTCCTGGTCTTTTTTACCTTTTGCTCCCAGAAAGGAAATGAGTAAGAGAACTAAGATAAGCGACTTGATTTTCAGGGTGCTTTCGAACACCCTTGTTTTTGCGATGGACTGTAACACATGGTCTGATAAATAGGAACGCACACCACAATTTGCAAAGGCAGCATAACAACTGTAATAAAAATGCATCAGCAGAAGGCCAACGGAAAGCCACCTGCTTAAGTCCACTATTTTTCGCAAACCCTGTTCATTCTCACCTGTTCCCATTGCTCAATAGATTTACTTATATGCCTCTTTGTTTTTTTCGTTTCTTTTTCTTTAGTTGGAAGGGGATATGCTGAGTTCCAGGTTCTGTCTGAAGTAGGTCATTGACCAGGCCTTCCATTTGTTGCGCACTTTTCTCTGCATTTTTTTGTTCTGTATGGATCAACTTTATGACTTTTTGTTTCTCTGTTTTCAGTTTTTTAGCCAAGCCTACTATACTATATTCTTTGCCTAATTCTGAGCCATTGAAAACACTTCTGTTTTTATGGTCGACAAATGTGATACCGTAGATTCTTCCTTCTGCATTTTGTCGCAGAACCGTTTGGACGGATTGGCTGCTTAGAAATTGGATCATTTTGTCAAGGGATGTAGGTCTCTGCATCAGGCAATTGTCAAGGCTGTTTTTGAGCTGCAGTTTTAAAACATCCCGATTGGTTTCATTGAGGGTAAAACGATTCTCCAGATAGGCGAGGGTAGGTTTGCCCGCAATGGAGCTGGCTTTTATGGGTATTCCGATGGCTTGCCCGTCTTTATCGATCATCCGGTACAGAAGGCCATTTTTTCGGTGTGTAAAGCTCCCTTCCTTGCCCCGATCTGCTTTTACACCGAACTTGGACAATATCGCGTTGAACTGCGCCAGCGAAACATAATTATAAAGATTGATGGTCTGCTTCAGCACATTGGCTATACTTCGTTTGGTTTCTGATTTGCCATATTCCAACCTGTTTTGAATGGGAGCAGCCAAGGCCAGTTCATTTGACGTTGTCCCCGCCTTTATGAGCCCATGTTTTTCCTCTACCAGTTTGCGTGCCATTTCTGATTGATTACGTCCTATGTTGTGGGTATTGATCCGAGTACCATCTCCCCGTATTGTTGTTGCGACAATATGGAGGTGAGGATGTCCTGCATCTTTATGCTGGTAAACGAGATAGGGTTGGTCGCCAAATCCGATTCGTTCCATGTAATCCTGTGCGATTGAATTTAACTTGTCGACTGGAAAATTTTCAGATGGCGAAAAATTCAGGGACACATGCATTGTTTTTGTAGTGGCGCGTTCATTCAATTTATTCCTTTGATTGAACCAATCAAGTTTATGGTAAAAATTCATGGCTGTGATCGGTAATAAAAAATTGTTTTCTGCAACGCAGATGGCTACCCCTTTTTGAACTTTGTGTTCATTGTAGTTCAGTGTTTCACTAATTGAAGCCGGGAATGTTATCCTTGCAACCATTGGTCTGACCATTTTTGAATTTCAGTACAAAGTTTTACTGTCACTGATAAAACATCCTGCCTTGTCTTTTCATAAACTGTAACCCAGACACGGAATTCAGGGATTTTATCCAGCGTATGTAGCTTATGGACTGCCTGGTTCAAATTATGGCCGATGTGATTGATTTCTTTTCGCAGTATGATCAATTCTGCGGAAAGCTCATCCATTGATGTGTTTCTGGTTTTGACGGTTACGGCTTTGTGAAGGGCAAGTTTGCGTAAGTAATTACTGTTTGTTTTCTCAGTGGTCTTTTGGCGGTTTTTGACCAGGGTTGAAAACTCATCCTCATTCATGCGAAGTGTAATGATCTTGTTTCGAATCATTCGTTTTTCCTTGTCCATCACTTTTGTTTTCAGTCAATCACAACACGAACGAGTTCCGAGTGAGTGTCAAATGATCCCAAACGTATTACGTTTGTACATCTTGCAGCCGGCGATAAGTCGGCTACCATGCGGAAACACCCGGCGACCTTTTTTCAGGTTCTATCGGAATTACAATGTAAATGTAGAAAGGGTAGAAATATCCTGCGCGGCTTGCCTTTATTTTAGGCAAGTGAGTGTAAATAAAGATCGGCGATTGTGAAGCTAAATACAACTTATAGAATCTAAAAAGCAATCACATAGCCATTCTGGCAATCTCTTGCTTCTGCGAGTGCTTCAGGGTAAGTAACAAAGGACTTTATATTACCCTTTTCATCCACAACAAATTGCGGTTCGTGGAACCGTTCTATGACATAAAATGGTCCATCTTGTGGCGGGTCATTCGGATCGACTTCCATGGTCATGAATAATAGGTTTTGCATGGCTTAGGTTTTGGAAGTAGTGATGGGAATTGGATTAGAAGAGAACTGTTTTAAATTCAAGAAAAAGCCACGGTAAAATGTCATTCCTTCCCTGAATAAATTCCACAGAAGAGATGAACCCAAAGCACTTATAGAGGTGTTGATAAACAGATCCTGTTTGGCAAGTGCTTCGCTCATCGAACAACTGGGCTGATCATCTTCTTGCACGTCGTTCAATTGTTTGCGGAAAAGTTTGGTTACAGAAGGCAAAGAGCTTACTGTTTCGTACATCTGTGAAGCGGGTTGCTTTACCGGATATACAGTAGAAAAAATAACCTGTCCTGTCTGTTGCGCATTGCCAAAATCCATCCAGTAAATGAGCTTATATGGGCCGTTGTTCTGCCTTTCCAGTTTAGATAATACAGTAGCAATTGTAAACCTTGCCTTCACTGTATCGACACAGGAAATGGTGATGTTGGCAAACAATTCCTCTTTCAGATTGGGTAGCCAATCATATTTGGAGGCTACACTTTTCCAGTTACTGCCAAAGAACCGGTTGACCCTCGCAATCAAAGCTGCGGACTTGTGCATCCCCAATTCAGCCTTAGAAAATAGCTGCCTACCGAGGTTGGCTTTTGTTATCACATCATCATCGAATAACCGCACGTATAAACCGGGGTGACCAAGTGCGATCAGTGAATGACTCATCCGCGCCAGTGCGGTCAATACCTGGCTTCCGGTTCCACCCGCGCCAATAAGATTTACCGTTACTGGATTAGTGGGGTTCAGCAGGTAGTTGTCCGTAAAATGCACGACAGTTTTTTGGGCAATCATGCGATCAGTTTTTTAAGGGTGAGTGAATGTTTTAGAAGACAACTAACAGGAAATTTTCTGCGCGAATCTTTCAGGGATTGCCAGAGCTGAATGATGTTGCCTTTTACCGGGCTTTTACCACCCAGGACATGGGAGAACCTGGAATTGAAAAAATACTCTTCCCATTTGCTCATAAATGCTTCCAAGTGGGTATGTGGGTCAATATCGATATCCACCGTTCCCATACAGACATTACCATCGTCATGTACATTGAAAAATGGAGCCTTAAAAAGCGTAGTTTTTAAGGTCGGCGTTTCATTTTTCGTAAGCGCAAACACAGTTACACCGGTGCGGGATGCTTTCCATAGCATCGGTGGTACCGGGTATTCGCCATCCGGTATTTTTAAGTCCGGTGTAAATGCTAAAAAATGCGTTATGGCAGGCGTGTACCAGATTGCAAATCCGTTGGTACCCTGACGCGTGTACAAGAGTTTAGCAGGCATTAACTCACGGCATTGCAGGTAACTATCCGATAATTCTGACGAAGTCTGTAAGGTGGCCGCCAGTTGCCGGCTTTCCTGCAAGGACAGTGGATGTGGGTTGACCATCTTTCCAGCATCGTTGAAGTCATAGGCTTCCACATAATAATCCGGTGCTTCTTCTACCGATCGGTAAACTACCAGTCCCTTGTAAGGATGGTGCATGTTTGTAAAATCAGTCGTGATGTTTTTCATAATTAAAACGATATAAGACGGCGCAGAGTTCGTCCATCAGGGTGAGTAATTTGTTCTCAAATGGAAATGCGTGCGTAACCGAAGTTTGCTTCCTGTCAAAATATTGAACTGATACCGGTACTTCAAATTCTAAGCGTTCCTGCAAGTCGCAATTCACGTATTCCACCAGGTGGTCGTGGATCCAGCAATGGTCGTCCCAGAAAAAGCTAAAATAATGATCAGGATATCCTCGTTCACCTTCCTCTTCTTCCAGGTGTTCACAATGAATATTTTTGTGAAAACTTCTGTTTGGGAACTCTTGGTAAAGCGAATAAAATTTCCGAGCAACCACCTTTAATCTTCTTTCAGTATTGCCAAAGGGTTTAAATGCATTCAGCCTTTTTTTAAATGCAGCCAAATGGGAAGAATTAAGCACCGCTTTTTCAAGAATGCTGATCTTTTTATGCATAGCTTTTAAATCGGTACGATAGCGGTTGTACTCTGCTTCTTCCAGTTCATTGTCTGCATTGGTTGCCCACTCCGTTATTGCCTCATAGCATCCACTCAGGTAATCGTTTTCACATAGCAAAGGCAACCGGACATGTTGGTTGAGATAACCAAATACTGAAAGCACAAGATCAAAGCAGCCTTTGTTCTTATCACGGTGCAATTCATCCAGTGCGTTTAACGGCACATAAAACAGGTCGTAATCTTTGTGCAGTGACTTAATGGTGGCAAGTGTAGTCTTATTCCTGTTCTCCGTGATCAACAGGTATAGCGAAGAATCAATGGTTCCCAGTTCTTTTTTTAAGAAGCGGTAAGCAACCGCAATGTTCATTGGGAAAGAAAGATCAGGGTCGTTTATAAAATTAATTTTATGCAAGGTGCATAAATGTTTTACGGAAGCAAAAAACATCTTTTCAATCTTTTCCCAATTCTGAGCGTTGGAGGTCTTATTGAATGTTATCGGTAAGAACTGCTGCCTTAAAAAATCAGGGGCAACTGGTCCACAGGTACCGCACGCAATTTTGCTTTTTTTACTGCGTCTGAGTCCGGCAATTTGTTTAACCTTTCTGCGAACTGCCCGATCTGTGCTAACTGCTGGCATAACGAATGATTTTTAACGGGTTTTACAAATCTTATTTTACATCTTTTATTCATGGTTATCCTTTTGTGCCAAGCATTGCCTGGAAGATGTATTCCACCCTGTCATTTTTGATTTCCGGTCCTTCGATCTTGGCGGTGGTTAATTCAGGGTAAGTCTGTGCGTACATATTCAGCACCGCTTCTGGTTGCATGGTTATCGAAGGATCTGAAAGAACCAGTTTAGAACCCTGCTGGTCGTAAAGAAAAACACGAGGTAAAGTATTACTGATTAACATGGATAATAGTTTTAGCGGTATATAAATTATGCGTTGTATTCATCCTCATAATTGTCATCGTTCTCTTCGAGGATCTCCTCATCGTTGTCTTCGTTGTTATCATCATCTACATCAGTATTGCCTTCGTTTTCCTCGGTTGTATCTTCTTCGCTGCCTTTGATTACAGTTTCATCAGCAAACAAGGAAAGTGATGAATGCTGTCCCCGCAGTTCCTGGCTTTTCTTCTTGATCTCCGTTTCAAATTCAGGGAATTGCTTCAGGTCTGGTAACTGCCCGATGGCCTCACCGATCTTTTTCAACTTCACTAAGTCATCCACTTTTTTCATCTGTTCGTCAAACTTTTTCCGTTTCCCATCCTTGTCTTTTTTCTGCGTATCCTGTTTGTCTTTTTCGATACGTGATTCTTTATTGGCTTTATCCAGTGCTTCGACATGCTGCTGCATGTTTACCAGGAGTGATTGGGTAGTCTGAACCGGTTGGCTAATTGCTTGGAAAAATCCGTTGTCAAGGTCACTATCACTACCCTTTAATACAAGTGGCGGAATCAGTTTCGCTGATTTATCCTTGATATGTGACGTGTCCAATAAGAGCGATACAATCAGTTCACCATTTTCCTGTGGCTGGATATTCATTCGTAGGTTGCCGGTTACATTTAGTAGCTTGATCCGGGAAAAGAAATTCGTTTGCATATTAATTGATTAAACGGTGAGTAATTGTTTTGCGATATAGATGGCATAATTGGTAATATGCCGCTGCCATACACCCTGGGTTGGAGACCATCTGAACCCATTTAATTTCAGTTTTTTTCGCATTTCCTCCGGTGGAATAGAATTGAATAAAATCTGCACACGGTTTGGCTTCAACATTAATGACGATTGTAGAGTCGCCAATGCGTATTTCTTTTGTTTCAAGCGCCTGTATCTTTTGAAGTTGTACTATGCGATCTTTAATCCTCCTGATCTCCGCAGAATTGTTGGAAAACTTGTAATGTGGAAATCCGAAGTTGTTGGGGCAGTTTAATTCTCCCCACATTCCTTCTGTGGCCATTTCGAGTTTGAGAAACCCTTCTTTATCTTTTTTTCGCAGGCACTGATTGGCTGCTTTCATAAAGTCCTGGCTCTTTTGAAGTGAAGCGAGCTTATCCTTCAACTTGGCCAGTGCTTCAGGATCATCAGATGAAATTGCATCATTCGACTCTATGGTTTCTGCTTTATCGTGGTAATATTTTGCCTTGTCCTCTGCTTCAAATGCTTTGCCAAATGTGTTGTGGATCTTGTTTCGGTAATTCCGGTCTGATTTTTCGCTGTGGTGTCCGACAAGTATCGGCTGACCCATGGGGACTATAGAAGCCATCTTACTGGCCTTTTCAAATAAAGAATCAGAAAGCTCTTCATTTTTCTTCGCCTGCTTCTTTGCATGGTCAATCCTGTTTGCCTTTCTTTCGTGGAAATTATGTTTCATATTAAATGACTTTATTTTTTAGATAATTTTAGTGAAAAGGGTAGCCTTCTTAAAAGCAGCCCTTTGTTTCTTAGCTGATCTCCTGTTTACCTGCTGCAAAACTCGTACAGAGGTTAAATGTTGTTTGTCCGCGCTGCTGGGCAAGTCCGCCATAAAGCAATGATTTCATCTTAGCGGTGTTATCCTTGTATTTGCGAACGTTCTGAAAATAGCCGGTAATGGCATTGTACAGACCAAACAGCGTTCCACGGGTAGTATCCATCTGCTGCGCATCACTTTCCATGGCATACTGGAAGGCTGCATCACACATATTCTGATAGTAAGTTGAACATTCGTCCGTTCTTCCCTGTTGGAGCGCCATAAGCGCTTCACGGTTTGGCACAAGGGCAAACTGAATCAACTGTTTCATTTCTGCATCAGACACGGTGATCTTCGCCCACTGGTTAAATACCTCCTGCATTTTTTCAGAAATATTACCTGTAATGCCCATCAACCTGTGTGCCTGTTCCAGCCTGTCTTTTGCATTGGCGGTGTGCCTGATCTTTACTGAATTGATTTGATTTGACAAGGCAGCATTAAGGGTATTGTTACAAACGATCCTGACAGGTGTAAATGCTGCCATGATGCTTCCATAGCCATCGTGTGATGTGGTCAGGAAGATGTATTTTTCAATACAATCATCATTACCCACTTTGATGTAACCTGGCAACTTGGCCGTGATAAATATCCTTTCGCCTTTTCCCAATGCGCCTGCGGTTTCGTAAAGAATACCATCCCCACCGATGATCGAATCGAAGAATGAGAAGGCATCAACATTCTGTACTACCTCGTAATCCTTTCCAACCACACCGAGCACCTCTTCGGTATCTATACGTATGGTAGCGTGGTGATCAGGCACTTCCAGTTCGGGAATCTTAATGCCGGTTTCTTCATCTGCCTCCTGGTTTTCGTTATCGTAAGTGAAGAGGGCTCTTTTTTCTACTTTATAGTCAAGCCCTGCAAACTGAAGCGCTTCCTTACTGGTAGGATAATCTTCAATCACCTGCCCTAATCCATGCCAGGGCGTTTCCTTTACTGAAAAGAAGCTGTGCTTTCCAGTGTTTTCATTAAAATTGATTTCGTGTGACATTTGCGAAGTGTTTTTGGGTGATTAAAATGGCAGGTCTGCAACCGGTTCAGTAATCAAAGAAGTCTCCGCTTCAATCACTGCTTCCGCTTTTTTGGAATGGATCAGATCGATCTTATCCGCGTTGAAATTGATACTTGCCTTTGCATTGCCATTCATGTCGATGTAAGCATTGCACGATAAGCGACCAGTAACTGTCACGATCGCGCCTTTTTTTAATATTTTAAGGATTCCGGTACTCATCCACCAGGCGACATTGATGAATGTGACGAACTCCTTTACCTCGTTTGTTCCTTTTACTTTGTAGCGGTCATTAACAGCAATGGAGAAATTGACGACTTCTTTGTCGCCTTTTACTGTGTTGATTTTTGCATCGGCTGTGATCCTTCCTGTGATTTGCATAAAATGTTTTTTAATTAAAAAAATGTAATGGAGATTTTTTATCAATCCCCTCTCAATACCAATGGAGGGGTTGATAAGAAATCGACAGGATCAGATTTTACCCTCGTCTGCAAAAGAGTAATAAGTGTCTTTGGAGATGATCATGTGATCCATAATTTTAATCTCAAGCAACATTCCTGCCTTACATATATTTTCTGTAAACAAAAGGTCATTTGCGCTAGGATTTACCCTGCCGGATGGGTGATTATGGGCAAGTATAATGCGATTGGCATTAAGTTTAATAGCTGGTAGAAAAACAATCTTGGGGTCTACAATAGTGCTGGTAGTTCCGCCCATTGAAATGTCGAGAAGTCCGAGAACATTACAGGCGGTATTTAAGAAAATCGCTTTTGCATTTTCTATCAATTCAATCTTGTCATGGTTCCAATGTTGCAATAAAAATTCAAAAACATCATTTGAGGATCTTAATAAAGGTCTTTGTGTTGCTTTAATTTTTGATCTGTAAACCAATTCGATTTCACTTACCATGTTCCAATTATTTTCTGAGGGTTGCATACAATATTTTTTTTGTTAATAAGTAGGGAGCGCATCCCCTGTTTAAGGCTGTGCAGGGGATGTGCTCTCTACTGGTTGTAGCAATGAGCGATTTGAAATAGGGTAAGAGATATCAGGGAACAGAACCATGAACGAAGCGTCGCAACGGATGATGTCATCAGGTTACGATTGCTTGTGAGCCACCATACATAACAAAATCTGTATAGCTCAATGATTGGCAATCGAGTTTATACAATTTTTGAGGCGAAAATCCGATTCGCCACTTGTCGAGGAAATTATCAAATTTTAATTGGGCCCGACGGGGCAATACTATTTGGTGGGAAAAGACTACTTTAAAATCCCAGTCAAATCCCATGAACTGTATAAAATTTTCAGCGATTTTTCTTCTTCGGAGAAGTTCCCAATGATCATCATAAGCTGAAGGTTTTAATTCCACCAGCGTAGCTTTACCAGTGTAGATATTCCGTACTAGAAAATCGGGTGTATATGTTTTTAGGCCACCTTTAATTCCTTCTGGCGCTTCATCCAGATTGTAATAAATGGATAAATCTTCCCGCAACCAGCAATGGGATTCTTCAACTGAAAGGATGTAGCGCAACTCCAGTATGGAATCAAGCCATTCACCTTGATATAAACAGGCGATCGAATTTTGATGGTAGGTAAATTTTGCCATGGTGTTGTTATTTTTCAGGTAACCATCCACGCATGAGAAATTCCATTTCTGCATTTGATTTGTGTGCAGTTAAATGTGGGTTACCGGTTATTCTTTTGTAGTATTCTTCATACCACTTAAATCTGTCTTTCACTGCGAGTTGCAGACAGTCATGGTAATGGGTTAGTTGTCCTGCTGATAGGATTATCTCGTCATCAAAAATGACTTTATACTGCCAATCAAGTTTCAGCGTTCGGATGTAATTGTTTGCGACCATTTGGTGCAATGCCAGGGAAGACTCGTCTTCAAATGCCCGTGGTTTGATTTCAACAAGGGTGGCTTTTTTTGTTTCGTAATTGCGGATCAAGAAATCGGGTGTGTATCTCCGATAGGCAAATTTTGGGAAATGCGTCAACTGACCTGAACCGGGATGGAAATACAGTGAAAGAGGGGAACGAATCAAGGCATGGTCTTCTAAAACTGAAATTGCAAAACGTAGTTCTGTCAGAGAGTCAAACCGGCAACCCCAACCTTTGAGAGGTTGGGGGGTGCGGTAGGTGAATTTAATGGAGCCAGTTTTCATAAGCATGTATTTGGGGTCAACGGTCGAGGTTAAGGATGTTGGCGGCTTTGATTTCGGTTACGTAGCGTTTGTGACCCTCATGATCAAGGAACGTGCGGTATTGGATCTCTCCCTCTACCATTACATGGCTTCCCTTAATGAATTGACCAGGTAGGGTTTCTGCCAGTTTGTTCCAGGCATTGATGTCATGCCATGTTGTTTTTTTTGAACTGGTACCATCTTCATTTTTAAGGAAGAAGTCAGTAGCTAATCGTAAACGACCCAATATCCTACCTGTAATGGTCAAATGTATCTCGGGGTCGTTGCCGAGATAGCCGATCAACTGAACGAAGTTTTTTGTTTTCATGATGTGTGATTTGAATTGCAAAACTTGAATTTCAAAATGAGGTAAACCGTATTTATCCATATCCGTTTCGTATAATATCCGTATCTGATACGGATATTTGATTAGATTTATGAATGGAAACAGACGCCTTACAACCCAAACGATACTGTCTTTATGTTGGCTGTGGCAAAGCACTTGATCCTAAAATGCGTAAGGATGCCAAGTTCTGTAATGAGCAATGCAAAGCAGCCCATCATAATCCCAGGCGGGCTGATACCCATCCGGATATTAAAAAGATTAATAAAATTCTTTTGAAGAATTTTTTAATACTGGGTAAGGCTCTGGGGAATAAGGAGTATGTAAAAAAGAAAAGGGAGCAGATTATCAAACAGGGATTTAACCTGGATTATTATACGCATACGCACAAGGACTTTATTTTCTGTTATCGATACGGTTACCATTTTAAAGATGAAGGTTATATCAGCATTTTTATAGGGTTCGATAGTGCAGTGTATAAATCAATGGATAGTTAGGAAAATAATTTCTGCAAGGTTTCCGCAATAGCCTGTAATAATTGTTGGTCTATTTTCTCCGCTTTTTTTCTATCCTGTTCCAATACGATAGTCCTATAATTTTTTTCTTCATCGAGTTCAAACACAAATGGAAAGTCCTCAACATAGACAGTAATGCGGTGTGTGTATCCCCATGGCTGAAATTCAGCAGGTAACATGATTTTTTTTCCATTGTACCATAAAGGAAGTTCAAAGTTTTCCGGCATGGTGTAAAAATATGTGAATGTTTAAAAGGTTTCCCCGTCATTTTATCATTTGATTTTCCAACCCTTATCTTCGGCAGATGGAACAGAAAGAATTGATATTGTCGGCTCTTGCACAGATGGCTAAGGGATCTACTCAACCTAGTTTATACCAATTTATTCCACGTGAATTGATTTTGCGTTTACCGATTGACTGGTCAGCCATCTATTTCTGTCTTAGCCTATTGGAAGAGGAAGGTGCAGTACGGATCTTTCATGCAGACACGATACGATTTTCTATCACTCAAAAAAGAATTGATACTGCTAAGAAATTTCAGGGGCAGGATATTTCGCATTCGTAATAATCGTTTATTTCTGACTGGTGTATAATCGTATGCCAAAGCTTTTTTTGTTCAATGTAATTTGGCAGGATGAATAAAGCTATCAATGATCATCATGTGCAAGTTGGTTTAGTCATCAAAGAATACAGGGAGGAACACGAGTTGTCCTTATCTACGTTTGCACATTTATGTGATGTACGAGTAGATATGCTAAAACGTATTGAAAAAGGGAGGTGAATTTCCGACTTACCACCCTAGTCAAATTTATGAGGGTGATGGGCAAGGTGCCGTTTCCAAGAAAAGAAAAAAGCTAAAAAATTGATATTTTATAGCTTTTTTATCCTATCCATAAGGTGGGTGAAAGATTTACGTTTCTTTATCTCTAAGAGCGTGCCGAAATGATAAGTAGTTTGATTTGTATCATACTATTCAAATTGAGAATAAATCAAAACATATTTTTGGTGTAATGATTGTACCGTTTGGGTTAGAAACAAAACTTATACTCAATTTAGTATTCCTGGCCTTAGATTGATGGGTAAAACAAAGAAGCTCTATAGAATTCAGAACCGTGAATGAAGCCATGTATTGCCAATTAATTAATTTTTAAACTATTAAATATTCATTTAAATCATAGTTTGATGAATTGCTAAGCATAGAACTAAAATTTTAAACTCCATTTGTAAAAAGAAACTATACATTTGTTTAGGCAAGTTTATGAAAAAGTTTATCACATTCATAGTAGCAGTTTTATTTCTGAGTACTTCCTCAGGGGCTTCTATACGAATGCATTATTGTATGGGTAAACTTGCCGACTGGGGGTTTATGTATAGAGATTCCAAAACTTGCGAAAATTGTGGAATGGAGGAATCCGATACAAAAGATAATGGCTGTTGTAAAGATGAAAACAAGTTTGTAAAGAACATTTCAGAACAAAAAATTACTGAATCAGTTTCTATTAATTTTACTCTCACTATTCTTGACTTACCGCTATCCCTTTTTTCATTATCGGATATTTTCTATATCTCTTCAAGTGAAGAGTATCCAATAAGTCATGCTCCACCTCGAAATTGCAAGACGCCCGTATACCTTCTTAACAGAACTATCCTTATTTAATTTAATGTTGACTTAGTAGTGCCAGGCAATCAAATTGTCAGGCTATTGGCGTTTCTCTTTGCCAGTATTATATTTTACAACAATAAAATCATGAAAAATGAAAGCAATTAAAATGCTAATGATGGCAGCGCTAACTATCTTATCTTTTTCAGTATTTGCTCAGGACCCAACAACACAAAAGAACAAAATTAGACAAACTGTTGAAAAGACATATATATGTCCAATGCATCCTGATGTGATTATGGATAAATCTGGGAAATGCCCAAAATGTGGCAGGAACCTTACTCTAAAAGAAAAAATGAAAATGGAGGTAGTTGGTCTTTATGAATGTCCTGCGCATCCAGGTATTACAGGAGATAAACCCGGCAAATGTTCAGTATGTGGTTCTAAAATGAATCTTTCACCCAAGGAAAAAATGAAAATGGGAGTAATGAAAACCTATACCTGCCCCATGCACCCCGATGTTGCAAGTGATGAGTCAGGTAAGTGTCCAAAATGTGGAATGGATTTAAAAGAAGAAGAGCAGTCTGTTCAAACATATTCATGTTCTAGCCACCCGGACATGACTAGTGACAAGCCAGGTAAATGTTCAAAATGTGGAACCTCATTGACACTTTCTCCAAAAGAGAAAATGAAAATGGAAGTGATGAAAATATATTCTTGCCCCATGCATTCGGATGTCACCAGCAATAAACCTGGTAAATGCACTAAATGTGGCATGGATTTAAAAAAGAGGTCAAACTAATGCTTCTACATTGCTTCAAATATTAATATCAAATTATGGTTCAAAAATTAATTGAACTGGCTTTGCGTAACCGGGTGATTATTCTGTTATTGGCAGGAGGATTATTTGCTTATGGAATTTACGCTGTGAAACAGAATCCGATTGATGCTATTCCGGATTTAAGTGAAAACCAGGTGATCGTATTTACTGAATGGATGGGACGCAGTCCACAGGTTATAGAAGACCAGGTAACCTATCCATTGGTCAGCAACTTGCAGGGTATACCTAAAATCAAGAATATTCGTGGTTCATCCATGTTTGGGATGAGTTTTGTGTATGTGATTTTTGAAGATAATGTTGATATATACTGGGCGAGAACCCGTGTACTCGAAAGACTCAACTTTGCACAACGTCTTCTACCGCAAAATGTAACACCTACGTTAGGTCCTGATGGAACAGGCGTGGGACATATTTTCTGGTATCACCTCAATGCTCCTAAGATGGATTTGGGAGAACAAAGAGCACTTCAAGACTGGTATATCAAATTTGCTTTACAAACAGTACCTGGTGTGGCAGAAGTTGCATCTTTTGGTGGTTTCGAAAAGCAATATCAATTAGTAGTTGATCCCATAAAGCTGCAGTATTACAATATTTCGTTGATGGATGTGATGAATAAAGTCAAGGCCAATAATAATGATGTAGGGGGGCGCAAATTTGAAATGGCAGATATGGCTTACATTATCAGGGGCTTAGGCTACATAAAAAATAAAGATGATATTGAAAATATTGCACTGACCAATTACAATGGTATACCTGTAAGAGTCAAGGACATTGGTTCTGTTCAAATGGGGGGTGATTTGCGTCTGGGAATTTTTGATATGGATGGCAAAGGAGAAGTGGTAGGTGGAATAGTAGTAATGCGATACAATGAAAATGCCAATAAGGTAATTGAGTCGATAAAAGCTCGGATGAAGGAGGTTGAAAAGGGCTTACCGGAAGGTGTAACGTTCCAAACTTCATACGACCGCAGTACACTCATTCAAGAAGCTATTGATTCAGTAAAAGGAACGTTAGTTGAAGAAATGATTGTCGTCTCATTGGTAGTGCTCATATTTCTATTCCATTGGCGCAGTGCTGTGATCATACTGATTCAATTACCTATTTCAGTTGCAGCAGGGTTTATTTTCCTTGAAATGTTTGGTATTTCATCCAATATTATGTCATTAACGGGGATCGCGCTTGCTATTGGTGTAGTAGTTGATGATGGCATTGTGATGGTGGAAAATGCGTACAGACATATTAGCGAGGCACAGGCTAAAAAAATTAAATTAACCGACAAATCGTAAGTATGGCAAAGTGGTTCAAAAGAAATAAAGACCCCTTAACAATAGAGGAAAGAAATGAGATTATTGAAAGATCTTCAAAACAAGTAGGTCCCGGCGTATTTTATTCCACCATTATTGTAGTCACTTCTTTTCTTCCTGTATTTCTACTTACAGGTATGGAAGGAAAACTTTTTCATCCCCTGGCATGGACAAAGACTTTTATCCTATTAATTGATGCGGTATTAGCTATAACATTAACTCCGGTTCTAATTTCCTTTTTTCTAAAAGGACGACTAAAACCAGAAGATTCAAATCCAATAACAAAAACACTGGAGAAGATTTATACGCCCATTCTAAAATGGTGTTTAAAATGGAGAAAAACTACCATAGGGCTTAATATTCTGGCATTAGCCATGGGAGTAATCATGATGACTCGTCTTGGTTCGGAATTTATGCCGCCATTGGATGAGGGCTCATTGTTATTTATGCCGGTAACTCTTCCAGATGTATCCAATTCTGAAGCAAAACGATTATTACAGGTTCAGGATAAGTTGATTCGTTCTGTTCCCGAAGTTTCACATGTTCTTGGTAAAGCAGGAAGAGCCAATACAGCAACAGATAATTCTCCGATCAGCATGATTGAAACCATCATTTTACTCAAGCCTAAAAATGAATGGAGGGAAGGGCGAACCAAAGATGATATTATAAATGAGCTGAATTCAAAAATGCAAATACCGGGTGTTACAAATGGATGGACACAGCCCATCATTAATCGTATTAACATGCTTTCAACCGGTATAAGAACCGATGTTGGTTTAAAAGTATACGGACAAAACCTGGATAGTATTTACGCATTTGCTCAAACTATTAAAAGGCAGTTGGAGGGGATTGATGGAGTAAAGGATTTATATGTGGAGCCCATTACAGGCGGAAAGTACATCGATATTATAGTTAAACGTGGTGAAATCGGTCGGTATGGGCTGAGTATTGATGATGTCAATACCGTAATTGAGAGTGCATTAGGAGGTATGAAACTTACTACCACTATTGAAGGCCGTCAGCGATTTTCCGTAAATGCCAGATACGGGCAAGATTTTCGAAATAATATTCAAGCATTAAAGCGACTTCAGGTACAGACAATGGACTTTGGTCCTATACCATTAGAAGCTGTTGCAGACATTAAACTAAGTGACGGCCCACCGATGATTAATTCAGAAAATGCAATGCTTAGGGGTACAGTACTATTTAATGTTAGGGAAAGAGATTTAGGCAGTACAGTAAAAGAGGCACAAGAGCGATTGAATCGAATGGTCACTAAACTTCCAAAAGGATACTTTCTGGAATGGAGTGGCCAGTGGGAAAATCAAATCAGGGCTAACCAGACTCTAAAAATGATCATGCCAATAGTACTCATTATCATTTTCATGGTATTATATTTCACCTATCATTCTTTTAAAGAAGCTCTAATCACCATGATCACCGTGCCGTTTGCATTAATCGGGGGTGTATTCATGGTCTATTTTTTTGGCATTAATCTTTCTGTAGCTGTTGCTGTGGGCTTTATTGCTTTATTTGGAATGGCCATCGAGACAGCCATGTTGATGACGATCTATTTAAATGAAGCCATGAACAATATGGTCGCTAAACATGGTAATTCTAAATCAACATTAACACCCACAATTATCCGAGACTATGTGATTGAAGGCTCTGCCAAAAGGTTACGACCCAAACTCATGACAGTTTCAGTTGGACTTTTCGGTCTGATCCCTATTCTTTGGGCTACAGGAGTTGGTAGTGATATCATGCGACCCATCACCATTCCATTGATTGGTGGCACAATTTCATCCACTATTTATGTGTTACTCATTACTCCTGTCATTTTTGAAATGATTAAAGAGAGAGAATTAAAACGTAACGGTAAAATTGAATTAATAGATGTTAAAGAATAAATTAATACTGACCTTCTTTGGGTTGATATGTTTTGCATATGGCAATACGCAAATCTTGAAGTTGCATGCAATCATTGATAGCATTAAAACAAAGCATCCTGTAGTGAAGATGTATGATCATGAAATCCGTTCTATGGATGAAGCTGCAAAAGGGGCAAGAAGCTGGATGCCTCCTCAAATCGGCATTGGTCAATTTATGACACCATATGATGTCAGACTCTGGCATAGGGAGGGCGATATGCCTGGTATGGGATCTGTGATGATTTCTGGAGAGCAAATGCTCCCGAATAGAAAAAAATTAGATGCAGATGAGAGGTACATGAAAGCTATGTCGTCAGTTGAGAAAGAAAAAAAGAATGCAACACTAAATGAATTAGTGAACGATGCTAAACAGTTCTATTATGATTGGATAATCCTGAAAAAGAAATTGTTGATCCTGGAAGAGAATGAAAAGATACTGGACTTCATGATCAAAAATGCAGAAATACGTTACAAAAACGGTCTTGAAAAGATAAGTGCTTATTATAAGGCAAAAGCCGCTTTAGGAGAAGTGAAAAATATGCAATTAATGTTTGAAAGTGATATTAAAGAAAAACGTATTCGCATCAATTCGCTTATGGGTAGAAATGCTATGACAGATTTCGATATTGATACCACTTACTTCTTGAATAGTTATGAAGCTCTTGTTTTTGACAGCACTCTTTTTTATACTAACCGTAGTGACCTAAAATCATTGGATAGAGAGATTGATCTTACTATTCTAAAACAGGAAACGGAGCGTACTGCACTTAAACCTCAATTTGGAATTCGTTATGATAATATGATTGGATTTGGAGGACAGCCATTGCAGTATACCATTATGGGAATGGTTCGTATTCCGATGGCTAAATGGTCTTCTAAAATGAATAAAGCCAATATTGAAAGCTTAAAATGGAAAAGTAATGCCATTCAGTCACAGAAAGAAATGATGGTGAATGAATACAGTGGGATGGCTTATGGCATGCGTAATGAACTGGGGTTAAAGAAAAAGCAATTAAAACTTTTTGAAGGTCAGATTATACCGGCATTGCGTAATAATTACAAGACAATGCAGCTCGGTTATGAGCAGAATACAGAGGAGTTATTCATGTTATATGATGCATGGGAAATTCTAAACATGAAGCAGTTAGAATTATTAGAGTTACTGAGTCAGGCATTGAAACTTCAAGTGACAATTGAAAGAATTATTGAAAAAAACTAAACCAATCGGAATGCAAAGAAGAAAATTCATACAACTGTCTGGGGTTAGTACCGGTAGCCTAATAACAAGTGGATCTTTAGCTGGATTTTTTATGGCTGGTTCAGGGTGCAGAAAAGAACATCACAACGGGCTAATGACAAAACCTGTTATGGTTATTGAGAATGATTTTTCACAAATGCTTACCAACCCATTACAGTCTGGTGCCAATCAGACACTCACAGCACAAACTACAACTGTAAATATTAGGGGGGCTAATATTCCTGTCTTGGGCTATCAACCTAATGGGATGCTTGGTCCGTCATTCAGGGTAAACAAGGGAGATGTTGTAAATATTTTGCTCCAGAATAATTTATCTGAACATACCAATATTCACTGGCATGGTTTAAAAGTACCTGCATTAATGGATGGACACCCAGATCAATTAGCAAATGCAGGTGGTACTTTCCGCTATCAGTTTACTGTGAATCAGAGAGCCGGATTGACATGGTATCATCCACACCCTCATTTTAAGACAGGTAAACAGGTATTTCAGGGCTTAGCCGGTTTATTTATTATTAATGATCTGGAAGAAGCAACTTTAAATCTACCATCGGGTCGTTTTGAGATTCCATTGGTTATACAAGATAAACGATTAACCAATCAGGGGATAACATATAATCCTACTGCAGAAGAAGTTATGTCGGGCTATATGGGTGAGTCTGTATTGGTAAATGGTATTTATTCACCTTATACTGAAGTATCAACCCGTTATTACAGACTTCGTATTTTGAATGGCTCAAACGCACGTTTGTATAATCTCGCATTCAGTAATAATGCCGATATGATCATTATTGGGAATGATGGTGGTTTATTGAAAAATCCTGTAACAGTAAAGGAAATTTTATTGGCTCCGGGAGAAAGACTGGATGTTTTAGTAAATTTTAATGGGTTATCTATCGGTACAGAGCTATTCTTACTAAGTAAAGAATTTGCTAACGGAGGGGATGCTCAAGGGAAGCAGTCATTTAAGATCATGAAGTTTAAAGTTACCGCTACTGTCACAGATTCTTTCACTGTACCCACAAAACTTTCAATGGTTGATAGTTTGCCAGCTTCTTCATCAGTCAGGAGCAGGGTGTTTGATATATCTAATCCGATGGAACATCATGGATATCCTATGAATGATGGCATGAGAATGCGTCATCGCATTAATAATAAACTTTTTGATAGCAGTCGCATTGATGAAAGCATTAAATCCAATACGAATGAGATATGGGTCTTTGATAATAGTAAAGGCGATGAACCCCATCCCATGCATTTACACGGAGTTTTTTTCCAGGTACTTCAAAGAACAGGTGGCAGGGGCAGTCTGATAGTATCTGAAACTGGCTGGAAGGATACAGTACTGGTAATGCCTGGGGAGACAGTCCAAATAATCATTCCTTTCGAAAGTAATTTGGGAAAATTTGTTTTCCATTGCCATAATCTTGAACATGAAGATGATGGTATGATGTTACAATATGAATTGATATAAGCTGTATATATGATGAAGAAATTATTTTTTATACAAGTTCTGGTATTCTTTTTGGTTGCCTGTGAAAATAAAGATACACATAGCGATCACCAAGCAGTTGTTTCTAAGGAAATGTATACCTGTCCAATGCCAGAGGATTCTGTATTTAGTGATAAACCTGGTACATGTGCCAAGTGTGGAATGGATTTGGTAAAAATGGAGGAAAATCATCACCCAGAGAAGAATGCTACCTATACCTGCCCCATGCACCCTTCGGTCATTAAAGATCAACCGGGAGCCTGTCCTATTTGCGGGATGGATTTAATTAAAAAAGAAAACAATAATAAAAAAGAGGAAAATATTGAATTGAACGCTTTGCTCAAGCCAACCAATGAGCTTGTAATCTCGTCTATTCCTGTTACTGGTCTTGCGTTCAGCAGCGAGCAAATAGAACTGAATGCATTAGGTAATATCGCCTACGATACAAGAATGATCGGGGGTATTTCTGCCAAGGTGTCGGGAAGAATCGAAAAACTTTATGTACGCTATAAATACCAGAAAGTCACTAACGGACAGCGTATCATGGATATTTATAGTCCTGAATTACTCACTGCACAGCAGAATCTTTTGTTTCTCATCAAGAACGATCCTGAAAATTCGACTTTATTAGAAGCAGCAAAAGAAAAACTTTTATTACTCGGAATGAGCAATCAACAGGTAATGGAATTGATTCAATCGGGTAAACCCTTATTCACGATTTCGGTTATCAGTAATTACAGTGGGCATATTCATGAAACCATCAATGTTGATAAAATGAACGTAGCAAATGATAATATGGGAAATATTTCTCAACAAACCGAAGCGCTTGCATTAAAAGAAGGGATGTATATACAGAAAGGTCAGTCAGTGTTTACCGTCTTTAATCCCGATAAAGCATGGGCTATCCTAAATATATATGGCGAAAATCAATCTTTTGTAAAAAAAGGTAATGCTGTAAGTATTATTCCTGAAACAGCGAGGCAGAAAGACTTTAAAGCTACCATTGATTTCGTTGAGCCATTTTATCGCAAAGAAAGTAAGACCCAGACTGTAAGAGTTGGCTTCAATAATAGCAGTTTAAGAATACCTATTGGTAGTCAGGTTCAGGCAGTAATTTTTGGAAATACTGTAAAAGGTTATTGGTTACCCAAAGACGCAGTACTCTCTTTAGGATTAGAAAAAGTGGTTTTCCAAAAAACAGCAGAGGGCTTTAGAGCAATCAAAGTAATTACAGGTGTCTCTCTGGAGAAACAGATACAGGTACTCAAAGGATTGACGATGAAAGATTCAGTTGCAGCAAATGCTCAATTTCTTATGGATAGTGAAAGTTTTATAAAAGTAAAAAACTAAGTATGCGGTATATCATCTCTATAATAGTATCAATAGTACTCGTTTTATCTTGCAAGAATACAATAAAGGAACCTATTGATACTGATAAATATTATACCTGTTCAATGGATCCTCAGGTAGTTGAGTATAAACCTGGTAAATGTCCTATTTGTAAAATGGACTTAACACCAGTGAAAAAAAGAAAGGGAGAAAGTCAGGATGAACTGGAACTGAGTGATCAACAGGTTCAATTAGGGAATATTCAGGTTGATACTATCCAAAATGGAACAATCAGCGATCAATTAATTTTAACCGCTTCATTGAATTTTGATCAATCGAGGCTATATGCTGTAAGCTCCAGGGTTATGGGAAGGGTAGAAAAACTTTATTTCAAGAACCTTGGTGAATATGTTAAAAAAGGAGCGCCACTTTATGAAATGTACAGTGAAGATTTAAATAATGCAAAACAGGAATACCTACTTGCAATCGATAAGAAAAATACTTTTTCAAGTCAGGCCATTATTGATTTTGATCAATTAGTTCAGAGTGCCAAAAACAAATTACTTCTTTGGGGTTTAAACGAAACCCAGATTAATGAACTGGGCAATACTAAGAAGGCAAGCCCGATAACCACCTATTACAGTACTGCAGGCGGCTATATCACAGAACTCGATATAAGGGAAGGCGATTATGTAATGGAAGGTGGTACAATTGTCAAACTTGCTGATCTTTCAACATTATGGGTAGAGGCACAGGTATATAGCTCGCAATTAGCTGATTTGCAGGAGAACAGTATGGTTACTGTTCAACTTCCAGATTTTAATAATAAGGAAATAAAAGGGAAACTTGAATTTGTAAATCCTGAAATCAATCAGGCTACAAGAATCAATCTTATTCGTATATCTATTCCGAATCCCGGTAATTATTTAAAGCCCGGCATGTCGGCTTATGTATTGTTAAAAAGTCCTAGAAGAAAGTCCCTTAGTTTACCTATTGATGCAGTAATAAGAGACGGCAAAGGGGCGACTGTATGGGTACAGACTGGTAAGAATACATTTAAAAATTTAATGGTACAGACGGGGTTGGAGAGTGATGATCGGATAGAAATAATATCCGGTTTGAGCGAAGGAGATATTGTTGTATTGAAAGGGGCTTATTTGCTCCATAGCGAATATATTTTCAAGAAAGGAGCTAATCCGATGGAGGGTATGAAAATGTAAAGCTGATATTTTTTTAAAAGTAATAGCAACCTTTCTTTTAGTTTATCCGTACCAAACGATGGCTATTTACAAAAGATATACGTTTCAAAATAAGTATCAAATATCGTATATGCGAAATAGAGATGATTCCTTCTTTACTTGTAAAATACGTTTAGCCGCTAAACGATATCAAGTGCCTAACTGTCTTCCTAATTGGCCTAAATTTGAATGCTTGCTTAATACTAAAATGCCATTAAGAAAAATCAATCATGCGAAGTCGATTAATAAAAATCCTCCCTCTTTCGATATTTCATCAAACGAACTCTAATCAATGTTCAATTGGGCTATAATAATCTAAATATTCAAACATATTTATATGCAATTCATATGCAGAAGCTATCTTTATGCTTGGCTTTCTTAACTGGGGTCAATCCAATTTTTACCAATACCGTTACCTTTGTAGTAATGACGGTAAGCATTGTTGTAGTTTTATTAAGCGTTCTTAACAAAAGAAAATAAAGCCTACCTGCCTTGGTGCTGTATTTAATTTACCCATGAGTACCATTACCATTCTGGCGGATTTATTAATGATTTACATGAGTGGACTAATATTACTAACTATGTTATAATGGCAACTGTAAAATCAATATGGCAATTTTTCTGGAAAATCTTAAAAGTGCTCTTTGTAAGGAAAAAGGATTGCTGTAAATGATATATTTTACTGTTTTAAACTACCGATGAAAAGCGACC
The DNA here is from genome assembly GCA_013391385.1 of Sediminibacterium sp. Gen4. Classification (GTDB taxonomy): domain Bacteria; phylum Bacteroidota; class Bacteroidia; order Chitinophagales; family Chitinophagaceae; genus Sediminibacterium. Next base: position 91,762 of record JACBFI010000007.1, on the reverse strand, counting down.
TCTCCCCAATCATCGTTCAATACAAGAAAAATATACAATCTGTTCACAACATATGGTTCATTAATATTGAAGAACGGTTAAAATCATTTCGTCCTAACTTATTTCTAAAAATATAACAATGTATCAAGTAAACAATTGAAGAGACAAAATGAATAATACTAAACGGAAAATAATTGTATCACTCAAGCACAATAACTATTTTCCTATGGAATATTCACAGCTTGACCAGTATTCAATTTTAATAGATTAACCGGTTTCAGAACATTCGTTTAAGCTAACACATCTTTTTATAATAAAATTTAGCAGGCTTGCAAAAATTCAAACTTTATATCTCCGGGGGCATGGCTGTCTATATAGGCCGTCAGGTGCTAACAAAAATGCATGCACACCATGCCCTTGAAATTGTAATGTCATTCAAGAAATCTTTCTTGATTTCAAAAAATGGAACTGAATTTGAAAAAAGTGATTGCAGCATTATAGCTGCCGACTTACCACATCAATTTATCGGTAAGGATGATTTTTATATTTTCATTTATTTGGATGCTGAATTGAATTACACTCATAGGCTGGAAGCATCCGTGCATCTGGAAAAACAAGGATTACTTCATTACTCTGGTAGTGAAATCGAAGCTGTAAGAACTGAATTTGTCAATTGGTTTAATTCAGCATCAAATGAAGATGAAAATGTACATAATCTAATCGGCTTACTTGTTGAAAAGCTAACGGGCAGCCAAAGCTCAGTCAATCAAATTGAAGAAAGAATTAAACAATCAATAGCGTTTCTTCATTCAAACTTGCATGGAGAAATAAGTTTGGCAAATATAGCTTCTAAAGTGCATCTTTCTGAAAGCCGCTTTGCCCATTTATTTAAGGAGCAAACCGGCATCTCATTTCGTAAATACATACTTTGGTGCCGGATGCAGGCAGCATTACAAGAAGTAATGAAAGGACAATCGTTTACCAATGCAGCATATTCCGGGGGCTTTTCAGATGTAGCCCATCTTAGCCGCACATTTACAGAAATGTTTGGCGTTTCGCCTTCAGAAGTTCTCAAATAATAGCAGGTTTATTCAAGTCTTTTACTTTTCGGTAAAGCATTTTTGCACTTTAAAAATGTTTCGCATGAAGAAAGTATTTCAGTTATGGATTTATCCTGCTATCATGTTATCAACTTCTGCCATTATTTTGTATGGAATTAAATCAGGGTACAACCAATATCTTGCAACTATACCTGTTATTACTCTTACAGGCATATTAATTTTAGTATTGGAAAAATGGATGCCTTATGAAAAGAATTGGGTAAGTGGTAAAAATGACTGGAACCTTGACCTTACTTACTACATCATTAATTACAGTATAAAACTAATTGCTCAGTTTCTTTTTATATGGCTGGCCAGCAGCATTCATTTTTTGTCGTGGTTTCCGATGCAATTGCCATTTTGGATGCAGGTTATAATTGCTCTTACAATTATTGACTTCTTTCTTTTCCTGGTGCACTGGCAGAGTCATAAATACCAATTTTTATGGAAGCTTCATGCTGTTCACCATAGTTCGGAGCGATTGTACTTTTTGAATGGTGAAAAACGTCATGCATTGCACCAGGTTATAGAGGGAACACCTGGCATTATTCTTTGCCTTGTAATCGGTACTCCGCAACCGGTGGTAGTGGCGGCGCTGGCAATTCTGGCTATAAATATGTTTATGCAGCATACCAATCTTGATTACAAAGCAGGTGTTTTGAAAAAAATCTTTTGTGTGGCAGAGTTGCATCGCTGGCATCACCGTGCAGATTATAAAGATGCGCAGGTTAACTACGGCGCATGGCTTACTATTTGGGACCGTATCTTTAATACAGCTTATAATAGTCCGAAAATGAACATAGAGTTAGGTGCTATCGGTATTGCTGAGGAAAAGAACTTTCCCAAAAACTACTGGAAACAATTTCTCTACCCTTTCAATAAGAAGATTCGGCAAAATTCAAAAACCATATTACTGATTGGAGGTATGTTGTTTATGAATGAAATTGCATTTTCTCAAACGGATGCAGATGCTATTGCCGGCAACTGGCAGCTTCAGGATGGTAGTAAAAAGATAAGCGTTGTTGAAGAAAATGGCAAATACGTTGGTAAAATATATTGGGTAAAAGACCCGTCAAAGAAAACTGAAATTGGCCGAAAAGTTTTGTGGGATTTGGAATACGATGCTGATGACAAAGAGTGGAAAGGTGGCAAAATCCAGTTACCTGATATGGGACATTCTGCAAGCTGTTATATTAAACTCAAAGATGCAAATACTGCTATTGTTTCGGGTTACCATGGCATGAGGCTATTTGGTAAAACCAAGACCATTACTAGGGTGAACTAATGGGTCAAATAGTGTATTTTGCTGTTTTAAGCAGCATATGAACAATAACTTGGCCCTACTTATACGGCAATATAAAGAAGATAATCAGTCTGTCTATAACACATGGTTCATCAATAATGAGGAACGGCTGAAGGCTTTTCGTTCCATCCGTCGTGGTGTTATGCAGGTAATTGATGATATTAAGAGCAAAAAATTTCCTGCTGATTTTAAAGGGTCTTCGTTAGAGTTTGTGCTTACCTGCATTACAGAGCAAAAGCAGGTATTTGAAGGAGCTTCCCATCCATTTTACTGGAAACCCAAGTTGAGGATTCCTGATATTTATGAGAATGAAAACAATAAACAGGCATTCGGACAATTCTTAGAAAATTGTTTGAATGCAAAGACTGAAGAACAGCTTCTTAAAGAAATCATAAGACTGGATGGTTTAAAAATTAAAGGCCTTGGTCCTGCTGTCGCGAGTATCCTTTATTTTCTCCACCCAACCATTATTCCTCCATTTAACACTGCTATTATTAATGGATTCAATTTCCTATACAAAGACAAAAAGAAATTAGGTAGCTGGAGTGAATACCTGAAGCTGAGAGAAGTAATGATTGATGCCAATAATCAGTATCGTTCAGAACTTTCATCCGATTTAGGCGCTATTGCTGGTCTGTTATTTGAAATAGGAACCCAAAAATTGATACTGGGTGCAGATGCATATTTATCCGAGCCTGAACGAAAGAAATTGGAAAAACTAATTGAAAAAAGACAGGAAAGTGTGCAGCAGGAAAAGGACGAAGAAAATCTGCATACAGAAATGCAATATCATTTATTGAAAATAGGCAGTGCCTTGGGCTATGATGTGATTGCCGCTTCTAACGACAGATCAAAATCACACTGTGGGAACAGTTTTTCATTTATGAGCTTACAACAATTCCCCGATATCCAATTGGAGAAAGATACATTGAATACTGTAAAACTAATAGATGTGCTGTGGTTTCAAAAGGGAACAAATAATGTAATTGCTGCTTTTGAAGTGGAAAAAAGCACCAGTATTTATTCAGGCATTTTAAGGTTGACAGATTTGAGTTATACAATTGCAGATGGTGATGAAGTGTTCTATCTGATTGTGCCTGATAAGAGAGAAAAAGATGTTTGCCTTCAACTTTCCCGTCCTGCAATTAAACAAAACAATGTAGTAATTAAATACATCCTTTTTTCTGAATTACGTAGTCATTGCAATGCACTGTGCAAGTTTGGCGAGAGTCATCATATTATGGAGAAAATAGCGAAGGCAGTATAAAAAGCGGCAGTTAATATTACTGCCGCTTTTCGTTTAAAATTTTGCTCCAACAGATATAAAGAATGTTCTTCCATCAGCCGGTAAAGCACCCGGTCCCGGATAACCACCTGCTCTGCGGGTGAAATATCTTTCGTTAAATAAATTATTTGTTCCTGCTTTCAGGTTTAGCCCTTTTGAAAATTTATATGTAGCTGTTAAATCAGTTACAGTATAAGACGGTATTAAACCATTGTTGCCATTTGCCGAAGGTGTAACTGTATTATTGGCATCGCTAAAGGTTTCTCCTACATTGCTCATCTGTACAGTTAATAAAAAACCTTTGTAACCGCCTGTTATTCCACCCCGGAAAATATTCGTGGGTGCATTCTCCACTTTCTTACCTTTTGTACTGGCATCTTTATGGTTGCCACTGTATTTAGCATCTGTATATCCGTAAGATCCAAAAATAATTAAATCTGCATCCTTGTTTTTTCCGAATGCCCTGAAAGGATTAAATTCTACATACCCCTCAAACCCTTTGCTGGTACTGCTGCCAACATTAGTAATAAGCCGGTATGAAGGTGTTCCGCTAACAGTAATTGTCCCTACACGGTTATCATACTGTAAGTAAAATCCACTTATATCAAACTGAAGAAAATCTTTCACTTTACCACGGTAGCCTAAATCAATATTGTATCCCTTTGCATCTTTCAAATCTGCGTCAACCACATCGGTTGTAGGTGGAGCTTGCAAATTTGCAAACTGAATAGGGCGATAAGCCTGGGAAAAATTTGCATATACCTCAGTAGATCTGGTAACATGGTACTCCGTTCCCACACCAGCGAGAATAAAACTTCTATCTCTTGTAATATTTTGTAAGATTATTTCTGTACCGCCTGATGTATATCCATTTCGCCCGGAAGATGAACCTTCCAGCCATTCATATCTTATTCCGGGTATTATCAAAAACTTATCGCTTATGCGAAAAATATTTTCTGCAAATGCAGCTGTGTTTCTGGACTTAAAAATAATATCACGGGGATAATTACCGGTTATGGTAACATCATATCCTGTACCTGTTGTTCCTTTACCGTCGGCTTGCCTGGTGGTAGTGCCGGTATATAAACGGATACCAGCAGATAAAGTATTTTTCATTTTACCAAGTCTATAATCAGTAATGATACGACTCTCCAGACCATAATTCCTATATTGGTCAAGATTCACTACTCTGTTGTTGTAGCTAAGTGTTGCAGGGTTAATACTGTCTTTGGTAGTGATGGATTGTAAAAATCCAACACTGTTTCGGTCTCCGATGGTACCAAATAATTTGGTATTCCAGCGGGTGTTTTCATTTATTTGAAAGTTTGCGATTAATGCAGGGGTTGTCCAGGTTATATCAAACCAATTCCGGCTGCGGAAACTTTGTTGGGCATCCTGCTTTATTTGTTCATCTGTTAAACCACCTGGTTGCTGGCTGCGGATATGCGAACGCATTACTTCAGCCGTTAATGAAAATTTTGTTGTGAAATTATAGGTTACAGTACCATAACCAGCATTTGTAAAATAGCGGCTGTTTTCTCTCCATCCGTCTCCATTACGATGGTCGAAAAATGTATAATAATGAACTTTCCCTTTCTTGCCGCCTATTGCATTATAGCTGTTGAATAGGCCATTGCTTCCAATTGTTTGCTGTGTCTCAAATTCAAAAGATTTGTTCACTTCGCTGCCATTTCTGAGAATGTAATTTACCAATCCGCCAAATTGTGGTCCATATTGCAAAGAACCATGCCCCCTTACAATTTCTATTCGTTGTACAGCCTGTAGCTGTGGATTATAGTATGCTTCGGGATAACCAAAAGGATCCGCAGCAATATCATATCCGTTTTGACGCACATTAAACTCCCAACTGCGGTTGGGACTTAATCCACGAGCAGCAATACCAATCTGAATTCCGCTGGGGTCGCTTTCCCAGATATGAATTCCGGGTACTTTTGCCAATACCTGCCGCATGTTATTTGTTACTACATTACCCTGCACATTATCCAGCACAATCAGTGTATTCTTTTTGCCTGCATAAATATTTGTGCCAACAATTTCCGGCATTTGCTGATAATCGCTTTTGCTGTTTCTACCCACTACAGTCACATCGGGCAGACTTTTTATCAGTAGTGTATCACTATTTCCTTTTTTGGTTTGCCCGATAGCTACATTTAATACCCATATCATTAAACACAAAACAAGCGCTCTTTTACTCATAAGTATGATTTTGAATTGCAAAAGTGCTAATGCCTTGTATAATACCACTTATGTAAAAGGGAAATAGAGTTATGCAATGCGGAAATGTTTAGGGTTCATAAAATAAATAGCCGTGACGCAACCTGTTTTCGTTATGCCTATACTATTTAAATCGTAGGGCTGTTATTAAACGATAGTAATTCAGTTGAGTGGGTTGAGGCTAGTAGGAAAAAAGGGGTAAAAACACGTTTAGTTGACGTAAATGCTACATTTTCACCGGGAAAGCCAAGCAAGAATAGCTGTAAGTGGCAGCAAAATTTTATAAAAATTATCTATAATTTTACAAATTTGCTAAACCATTCTAACATATCTTCGTCTTTAAAAGGAGTAGAGGTTCGCTAAAAACTCTTATTTTTAGCAATATTAAATGAAACGTAGTTTATCCATAAAACTGAAAGCGCTGTTCTTACTGGTTGTATTTGCCACAAATACAATAGTGGGTTTTGCCTGTGCTATAGGTGTAGATATGGGTTTTAATTCTTCCTCTCATCATAACCAAACTGAAGCGTCTGCAGAAGTGCATATTCACAAGGATCGGAAAAACCATGTTCATGAAAAGGAAACAGCAACAGTAACAAATCATGTTCATGAAAATGGCATTAATCACCAACATGATAGTGAGCCCACAACACTAATTCCCGTTGATGGCAACAACTTACTTACAAAAGAGGATGGCGGATGTTGCACCAATGAAGTACTCGAGTTTCAAGATTTGGATAAAAATATTTCCGTAAATACTACTGGTATCAATGTGCCGCTATTTGTGGCAATTCTTAGTACTTATTTTAGTATTGATTTCTCAGCGGCTGTCAAGGATTTTCCTGTCCATTATAAGGTTCGTTTTTATTACCCCCCACCGACTGAAATACGCATAGCGATTCAGCGTTTCCAGATTTGATTATGGTAAAACAGGTGAAGCTTTTTTGCTTCATCCAACTTCATTTGCGTTTTGCAATATGAGGCTATTTGTTTTACCGTAATCAATTTTTATGTTCAGATATCGTATCATCGTTTTTCTTACAGGCTTCATCAGTTTTTCGGCATCGGCACAGCAGGTGCTCACAGAAGATGAAGCTGTGTCTAAGGCATTGGCTAATAACAAGAATATCCAAGCTGCATCACTGCAAGTAAAACAACAGCAGCAGTTACTGAAATCAGCCATCAATCTTCCTAATCCCGAGTTCTTTTGGGAAAGCCCTACAGGTAACTTTTATACCGGTAGCATTACGCAGTCGTTTGAATTCCCCACCGTGTACAGTAATCAGTACCGTTTGCAAAAGCAGCAAATTGGTGTGGCGCAAAAAGAAAAACAACTAACAGAAGCAGAGTTAAAGTATCGAGTTAAAGTCTTATACTTAGAAATACAATACGCTGATTCGCTAGCCTCACAATTATACATACAGGATACCCTGTACGAAAAAATAAAGCTGTCTGCCATCCGCCAGTTCAGAGCTGGGCAAATAGATTATCTGCAACAAACATTTGCTGAAACACAGTATGGTGAAATTCATAATCAATATCAACAGTCGCTTGTAAGAGCCTCCTCTTTAAAGGCGCAGTTGCAATGGTTCACAGGCATTAAAGATCCTATTTCAGTAGAGCCACTTGCTATTTCACTTTCTCAGGTACAGTTATCTCTTGCGCCTGATTCCACAGCGTTATTTGCAAATCCTGCCCTACAGATATTACAGCAGCAGGAGAATGTAGCCAAACAAAATATTGCATTGCAAAAAAGCAAAGCGCTACCTGGGTTGGCTTTTGGTTATTTCAACCAGGGCGAAAGGGATACGAAATGGTTGAATCGTTTCAGGGTTGGCGTAACTATTCCGTTATGGTTCGGACAATATAAAAGTAATATCAATGCAGCCAAAACGGAGCAACAGGTTATTCAAAGCAAACAGCAGGGATTGCAGCAAGACTTATCTGCACAAACGATTAATACAAACAGCGAAATGCGAACCAACTGGCAGTCTGTTCAGTATTATCAACAAACAGGGTTAAGAAAAGCACAGGAAGTGATTACTACTTCACAACGCTTTTTTGTGAGTGGTGAAATTGATTATATCAGTTTACTAAGAAACAGCAACGATGCTTACACTGTTTACCAGAAATACCTGGAAGCAGTACGAAATTATAATCTCAGCGTTATCAATCACAAATATTTAATGGGTCAGTTATGAAACGAATCATCATTCAATTTTTATTGGGGCTATTGCCGGTATTTACATTTGCACATGGCGGCGAAGACCATGGTGATGCTAAAAAAACAGCTATATCACCTGCAAGTTATTTCTCCTCTGAGGCTGCTTCTGAAGTCTATGAGGTATTGTTAAAGTACAGCCCGATAGTGCCGGGCAAGGAAGCATCGCTTCGTTTATATTTAAGTGAATACAATACCAATAGCCCTATTGACAGTGCTAAACTGGAAGTAACGGTAGCTGACAATCCCAATATAAAGATTACTGTTACAAGGATTGATAGGGGTGTATTTGAATTGAAAACCACATTCCCGGCAAAGAAAGCATACAATCTTGTACTCAATATCAATAGCTATGCAGGCATTGATTTAATTCAACTAAACAATATTGAAATAGGGAAAGAATTGACTGCAGCAGTTACAACAGAAAGCACCCCGCATTCTCATTGGTACAGCAGCAATTGGTTTTTTGGATTGATTGGTTTGCTGACCGGCTTGCTCGTTATGTTCTTTGTTACCAGAGGTCGCAGCAGGAAAATAATTACGGGAGCAATTATTCTTTTTTGTCTTTTGCCAACCGCTACTTACAATCCGGTATCTGCACATGGTGGTGAAGACCATGGTGACGCGGCAGGTAAAACTGGCGGTGGCTCTTCCACCACCTTTATAGTTGAAAAGGAAACACAATTCCTTTTTAATATTCAAACGCAGAAAATTAGCACAGGTGATTTTAATGAATCATCCGTTTTACTAGGAACAGTAAATGCAGCTCCGCAGGGTCGGGCAGTCATACAAACGCCGCAATCAGGTAAAATCGTTTCATTAAGAGTAGCTCCCGGTCAACGGGTTGGCAAAGGGCAAGTGGTAGCTGTAATAGAGCAACAAGTTGATGCCGGGACGCAAATTAGTATCAACGCCCAAAGTAACAGTGTAAATGCAGAATATGAAGCTGCCAAAGCGCAATATGACAGGTTGTTGGGTATAGCAGACATTGCCGCAAAGAAAGATATTACCGAGGCCAAAGCCCGTTTAGAAAGTGCCCAGAAAAATAAGGCACTCTTTGATGCCAATACCGGAAAGAATACCGGTAATACAAAAACTATAAGCCTTTCTTCTCCTGTTAGTGGTGTTGTTGGCACATTTAATTATGCAATTGGTGCTGTGGTAAACAGCGGAGAAACCTTGTTTGAAATAACCAATCTTGATCAGGTATTTGTGGAAGCCCAGGTATTTGCAGGTGACGCTCAAAAATTGAAACTAGCAACAGGGTTTACCACCATTTCAAATACAGATACACTGGTTTATACATTGAAAGTGATCAGCACTGCCCAATCAGTAAATACAGGTAACCAATCTCAGAAAGTCGTATTTGAAATCATCAATCCAAGAGGGCAGTTCAAAATTGGTGAGAATATAAATGTGCGGATGACAGGAAATAATGTCATCCGGCAGGTAGTGATACCTAATCAAGCAATTACTGATGTGAATGGTAAGCCGGCCATTTTTATAAAAGATAAAGCTGAACAGTATAGTATCAGCTTCATAGTGAAAGGGCAAAGCAATGATAAGTTTACCGTTGTCACCAAGGGTACTGAAGACGGCGAAAGAGTTGTTACTGCCAATGTGTATCAAATGAAAATGATGTATTTAAATCAATAACCAAAATAAACAAACAAACATGAAAAAGTTATTAATGATGTCCCTGCTACTGGCAACTTTTACCGCAACCTTTGCACAAAGCGGCGATAATGAAGCTGTAAAAGCAGTGTTGAACAATTACAAAAAAGCAATTGAAAAATTAGACACCGCCGGTGTTGTGAATCTTTTTGTAAAAGACTCTAAAGTGTATGAACAGGCGAGCGATGAAGGCACAATTGGTCATTATCTGGAACACCATCTGGGGCCCGAACTGAAAGCGTTCAAATCTTTCACTTTCAGTAATTATAAAGTAGATGTAACAATGGCAGGTGAATATGCTTTTTCAACGGAAACGTATATCTATACCATCGTTCTTGCTAAAGATGCTAAGGAAATAAAAAGTCAGGGAGTAGCTACTTCAGTTTTAAGAAAAACAAAAGCTGGCTGGAAGATTGTGCAAACACATTCTTCATTTAGGAAAGCAAAATAAATCTCAAATTATAAAAAAGAAAAAAATGAAACAAATCAGCGTTATCCTTTCACTGGCAATAGCAGTTTTTAGTTTTACTGCTGTAAATGCACAATCAACAAAAAGTAAAACTGCAGTCGCAGATTCAGTTATTTATCAATGCCCGATGAAGTGCGAAGGCGATAAGACCTATGATAAAGCAGGTAAATGCCCTAAATGCAATATGAATTTGAAGGCTGTGCCAAAACCGGTCGATGCCATTTACCAGTGCCCCATGAAATGTGAGGGTGATAAAACTTACAATAAGGCAGGAAAATGTCCTAAATGCAATATGAACCTGACCAAAGTGAAGGCAAAAAACTCGACAGATAATCATAAGGGGCATGATCACAATTAACTATTCAATAAAATAAAGCAAATGAAACAAGTGTTAAAAATTACGATGGCAATTTTCGCTATTAGCTCTGTCGTGGTCTTTGCAGCATGCAATGACAGTGGCGATAAAAAAAACGCTTCAACAAAAACAGAAATGTCGCATGAAGGTGGTGACCATATTTATGCCTGCCCTATGCACCCGGAAGTAACAGGCAAAGAAGGCGATACCTGCCCAAAATGCGGCATGAAACTGGAGCATAATGACAATGCTGGTGGTCCAAGCAATGTTAGTATGCAGTTCACCTATAACCCGACATCTCCTAAGCCCGGAGAAGAAGTTACTTTATCCATGACTCCAAAAATAAAAGATAAACCTACTGAGCAGGTTCCATTGGATGTAGAGCACACCAAAAAAATACACCTCATTGTTGTTAGTGATGACCTTAGTTGGTTTGACCATATACATCCTGAACTCAACGCAGATGGTTCTTACACAGTGAAAGAAAAATTTCCGGCTCCAGGCAAGTACACTTTGTTTGCTGACTATAAGCCAAGTGGTGCCAATCATACGGTTGACTATTTAAATGTAAGTGTAGCAGGTACAGTGCCAGCAGCAAAAGTGTATGGAGCAGATAGACTAACCAGCGCCGCCGGGGATGGATTTTCTGTCTTACTTACTCCTGAGGGCGGTAAGTTTTTAACCAATATGCCCATGCACATTAATGGAGTAGTAATGCTAAACGGTAAAGAAGTAGATGTAACAACCTTAGAAGATTACCTCGGCGCAAAAGCCCACATGGTAGTAGTAAGCCTTGCCGATAAAAAATATTTGCATGTACACCCAAGCGTAGAAGGTGGAAAATTCGATTTACATACTACGTTTGAAAAACCCGGTGTATATCGTGGCTGGATACAATTTCAAAGCAAGGGTAAAATTTATACAAGTGATTTTGTAATGAATGTAGCAGAAGGGACAGCAGCTAACATAAAAAACATGAACGATAATAGTAAGGGCATGAAAGAAATGAAACACTAATTTTTAAACAAAAAAAGTATACACATTAAAATTTAAAACAATGAAAAAGATAACAATTCTGATGACAGTACTGCTGATAGCAACTTTTACAACATTTGCACAGCATAGTGGTGGCGACCATAAACATGGTTCACCACATGGTGGAACAGTTAAGTCTGCCGGTGATTTTCATATTGAAGTAAGTGTAAAGGATGGTATGGTGATGGCCTATTTGCTGGACGCTAATGAAAAAGCAATGAAGAATACAGGTGTAGCGGGAACAGCCGTTATTCAAATGGCTGACGGGCAAACTTCAACTATCACTTTAATTCCAAACGGTAATGACGGCTTCATGTACACACTTGATAAAGCAAAAAAGTACAATAAGGCTATTGTAACGTTTACAACAGGAGGAAAAAACGCATCAGCATCGTTTGACCTGACAGCAAAGGCCAAGCCTGCAACAGATGGACATGACCACCAACATTAATCCGTAATATATCATGGCAGGATATCCACCTGCCATGATATATCTAATTCACCTGCTAAATGAGCATTTTTCTCAGCTATTAATTATTATATCAGATGTTAAATTCTGCTGGAAAATATGATTTAAAAAGAAAGCTTCGGTTGATACCGGATATTATTTCCGGCTGGAAAATGATTGCAGTGCTTCTTTCTGTCACAGTAATTTTTGGGTTGTTAATCTGGTGGCTCAATCAAAACCCGGAGTTACAGGGTGTATGGAACAGCTTTGTTGTAGATAAAAAGGTGCCGGCTTCATTTTGCGAACAGGTGCATTTAAACAACCCTGTCCGTCAGCCTGTAAATACTTTTAGCAATATTATTTACTTGGTTATCGCTATTGTTGTTTTAAAAACAAGTTGGGAAGAAAGATTTAAAAGAAATTCACATGACCTGGTTACTGTTAACACAGTTTATGGTTTTCTTTTTGGGTTAATTCTTCTTTATGTTTTTTTTGCCAGCTCATTTTATCATACATCACTTATAAATATTGCGCATAAACTGGATTACTCAGCCGTGTTTGCATTTTCTCTTTTCCCGATAATATTTTTTTTACATCGCAGGTATTTAAATCACAACAGCAAATTGCTGTCCTCTCAAAAAAGAAAATTGACTATCCTGTTCTTTTCCACTTATCTTTTGGCTAATCTTTTACTCGCTTTTTTAATACCCAGAGGAAAAGAAAGCTTAGCCGCTCTTATTCTTATCCAGATCTTTTTGGGATTAGCATTCTTTGCAGCCATAGACAAGTCCGGTAAGCAGGGAAGGTTTTACCTGGCTTTAAGTATTGTTAGTGTTTTGATTGCATTTATATGGTTTGAAATTGATAAATACAAGATTCTTTGCAATCCAAACAGTTATTTTCAACCGCATAGTTTATGGAATTTATTTATAGGTATATCAGCTTATAATTTTTATCTCTATATAAGAAGTGAACCTGATTCGGGAACAATAGGTATTAAAATGAAACAAAAAGAATAAATATATTATTGATGAAATCGAAATATAAAAACAGCAGGTGCCTGTTTGACATACGAACTGCGATAATTAAAAGGACAAAGTCCGGCTATATTATAGTCTGAAAACTTAATAAATAAATTAAAAATGCTGAACAGACTCATACATTTCTCTCTTAAGAACCGTTTACTTGTAGTGGCCATGGCTTCACTGTTAATGGTGTATGGCGTTTTCACTTTGGTAAACCTGCCTGTAGATGTACTACCAGATTTAAACCGGCCAAGGGTAACAATTTTTCTTGAATCTAATGGTATGTCGCCAGAAGAAATTGAAGCACAGGTTATTTTGCCAGTGGAAACTTCTTTGAATGGCGCACCTGGAGTAGAAGTAGTAAGGTCAGTAGCATCTCCCGGATTAGGTTTGGTATTTGTAGAGTTTGACTGGAATACAGATATATACCGTGCAAGGCAGTTGACCGCCGAGAAAATACAAACAGTGCAATTGCCTAATAAGATAGTACCTGTAATGGGGCCTATCAGTTCCGTTATGGGGCAATTTATGATGATAGCTGTTTCATCCGATACTACATCCTCTGCAGATTTGAGAACGCTGAGTGATTTTGTTATCCGCAGAAGGCTGATGAGTGTAAAAGGCATTGCCCAGGTAATTCCCATTGGCGGCGTACGGATGCAGTACCAGGTTTTAATTTCACCCGATAAATTACGGCAGTATAATTTATCTGTTAGTGATGTTGACAATGCTTTGCAACTTACCAACATCAATACAACCGGTGGTTTTGTAAATGACAATAAAGGCTCTGAGGTATTGGTTCGTAATCTTGCACGGGCAAACACATTGGAAGATTTGGCAAATACAGTAGTCGCCAATAAGAACGGAGCACCTGTACTCCTTAGCCAATTGGCCGAAGTAAAATTTGGCGGGCCAATAAAAAGAGGTGATGGCTCCCTGAATGGCAAACCTGCGGTTATATTGAGCATAGAAAAACAGCCGAATGCCAATACAGTTACACTCACATCAGAAATCATTAAAGCAATTGACGATATAAAAAAATCCGTTCCGGCTGATGTACATATTAATACCGATGTATTTCAGCAAAAACATTTTATTGTAAACTCCCTCACCAATGTGGAAGAAGCATTAAGGGATGGGTTTATCCTTGTTATTATCATTTTGTTTCTCTTCCTGCTTAATTTCAGAACCACCATCATTACACTCACCGCAATTCCTTTATCACTTATCATCACAGCTATTGTTTTTAAAATGTTTGGAATATCTATCAATACGCTTACACTTGGGGGACTTGCTATTGCCATTGGAGAACTGGTAGATGATGCTATTGTAGATGTTGAAAATGTATTCCGGCGATTAAAGGAAAACTGGACAAGCCCCAATCCAAGGCCGCTAATGAAAGTAATTTATGAAGCCAGCAGCGAAGTAAGAAATTCTATTGTTTATGCCACTATCATAGTAGTACTCGTATTCATCCCGTTGTTTTATTTACAAGGCATCGAAGGGAAAATATTTGCCCCGTTGGGTATAGCATATATCACTTCAATCATTGCTTCTTTGGCCGTATCACTTACCGTTACACCGGCTCTGTGCAGCTACCTGTTAGGTAAAAAAAGGCATCTTGACCATGTCAATCTTGCTTTTTGGAAAAGAAAAAAACACACTCACACATTTGAAGAGGCGGAGCAGGAAAAACCTCATGGCCGTACTATTGAAGAAGAAGCTTTGTATGCATCTTCTCACGATGACAGTACTTTTGTAAAGTTCTTAAAACGGCAGGACATCAAATTACTTAAAGTAGGATTAAAGCATCCTAAAATAGTAATTGGTATTGCAATCGCTATGATTGTAGCTTCCATGAGTATCATTCCTTTTTTTGGAACAGAATTTTTACCTCCGTTTAATGAAGGAAGTTTTACCATTAACCTTTCTTTGCCACCTGGTACTTCACTGGAGGAGGCCAATAAATCAGGTAGTATTGCTGAGCAGGAAATTTTAAAAGTACCGGGTGTACAACTTACTGCCCGCCGAACCGGCCGGGCCGAACTGGACGAACATGCAGAACCACCAAGTAATTCTGAAATAGAAGTTGCGTTAGAAGCCGATAAAATTGGTAACAGGGATAAAATACTTGCCCAGATAAGAGAAAGACTTTCTGTATTAAAAGGGGTAACGGTAAATATAGGGCAACCCATTTCTCACCGGCTTGACCATTTACTTTCCGGTGTACGGGCGCAAATAGCAATCAAAATCTTTGGAAATGATTTAGCTGATTTACGCAGTAATGCTGCAAAGTTAAAAGACATCATTAGTGCAGTTCCCGGCGCTGTGGATGTACAGGTTGAAAAGCAGGTATTAGTGCCACAGCTAAGTATAAAAATAGACCGGGCGGCTGTACAGCGATACGGATTGCAGGTAGGTAAAGTAGCCGAGGATATTGAAATATTTTACAACGGTAAAATAAGTACCCAGGTATTAGACGGACAGAAAACTTTTGATATTGTTTTGAGAACCTCAGACAGTGTAAGAAATAATCTTGACGAAATCGGAAATACACAAATCGCCACATCAGATGGTTCATTAATTCCTCTAAAACAAATTGCACAAATTGAAATGGAAAGCGGTGTTAATTCTGTGTACCACGAAAACACATTAAGACGAATCGTGGTTTCGGCCAATGTGCAGGGCCGTGACCTTGGCAGCACCGTAAAAGAAATGCAACAAAAGGTTAATGAACAATTACAACTGCCGCAGGGTTATTTCCTGCAATGGGGCGGCCAGTTTGAAAGCCAGCAATCCGCTTCAAAGCTTATTACTATTCTCAGCATTTTTTCTATTGCTGGTATCTTCCTTGTACTATACAGCCATTTCAAATCAAGCCGCATTACGCTGCAAATTATGCTTAACGTTCCACTGGCATTAATAGGAAGTGTTGTGGCCGTATTACTTACCGGCGGCGTCTTTTCTATTGCTACTATGGTCGGCTTTATTACACTTACAGGTATAGCATCGAGGAACGGTATTATGATGATAAGCCACTATATTCATTTGGTGCAACATGAAGGTGAAACTTTCAGTGATAAAATGATTATCCGTGGTTCACTCGAAAGATTAGTTCCGGTGTTGATGACTGCTTTAGTTGCAGCATTGGCACTAATACCGCTTACATTGGATGCCAGTGCACCGGGAAAAGAAATATTATATCCCGTTGCTACGGTTATACTCGGTGGTTTAATCAGCTCTACCCTGTTAGATATGATTGTAACACCTGTGGTATTTAAGCAGTTTGGCAAAAAAGCATTGGATAAATATATAGCTGAACAGAATAAAAAAGATATGGAATAACAGTGATACATGGGTAAGCCCCTTTTTAAAGGGGAAGTGTTGGTAAACAATATTGTCAACCTTTTAACTAAAAACAATGAAATACAGATTTTTCATTTTGTTTTTTACTGCAGCGATTATATCAGGCTGCAGTACAGCCTATAATTTATCGTATAATGATTACGACCAAACGGTGGATTTCAGCAAATACAAAACATTTTCCTGGATTCCCCATACTGATAATGATAATACTCCCTATCACAACCAGATTATTTTCAATAATACCATCAATTATTTTTCGCATGAACTGGCGGCAAGGGGTATGACTTTAGATAATGACAACCCGGATGTGCTGTTTGAACTCAAAGTAACAGAAAGTAAAAAAAGCAGGACTGAACAGGTACGTACAACTGTTCCTTCCTATAATTATAATAATGCCTATCAATATAGGGCTATTTCACCTCATAACCCCTATTACAATGTTAACCCAAGGGCTTATTATTATAACAGGCCATTAAATTATAATTATAACAGCTATACATACGGCTATACTACTAAAACAGTGGAATATACCCGGGGAGCTATAACTGTAAACGTTATAGACAGGAAGCAAAATAAATTTATTTATACTGCTACCGTAGAAGCGGATTTATACGACCCTTCCACTTTGCAAAGAGAATTGCATCCTGCAGTGCACACACTTTTGGAGAATTACCCTGTAAAGCCACCAGCAAAAAAAAGCAGAAGATGACGACGTTCAAGAAAATGAATTTGACTTAAAAACATAACATTTAAAACTTAAAATTATGAAACAGTTATTTGTATTTATCATGATGCTGTTATCTGCATCATTTTTGTACGCACAGGATATTATTACACTGCGTACCGGAGAAACTATCAATGCCAAGGTATCAGAAGTAGGTATTACTGAAGTAAGATACTTCAAGTCTTCTAATATTAATGGGCCGGTGTATGTTGCTGCCAAAGCTGATATTAGCCAGATTGTGTATGAAAATGGAAATAAGGACTTATTTAATTCCACCGGACAGCAGCCAACTACAGTAATTGTACAGCAACCTCAAACTGTTTATGCAGAACAGCCAATTCGCAGAAGAAACTTCTGGAACAACGGCTGGTGGTATCCTGTTGTCGTTAGTCATATTGACCTTGGGCATCATGGCGGATATTATTATGGTGGCCATCACGGAGGTCATGGCGGGCATCATTAAATATAAAACACGGGTCGGAGCCCTGCTTTGGTTTCCTTAGTTATAGTGAAACAGCTTCTGGAGCAGGGTTTCCGCACCCACCAATTAATAACACCATTTTAATCCAGGGTTTACTTTAAAATATAATTATCGTAGTGGGGAAAACTAAATTTATACCGGCGCTCAGGTTCAAATGGCTTACGCCTTTGTATGATTTTTTTGTTGGGATTACCATGCCCGAAAAAAAGATTAAAAAAGCGCTGATTTCGGATGCCAATATCGTTTCCGGTACAAAGCTGCTTGATTTTGGTTGTGGCACTGGCACATTAACTATCATGGCAAAACACTTTTCACCGGAAACTAAAGTTACAGGCGTAGATATTGATAGGGACATTTTGGACAAAGCAACTAAAAAGATAAAAAAGGAAAAGCTGGATATTTTTTTGCTTGATTATGATGGAAAACATTTGCCTTTTCAACGTAACGCTTTTGACAGGGTAATATCCTGCCTGGTTTTTCATCATCTTGATACAGATACAAAACAAAATATGCTGGCAGAAATATTCCGGGTTATGAGTAAAGACGGGCGGTTAATTATTGCCGACTTTGGCCGCTCCAAATCATGGGTTCAAAGAACGCTTTTTAATATAATCAGAGGTCTGGATGGGTTTAAATCAACAGATGCAAATGCCAGGGGATTATTACCTGAAATGATTTCGGATGCCGGTTTTGAAAATGTGGCTATCAAAAAGCGTTTCAAAACCATATTTGGAGAAGTACAAATAATCAGTTCGGAAAAAATATAAAAACAAATAAATAGCATCATGAAAAGGACATTTTATTTACTGCTTTTAATAATTACAACAGCGTTTTCTGTAACAGCACAGGAACAAAAGAAAGAAGAAGTTTGCTATAATCCCAATCTTGTAAAGGACACATCCAAAAAAAGCATTAAGTCAATGGCGTATGCGGTTGTTGATGGCGACAGCATAAAAATTAATTACCATTCACCCGGCGTTCGTAAAAGAATTATCTGGGGCGGCCTTGTTCCGTATGATGAAGTATGGGTAACAGGTGCACATGATGCCACTACATTAGAAATGCCACAGGCATTTGTTGTTAGTGGCAAAGAAATTCCTGCGGGAAAATATGCCATCTTCTCCATCCCCGGAAAAACGGAATGGACCTTAATCATCAATAAAAACTGGAAACAGCATCTTGCTACAGAGTATGATGAAAAAGAAGATGTGGTGAGAATAAAAGTGAAACCGAAAAAAGTGAATCATACAGAACGGCTGCAATATTTTATTGAAACAGGAAAAAGCAAAACTGGCAAAATTGCTGTAACATGGGAGAAGATAAGAGTGGAGTTTGATTTTAAACTTATAAAATAGTATTATCAATAAACCAATCCAACATGTTCAAAGACTTTCCCTCATTACACCCCCTGGCAGTACATTTCCCCATTGTACTTATTTTATTGGCAGCCGCTTTACAGGCCTTGCTGGTTTGGAAAGACCTGAAGCAGATAAAATGGGTTGCGCTTGTTATTATGGCCGGTGCTTTCTTTTCATCCCTTGCCGCCAGCACTGTCTTTCATGCAGAGCCATCGGCCGATGCGCCAAAAGCAGCATTGGAAATATTTGAGCAGCATGAAAAATATGCACAACTCACACTGTGGATGAGTGGCATTACTTTTTTGCTGAAAAGCATTGGTGTTTTTTTTAAAATCAACCGGCGTTCATTTGAAATTATAGTTCTGGTTGCCGCAATCATCGCAGCGGTTTTTCTTTCCATTGCAGGGCATCATGGGGCAAAGCTTACCCATGTGGCCGGTGTAGGGCCTATGGGTAAATATTTAATGAAAGGGCACGGTGCCGGCGGAGATATGGAAGGCATGGATATGAAAAATGATTCTGCCATGAACATGAATGACGAAATGCCCGGTATGAACAATATGGATAAAATGCCGGGAATGGATACTATGAAGATGGACTCATCCATGAACATGAAAGACATGGATAAGATGAAAGACATGAAGGATATGCCAGGCATGGACAAGATGAAAGACATGAAGAACATGAAAGATATGAAAGACATGAAGGGAATGAAAAATATGCCGGGTATGAAAGATATGGATAAGATGAAAGACATGAAGGATATGAAAATGGACTCTTCCATGAATATGAAAGATATGAAGGACATGAAAATGGATTCATCCATGAATATGAAAGACATGAATATGCCGGGCATGGGAAATATGAAAATGCCGGCAAAAAATAAAATGGATACATTGCGTTTTCCCGACAATAACCCTGCACGTAAAAAGAATGATAAGCAGAACAAACAATAAATGATAACAATATGAAGAAACTGCTTTTTTTTGTATTGATGGTACCGATTTGCAGTGTTGCACAAATGAAACATTCCATGCCGGGGGCAAAGGATAACGGTGTAAAAAAAATAACAGCGTATAATTTCCCCCTGAAGCCGGCTCAAACCGGAGCAGGAATAGTTTACCAGGGTAAAAAAGTAGAGTATGATTTATATGTAACCGATACAATGGTAAACTTTACCGGTAAACGTCGTCATGCTATTGCCATTAACGGGCAAATACCGGCCCCCATTCTTGAGTTTACCGAAGGGGATACTGCCATCATCCGTGTGCACAACCTGATGAAGATGGAAACCTCTATTCACTGGCATGGTATCTTATTGCCCAATAAAGAAGATGGCGTCCCCTACCTAACCACATCCCCTGTTGAACCCGGCGAAACTTATACCTTCACTTTTCCACTGATACATAGCGGCACTTACTGGTACCACTCACATACCATGGTGCAGGAGCAAAGCGGTTTGTATGGTTCTATTGTAATCCACCCAGCCCAACCAGAGCCACAATTGAAAGAATATGTTTTGTTATTATCAGACTGGACGGACGAAAACCCTCATCAGGTAATGCGCTACTTGAAACGTGGCGGAGAATGGTATGCCATTAAAAAAGGGGCATTACAAAGCTATGGCGAAGCCATTGCTGCCGGTTCATTTAAAGACAAATTAAAACAGGAATGGCAGCGTATGCCCGCCATGGATGTGTCAGATGTGTATTACAATAAATTTCTGATGAACGGGCAGGAAAAAATTTATTACAAAGATGCAAAGCCCGGCGAAGTAATAAGGCTACGCATCATCAACGGTTCCGCTTCCTCTTATTTTACACTGCAATATGGAATGAGTTATATGAGGCTGATTGCGGCGGATGGAATAAATGTTACTCCTGTTTCTGTAAGCAAATTAGAAATTGCTGTCGCAGAAACTTATGATGTTTTAATTACTGTACCCGAAAACGGCGCTGCCGAATTAAGAGCCACCTCATGGGATGTAGTAGGTTTTTCATCAGGTTATTTTGGAAACGGCACTATAATGAATGCACCCGATATTCCCCGGCTAAACTATTTTAAAATGATGCAGGAAATGGGCAGCATGAATATGAAAGGGATGGACATGGACGGCATGGACATGAAGAACATGGATATGAAAGAAATGAAAATGCAACCGGATACCATACCCACAAAAAAGGATATGGATATGGGGAACATGGATGGCATGAATATGCCTGCCCGTCCGTCAGGCGGGAACAATATGCAGGGAATGGATATGGGTATGCCCGGGGAGTTTAATTATAACATGCTGCGGGCACTGCACCCCACCACTTTGGATTCTACTTTGAAACCAAGAGAAATCAAATTAACGCTTACGGGAAATATGTTGCGATATGTGTGGTCATTTGATTTTAAAACTTTATCTGTTGCCGATAAAATCATTATACATAAAGGTGAACGGGTAAGATTTGTGTTGACCAACAATACTATGATGCGGCACCCATTGCATTTGCACGGCCATTTCTTTCGCTTCATCAACAGCCAGGGAGACTATTCGCCCCTGAAACATACGTTTGATATTAAACCAATGGAGACAGTTACCATTGAGTTTGAAGCCAACGAAGAGCAGGACTGGTTTTTTCATTGCCACATCCTTTATCACATGATGGCCGGCATGGCCCGTATTGTAAGCTATGAAGGAAGTGAGCAAAATGAATTTGCCAAAACCGGTTACAAAACACTGAAAAAGGAAGATAATATACTGTACCCCTGGTACGATTTATCTGTACACTCGCAGGGAGCATGGTTCAGTGGAAATATTTCAAATAACAGAATGGCCCTGGAATTTGAAGGCCGTGTAAACTGGAAAGGCAATTACGAAACAGAAACACATTTGCTGCGCTACTTAGACAAAAAACAGTACCTCGCTTTTTATATTGGCTATGATTACAGGAAAAACAAAACGCTTCCATTAGCAAACAAACCCAACTCAAAAGATAACCGGCGGGTTTTTGATGCAGGGTTTTATTATTTATTGCCTATGCTTATCCGTTCAGAATGGAGGATTGACCATACAGGTCGTTTAAGATTACAATTGGAAAGAAGAGATTTGCCCCTAAGTAATAATTTCTTTTTTGATTTCAGGGTAAATACTGATAAAGAATATAATGTAGCAGCTAGATATATGATTGCTAAATCATTTTCCATCAGCACAAATTATGACAGTGATTATAAATGGGGAATTGGATTAACATGGCACTATTGAAATGAGAATAAAAATATTTTATGAAACATAACCACCACAACGAGCAGCGGTATACTTGCCCAATGCATCCTGAAATTGTGAAGGACGAACCCGGCAATTGTCCCAAATGCGGAATGAATCTCGTCCCTGTTGATGCAAACGAGAAAGAACATTCCCAGTTGCAGCATCTGCATACAGACAATATAATAGAGGCCTCTTCTCATGAAGAGTATGTTGTTGAACGGCGAAATGCTCAAGGGTTCCAAAAGTATACTTGTCCCATGCACCCTCAAATCATACACGATGGTCCTGGTCAGTGCCCTCTGTGTGGTATGTCGCTTGTGCCAATTGCAAAACCTGTTATGCATGGTGGACATGAAGCTCATTCCTCCGGTATCGCAGATTTCAAAAAACGGTTTTATGTTGTGCTGATTCTTACGGTTCCTATCATGTTGCTTTCAGAAATGATTCAACATTGGCTGAATATTGACATCAGTTTCGCTGGCTCAAACTATGTGTTACTTATTTTATCCTCGGTTGTATTCTTTTATGGTGGCTGGCCATTTCTCAAAGGGTTAACCGGAGAAATGCGGGCAAAAAATCCCGGAATGATGACATTGGTCGCATTTGCTATTTCAATAGCCTATATCTATAGCCTAGCAATTGTACTGGGGTTAAAGGGCATGGATTTCTTTTGGGAATTAGCAACACTCATTCTTATCATGTTATTAGGGCACTGGATAGAAATGAAATCTGTAGCTGGTGCATCAAGGGAACTTGAATTACTGGTACAGTTAATGCCTGATGACGCTCATTTAATCAATGGTGATACAATAACTGAAGTAAAAACTGATTCACTGAAAGAAAATGATGTGATTCTTATCAAGCCAGGGGAGAAGGTTGCTGCCGATGGAATTATCATAGATGGGGAAAGTTACCTAAATGAGTCCATGCTTACAGGTGAATCGAAGCCTGTTGAAAAATCAAAGGGAGATAAAGTGATTGCAGGAGCTATCAACGGTAATGGAGCCATAAAAGTTGCCGTGTCACATGGTGTCAAAGATTCTTACTTATCGCAGGTCATAAAACTGGTTCAGGATGCACAACAATCAAAATCCAAAACTCAATTAATTGCAGACAGGGCAGCAAGATGGCTTACGCTGGTTGCGATTGTGGCAGGTATCACTACTTTTTTGGTTTGGTATTTATCGGGAAAAGATTTGGCCTTTTCCATTGAGCGTATGGTAACAGTAATTGTTATTTGCTGCCCCCATGCACTGGGATTAGCTGTTCCACTGGTAGTGGCAAAATCAACGGCACTATCAGCAAAACATGGGTTACTGATAAAAAACAGAACAGCCTTTGAAAATGCAAGAAAGATAACAACGTTGGTATTTGATAAAACCGGAACGCTGACAGTTGGTAAATTTGAAGTTTCTAAGATTGTTTCATTAACTGAAGGTCTTTCTGAACATGAATTATTAAAATATGCAGCTGCTTTGGAACAGAACTCAGAACATCCTATTGCCACAGGAATTATGCAGAAAGCAAAAATCTTAGCGATTCAAATTCCAGTTGTAGGCAACTTTAATGCCATTACAGGAAAGGGAGTCGAAGCAACTATAGAAGGTTACGATATAAAAATTGTGAGTCCTGGATATCTTAAAGAGTCGAATGTTAAATTACCCGAGGACTATATGACTGATGCTTCTGAAACCGTCGTATTTGTTTTGATAAATAATCAACTTTCCGGTTATATTGCTTTGTCAGATACTATTCGGCCAGAATCAGCAGAAGCTATCCGGGCTTTGGGTATTGACAATATAAAATCAGTATTACTTACAGGTGATAATAGAAGAGTGGCTGAAACAGTGGCCCGTAAGTTAGGTATGAATTTTTTCTTTGCTGAGGTGTTACCACATCAGAAACTAGAAAAAATTAAGGAATTACAGGAAGAAGGAGAGTTTGTTGCGATGACAGGGGACGGGATCAATGATGCCCCTGCCTTAGCACAGGCTAATATCGGTATTGCGGTTGGATCTGGTTCTGATATTGCAGCGGAAACAGCTGGAATTATATTGGTTAACAGCAATCCACAAGATATTGTTTCATTCATTCAGTTTGGCAAATCCACGTATAGAAAAATGATCCAAAATCTGATTTGGGCAACGGGTTATAATGTAGTTGCCTTACCATTGGCGGCGGGGGTACTCTATAAAATGGGAATCCTGTTAAGCCCTGCTGCCGGTGCCGTTTTAATGAGTGTGAGTACCGTTGTGGTGGCTATTAATGCAAGTCTTTTAAAAATAAAATAAACCAACAACCTATATTGTTTATGGCAAAAAGTAAACACTACTACATACGAAAAACACACCGCTGGCTTGGTGTTATTTTAGGCATTCAGTTTTTATTATGGACAATTGGGGGCCTATATTTCAGTTGGAGCAATATGGATGAAGTGCATGGTGACTTTCAAAAGAAAAATGCAACCCTTCTCTCTTCTGATATTTCTCTGGTTAGTCCTACAGTAGCGCTGGATACAATAAAAATGACTCATCGCATTGATTCAGTTATCTCCATTCAATTGATTGAAATTTTAGGCAAGCCTTTTTATCAGGTTCGTTGTATAAGTACCATTCAGAATGAAACAAATGATGAACATGGTATGCAGGTAATGAATCATCTCGCCGATGCAGAAACAGGTCGGATTCGTGGACCATTGACAAAGGAAGAAGCGGTTAATGTTGCTAAAATGAGATTTAATGGAGAACCCAAAGTAAAATCAGTTGAATACTTAACTGGCACAAGTGGTCATCATGAATATCGGGAAAGCCCTTTGCCTGCCTATGCCATTACCTTTGAACATCCATCAAAAACGACTGTTTATGTTGCCAGTGAATTAGGAACTATTCAAAAATTCAGGAATAATAAATGGAGAATATTTGATTTTCTGTGGATGATGCACACGATGGATTATGAAAGTAGGGATCATATCGGTAACTGGCTGCTTCGAATATTTTCCATTTTTGGATTGGTCACCGTAGTAAGTGGGTTTGCATTGTTCTTTGTCAGCTCAAAACGGGGGAGGCGAATTGCGAAATCGGAAAAAATAACCTAATCTTTCATCTTTTGCAACCATATTGCCATTTTAGGAGCCTGTTTCTACAAAAATTGCAATATATCCTGCTATTTTTGCTTCAATGAAATTTTTATTTTTCTTTTTAGGCTTTTCCCTGCTCTACCTGTCATGCCTTGCGTGTAGCGACAGCACGGAATGCAATGCAAAATCAGAATCAAAAATTTCAGCTTCCGCCAATCACCAGGCACATAATCATTCGAAAGAAGCGTGCACGCCTTTTTGCACCTGTTCATGCTGTGCAGCTACAGCCTTTTATCATCCTCTGAGTAAGGTACAGTTCGTAAAAATTATTTTTCGATCTGAAAAGGACCCCCTTGATGATGAAAATTTTAATTCAGAAGTTTCCTATTCTATCTGGCAGCCTCCCAAACTAACTGCTTAATTTTCTCTTATTTCAGTGCAGTTATCATGCGCTGGTTTCTACATTTTTATCATTTCGTTTACAATGTGGTTATGACTAATAAAAAAAGGTCAATTACCCGCAGTAAACCAGTTTACAGCAGGATCAAAGACCCTGTAAAGCCCTTGTGGATGAGGGTTATAAGAACTGGTACATTGATAGTGCTTGGCATTATAATGCTGATGGCGATAGTCGGAATTATAATTAAGTATTATCGTCTTGTTTCAAAACATTAAATAGAAATATGCTTAATAGAATCATTCAATTTTCCATTAAAAATAAATTGGTCATTGGCCTTTTTACACTCGCATTAATAATATGGGGTGTTTATTCGGCCAATAAATTGCCGATTGATGCCGTTCCTGATATTACAAATAATCAGGTACAGATAATTACGTTGAGTCCATCATTGGCGGCACAGGAAGTAGAACAACTTATTTCATTCCCGGTGGAACAAACTATGGCCACCATTCCGGAAGTGCAGGAAATCCGTTCCATATCCAGATTTGGATTATCCGTAGTTACTGTTGTATTTCATGATGATGCTAACATATATTGGGCTCGTCAACAAGTAGGTGAGCGGTTGATAGAAGCCCGCAACCAAATACCCAATAACATCGGCAATCCTGAGATGGCTCCTATTTCTACGGGATTAGGTGAAATTTATCAATATGTTTTACATGCTAAAAAAGGGTATGAAAATAAATATGACGCAATGTCACTTCGGACGATTCAGGACTGGATAGTCCGTCGTCAGTTGCTTGGGACACCCGGTATTGCTGATGTAAGCAGCTTTGGCGGTCTTTTAAAGCAATATGAAATTGCATTGAATACAGATAAACTTCGCAGTTATAATTTGTCGATAGCGGATGTATTTAATGCTCTTGAAAAGAATAATCAAAATACAGGTGGTTCTTATATTGATAAAAAACCAAATGCGTACTTTATCCGAACCGAGGGGTTTATTAAAACAACTACTGATATTGAAAAGATTGTAGTAAAACGTACTTCTGGTGGCGCACCGGTTTTGGTTAGAGATATA
Organism: Sediminibacterium sp. Gen4; assembly: GCA_013391385.1. Classification (GTDB taxonomy): domain Bacteria; phylum Bacteroidota; class Bacteroidia; order Chitinophagales; family Chitinophagaceae; genus Sediminibacterium. The sequence goes on along the minus strand of JACBFI010000007.1, from coordinate 64,894 downwards.
GCCACCGTACAGTTAGGCCATGCCACCCAATATGGCGCCCTTACCCGTAATACAGAAGGACAGGTAGTTGGGGGCATTGTAATGATGCTTAAAGGAGCAAACTCAAGTGAAGTAATAGGCAGCGTTAAGGAAAAGATAGTTCAGATACAAAAAAGCCTTCCTGAAGGTGTAGTAATAGAGCCCTTTCTTGACAGAAGTTCCCTTGTTGGCCGGGCTATAAATACGGTAAAGACCAACCTGATGGAAGGAGCATTGATCGTAATTTTTGTTTTAGTTATATTTCTGGGCAATATTCGTTCGGGTTTGATTGTGGCTTCTGTTATTCCGCTAGCCATGCTCTTTGCTATAGCCCTGATGAATATATTCGGGGTTTCTGGTAACCTGATGAGTTTGGGTGCTATCGACTTTGGATTGATAGTGGATGGGGCCGTAATTATTGTAGAAGCAACCATGCACCACCTCGGCTTGCGAAAGCAAAATACAAGGCTAACACAGGCAGAAATGGATACAGAAGTATTTGAGTCGGCTTCGAAAATTAGAAATAGTGCTGCTTTTGGTGAAATAATTATATTGATCGTTTATTTACCTATTCTGGCACTCGTAGGTATCGAAGGAAAAATGTTTGGCCCGATGGCGCAAACTGTATCTTTTGCCATTCTTGGGGCATTCTTACTGTCGCTTACGTATGTACCTATGATGAGCGCCTTAATTCTCAGTAAAAAAATCAGCCACAGGGAAAGCTTCTCCGATAAAATGATGAAGTTTTTCCAGCGGCTTTACACCCCATTAATACGTGGGGCACTTAAGATGAAATTACTGGTAGTGAGTATTGCTGTTGGTGTATTTATAATCAGCCTCATTATTTTCAAAACATTAGGAGGTGAATTTATTCCCACTTTAGAAGAAGGAGATTTCGCAGTAGAAACAAGGTTGCTGACAGGTAGTTCGTTAAGCCAGACAATTGATAAAATAACGCAGGCTTCGGATTTACTGATGAAAAAATTTCCTGAAGTAAAAGAAGTGATTGGAAAGATTGGTGCCTCTGAAATACCTACCGACCCTATGCCCATAGAAGCATGTGATATTACCATCCTTTTAAAAGATAAAAAGGAATGGACCAGTGCACATAACAGAGAAGAGTTGGCTGAAATGATGCAGAAAGAGCTGGAGAAAATACCCGGTGTTTCCTATGGGTTATCGCAGCCGATACAACTTCGGTTTAATGAATTGATTTCAGGTGTCCGCCAGGATGTTGGAATTAAAATATTTGGGGAAGATCTTGATGTGCTGGCCGACCTGGCGAAAAAAATTGGTGTGATTGTACCTACTGTAAAAGGTGCAGAAGATTTATATGTAGAACAAGTTACAGGGTTACCACAGATTGTGGTTAAACTAAACAGGGATAAGATTGCACAATTTGGTTTAAATGTAGAAGATATAAACCGTACCATCAGCGCTGCTTTTGCAGGTGAAGCCGCAGGTATTGTTTATGAAGGCGAGAAACGTTTTGATATGGTGGTAAGGTTAGAAAAAACAGGCCGCCAGAGTATTGATGATGTTAAAGGATTATTTATTGCTGCACCGGATGGCAACCAAGTTCCATTGGAGCAGGTAGCCGATGTCAATATGCAGTTAGGTCCTAACCAGATTCAACGTGAAGATGCCAAAAGAAGAATCATTGTTGGCTTTAATACAAGAGGCCGGGACATTTCATCAGTTGTAAAAGAAATCCAGGAAAAAATTGAGAAACAGGTAAAAATGCCTCCTGGATATTTTATTACTTATGGCGGGCAGTTTAAAAATCTTGAAGAGGCCAATAAACGATTATCAGTGGCGGTACCTGTCGCATTAGCGCTGATACTTTTATTGCTCTATTTCACCTTTGGTTCAATTAAATATTCCTTACTCATATTTACAGCTATACCGATGAGTGCTATTGGCGGTGTATTCGCCTTATGGTTAAGGGGAATGCCATTTAGTATTTCGGCTGGTGTTGGTTTTATTGCGCTATTTGGTGTGGCGGTATTAAATGGTATTGTATTAATCAGTGAATTTAACCGGTTAAAAAAGGAAGGTATGACAGATATAAATGCAATCATCTTAAAGGGAACTTCTATAAGGTTGCGACCGGTATTAATGACTGCGACGGTTGCTTCATTAGGCTTTTTGCCAATGGCATTGTCAACAGGTTCCGGAGCAGAAGTGCAAAAGCCGTTAGCAACGGTTGTAATCGGAGGATTGATTACGGCCACATTTCTTACGTTGGTGGTTTTACCAGTATTATATACATGGTTTGAGAAGATAAAACCAAAAATGATGAAGTCTGATGTGGTGAAAGGGGTGGCTTCATTACTCATCCTGTTTTTAACCTCATCATTTGCTGCAAATGCACAACAGCCAAAAATAGTTATCAATCTTAGTGATGCTGTTGCATCAGCTATGAAGAATAATCCTTTGGTTAAAGTAGGAACGCTGGATATAAGTTACCAGCAGCAGTTGAAAAAGACAGTAAAAGATTATGGCAAAACAAATTTCGGTGTAACGTTTGGTCAGTATAATAGTCGCATTGCTTATGATAATAATTTCAGCATTAATCAGGGCATACTGAATCCAGGGTACTTTAAAAGTCTCATAAAGCTATCCGAATCAAATATCAAAAGTAGTGAACTGCAATTGAGAATTTATCAAACTGAACTTGCAGCGAACACAAAAATATCGTATTACCAGTTAATCTTTTGGATGGAGGAAATAAGATTGCTGAAAGAACTACTATCCATTTACGAAAATATACTGAAATCTTCGGCATTGCGATACAAAACAGGAGAAACCAATGCATTAGAAAATTATAATGCTGAAAGCAAGGTAAATGAGATAAAAGCGCAATTGCGAAGTGCAGAAGAGGATTACCGCATTGAGTTAAACCGCCTGAAAGTGTTCACCGCAGATTCTTCTGTTACTTCAATTACCGACACATTACTTGTTGAAAAGCGGATACAGGTCAATTTTGATACCGCTGCCATTGCAGCAAACCCCACACTTGCATTTATTAAACAGCAGATTGATATTGCAAACAAAGAGAAAGCTGTTGAGCAGTCAAGATTAAGACCAGATTTCTCAGTAGGCTATTTTAACCAGTCTTTAGTAGGATATCAAACTGTGAATGGAGTTGATAAATATTATGGTGTTGGCAATCGTTTTCAAGGAGTTAATTTAGGTATCAGTATTCCCATATTTGCCAGGGCGCAAAAAGAAAAAGTAAAAGCAGCAGAAGTAAACCGGGTGCGCCGTGAAGCAGAACTGACCAATTATCAATTCACCCTGCAAGGTGAATTAACAACACTGTTTGGAGAATTGCAAAAACAAAAAGTTCAAATAAACTATTACCGAAATACAGCTTTGCCGCAGGCCAATCTCATCATTACGCAGGCACAAAGAGCTTTTACTGCCGGCGAAATCGGTTATTATGAATTGACACAATCACTCAATAATGCCGTTGTTGTAAAACAGGGATATACCAAACTTTTAAATCAATATAATCAAACCGTCATTGCTATCGAATTTATCGGTGGCATCAATTAATCAGAACGGGGTAAAATAAAATTAATATGAAACAGAAATTTTTGAATTCACTTATTATACTTACAGCGGCTACTATATGGCTTTCATCCTGTTCTTCCAAAGGAAATACAGAAGCAGCCCCGATTGAAGTAACGAAAACTGAAGAAGCAGATATTGTGGGCTTGTCGGAAGACCAGTTTAAAACAGTCGACATTCAGTATGGTGTTGTAGAAGAAAAAAAACTCAGCAGCGTTATCAAGGCAACAGGAGTACTGGATGTTCCTCCGCAACAGCTATTAACCGTTTCTTCTCCCTATGGAGGCACATTAAAAAATACCGATTTACTGCAGGGGAAGCCCGTGGTAAAAGGTGAAGTTATCGCCGTACTCGAGAATCCTGAGTTTATCCAGCTTCAGCAGGATTATCTGGATTATAAAAGTCAGTTGATTTACCTGAAAGAAGAATTGGAAAGACAACAAGAGTTGGCAAAAGAAAATGTAAATGCAAAAAAAACCTTGCAAAAAGCCAGCAGCGAGTATAACAGTATGACGGCAAGAGTACAGGGATTAAAAGCAAAACTGGGGCTTATCAATATCAATCCTGAGAAAATCAACCCGGAAAACATTTCAGGCAGGGCAAATATTTATGCTCCTATATCGGGCTATGTTACTAAAGTATTGGTGAATATCGGGAAGTTTGTAAACGCTAACCAGGAACTATTTGAAATTGTAGATACCCGTCACCTTCATGCAGAACTGATCATTTTTGAAAAGGATGTTCCGAAATTAAAGATTGGTCAGAAAATCCGTTTTTTATTGAATAATGAAACAAAGGAGCGGTTTGCAGATGTGCATTTAATTGGTCGTGAAATCAGCGCTGAAAGAACGGTTAGGGTTCATGGACATCTGTCGCAGGAGGATAATAACTTGTTGCCAGGGATGTATTTAAAGGGAATTGTAGAAACAGGTATTGCTACCACTACTGCGCTGCCTGATAAAGCGATCGTTCAATCAGCAGGAAAATCTTACATTTTTATAGTAGCAAATGAAAAGAATAGTGAAAAGAAACCTGCCGATGGGAAAAATGAAATTGCTACAGAAAAGCATATTTTGTTTAAAAGAATTGAAGTGACGACTGGCGTTTCAGAAAATGGTTATACCGAAGTAATTTTACCAAATGGATTTAACAGAAAAGTTAGCGTGATAATAAACGGAGCTTATGATTTATTGTCGAAGATGAACAATGTAGAGGAAGAAGAATAAAAATTGGATGGGTCGGAGTCCTGTTTTGTTTGCCCCGGTTTAAAAATGAGAAACCGCGAAAGGCAGGGCTTCTGTACCCCAACATTTTAAAAATACACCGGTGAATATCTCAATGACAAGTTTATCCACTACCATAGAGATTAATTTGAAACAGATGATTGGTGATAGAAATGTTCCTGTCGAAGAATCCTAAATACTTATTATGTTATGTAAATATTGAAAAATGGAAGTTCGATTTGAATTAATCATTGTTGGGAAACTGATCGTTTCATTTCTGTTGGGAGCTTTTATTGGCTTTGACAGAGAGACACATGCCCGGGATGCCGGTATAAGAACTTATGCGGCTGTATGTATCGGAGCTACTTTATTTACTGCTGTTGCAGCTCATCTTGTCAGTGATGCTGCTGCTGCTTCCCGGGTAATAGCCAATATTGTTACAGGTGTAGGCTTTCTTGGAGCTGGTATTATTTATCGGAACGACAGTGCCGGAACATCTCATGGCCTTACAACAGCAGCCACGGTTTGGTGTACTGCCGCAGTTGGTGTGGCAGTAGGCCTCAGCATGTTTATCATTGCTATTGTTGGGACAGTTACCTTATATTTATTGCTTTCACTACATCACCAGCATTGGTATGTAAAATGGAAAAATAAAATGATAAACACGCATAACGAAAAACACAAAACTGATTAATTGTTTAAAATAAAATTGTATAATAGGAGTATTGTAACATGTATAGTATAATAACAGGTACCATATTATTAGGAATTATTCATGCCCTTATCCCCAACCACTGGTTACCATTAGTGGCTATTGCAAGGTCGGAAAAATGGGAAAAGTATGAATTAATACTTGTGACATCTATCACTGCCTCTGCTCATGTAATGGGTACTGTTATTCTTGGGATTGCTCTCGGAATGGTGGGTTCAAAGCTAGCACATCAATATGAAGGATATGTGCATGTAATTGCCCCAGTCTTATTAATCATATTCGGGTTGATATATTTTACAGTTAATCGACCTCATCATCATTCTGCAAATAAAAACGTGCAGCACTATAAAAAGTCAAAAACTAAATGGGTACTAATTTTTGCGGCCACTATGTTTTTATCCCCCTGCCTAGAAGTGGAAAGTCTTTTCCTGACAGCCGGTGCCTATGGCTTGGATGGCATTTTATTGATAGCGCTTGTATATGCAGTAATCAGCATTGCCGGAATCATCACACTCGTGATACTTGCATTTAAAGGAGTTCAAATGATGAATTCACAATTTATTGAGCACAACGAAAAACGAATTACAGGTATAGTTTTAATTATTGTAGGTATTGTTACATTTTTTTTACACTAAATAAATGAAGGTTTATGGAACACAAAAGCGATGACATAAAAAATGCAACTCAAGATGATTGTTGCAGTACAGACGAAAGAGCGAATGCCGCAAAGGTTGTTCCGTTGCATTCGGCTAATGATGGTCATAATTACGGAAATGATGATAAAGATGAACCCGGATGGAAAACCAATTGGGATTTACTATTGTCATTGTTCATATTAATAGTGTTGCTTGTACTGGAGTATGGCTTCAGAATTGAGCTGCCTAAAATTCCATCTTTGATAATAAACATAGTTGCCTATTTATTGGCTGGCCGGAAAGTGTTAGATCTTGCTTTCAGAAAATCAAAGCGAGGTGATTTCTTTAATGAGTTTGTATTGATGAGTGTGGCCACCATTGGTGCATTTGTGATTGGAGAATATGAAGAAGGTGTGGCAGTAATGGTATTTTATCAAATCGGGGAATGGTTCCAGGATGCTGCAGTCAACAATGCAAAACGAAGTATTAAAGCCCTGCTTGATGTGAGGCCTGATGAAGTAACAGTGATCCGAAATAATGCACCGCTTGTTGCCGATCCTTCCATTATTGAGTTAAACGAAACCATCTTAATAAAGCCAGGTGAAAAAGTAGCTTTGGATGGGGAATTAATTTCTGAAAATGCTTCATTTAATACAGCAGCTTTAACCGGGGAAAGTAAACCAGATGTAAAATATAAAGGAGAAACCATTCTTGCGGGCATGATTAATTTAAATACAGTAGCAGAAATCAAAGTGACAGCGCTGTTTAGGGATAGCAAACTGAGTAAGATTTTAGAAATGGTGCAAGATGCTACTGCAAGAAAATCACAGACGCAACTATTTATTTCGAGATTTGCCAAAATCTACACACCAATCGTTTTCTTTCTTGCTGTTGCAGTTTGTTTTGTCCCTTACTTTTTTGTGGGAGATTATAATTTTCAGACATGGTTTTACCGAGCACTGGTATTCTTAGTAATCAGTTGTCCCTGTGCATTGGTTGTATCTATTCCGTTAGGCTATTTTGGAGGTATTGGCCTGGCATCCAGAAATGGTATTTTGTTCAAAGGTGGAAACTTCCTAGATGTAATGACAAAAGTAAATGCGGTGGTAATGGACAAAACCGGAACGCTGACGAAGGGAGTTTTTAAAGTGCAGCAAGTGGCTCCGTTAAATATGGATGAGAAAGAATTAGTGAAATTAATAGCCGCTTTAGAAAAGAACTCCACCCACCCCATTGCAAAGGCAGTAACCGAATACGCCGGTGATATTGTGAATGGTATTAAAGTGGATGGAGTGGAAGAAATCTCAGGTCATGGTTTAAAAGGGAACGTTGACGGAAAAGAAATGCTCGCCGGAAATGTTAAACTGCTGAAGAAATTTAATATATCTTATCCATCTGAGATAGAAAAGATAGTTGACACCATAGTTGTAACGGCCATCAATAATCAGTATGCTGGTTACATTACTATTGCCGATGAAATAAAAGACGATGCAGTACAGGCAATAAAGGACATGCACAGCCTGAATATTAAAACGGTGATGCTCTCCGGTGATAAGCAATCTGTAGTTGATGAAGTGGCAAAGAAGATTGGTATTGATGAGGCATACGGTGATTTACTGCCGGAGGGTAAAGTTGAGAAAGTGCAGAAACTGAAGGATGAAGGCAGGCATATTGCTTTTGTTGGTGATGGTGTAAATGATGCACCGGTAGTTGCATTGGCAGATGCCGGTATAGCAATGGGTGGTTTAGGTAGTGATGCTACTATTGAAACAGCGGATGTGGTAATTCAAAACGATCAGCCACATAAGATAGTTTCGGCTATTAAGATAGGCAAGATCACCCGGAGCATTGTTTGGCAGAATATCATTCTGGCAATGACAGTGAAAGTGTTTGTATTGATTTTGGGAGCTGGCGGTGTAGCTACTTTATGGGAAGCGGTGATTGCTGATGTGGGAGTGGCTTTGCTGGCAATATTGAATGCGGTGAGGATACAAAGGATTAAGGTATAGCCTAAAAACCGGCTGCGTTCTATTTTCTTACTTTTGCACTTATGAAGGAGTTGTTTATATCACTTTTTATTATAGCTATTACTTTGAGTGCACAGGCGCAATCTCAACCCGATACGATAAAGCACAAGGAGTTGAAAGAAGTCACCATCCGGGCATGGCAGCGTAGGGATATTACCCGTCTGCCCGAGGAGCAAAATGGCTTTTTGAATACCGGAAAGAAAAACGAAGTAGTGAACCTTGCCGGAACAAACGCTAATATCGCCATAAAAACAGGCCGACAACTATTTGCTAAAATACCTGGGGTATTTGTGTATGATATGGATGGCAGCGGTAATCAGCTTAACATTTCTACCCGTGGTCTTGATCCACACCGCAGTTGGGAATATAATATTCGGCAAAATGGTATTCTCCTAAATTCAGATATGTATGGATACCCTGCAAGTCACTACAGTGCGCCAATGGAAAGTTATAAAAGGGTTGAGTTAGTCAGGGGAACAGGCTCGCTGCAATATGGTGCACAGTTTGGGGGGATGATAAACTACATCATCAAAAAACCTGATACTTCAAAAGTGTTTTCTTTAGAGAGTATTAATACAGCCGGTTCATTTAATTTGCTCACTACTTATAACGCCATTAGCGGCACTTATAAAAAGTTCTCCTATTACACCTATTATTACAAGCGTCATTCCAATGGTTACAGGGAAAATAGCCAGTCTGATGCTACTGCACAGTTCCTACAGCTGAATTATCAATTTACCGCTAACCTTTCCCTGAAAGCGGAGGTTGGTCGTTCCAAATATCTCTATCATATTCCGGGGCCACTGAATGATAGTATGTTCAATGCAAACCCTACAATGAGTACCAGAGGCAGAAACTATTTCAGTCCTGATATTTATGTGCCGTCACTTGCGCTCAATTGGAAATTATCAGAACATACAAAAGTAAATATTACTGCATCTGGTGTATTTGGCAGCAGGAACAGCGTATTATTTGATGCATTTGCCGATGTTCCAGATTCAATTAACAGAACAACTGGCTTGTACAGAAACAGACAGGTAGATATTGATAATTTTAACAGCAAAACGATTGAACTTAGACTACTACATCAATACCGCATTGGAAAATTAGAAAGTAAGCTGGCAACCGGCTTTGTTTATATGAATAATGACTTACACCGTCGCCAGTTGGGTAAAGGGACTACAGGAACAGATTATGATTTATCATTGGTTGAGCCCGGGTTTGGAAGGGATCTTCATTTCAAAACAAATAATATTGCTTTGTTTGCTGAAAATGTTTTCCAGATTAATCATCGTTGGACAATCTCTCCCGGTGTACGATTTGAAAACGGTAATTCTAAAATGAGCGGCATCATAAAATATTATACCGTAAACCCGTTGCCGACGACTATTAACCACAATTTTATATTATTAGGGATAAGCTCTCAATATCTGCTCGACAAAGAAAATACTTTATATGGTGGTATTTCACAGGCTTACCGTCCTGTTATATTCAAAGATATTGTTCCGGCATCTACTTACGAGCAAATAGATAAAAATCTGGAAGACGCCTTTGGGTATAATGCAGAATTGGGTATCAGAGGTAAAATATTAAAGCATCTGCAATACGATGTGAGTTTATTCAGGATTGATTATAAAAACCGGCTTGGCACTTTGGTATTGCAGGATAATACAGGGCAGCCATACACATATAAAACAAATATCGGCAATAGCCGCACCAATGGTATTGAATTATTCGTACAGTATAAATTTCCCATCACCAACCAATTATTTGCGGGGTTGTTTACATCCACCGCCTACATGGATGCAAAATACACGAAAGGGCAAGTATCAACAGGTACGGTCAATAAATCAATAGAGGGAAATAATGTAGAAGCAGTTCCCGAATGGATAAGCAGAAACGGGTTGGATATTTTGTACAAAGGATTTAGCTGTACAATTCTTTATAATTACACCTCCTCTACATTTTCTGACGCTTTAAATACCATAACTCCACCTTCCAGTGGTGCAAAGGGTTTTACACCTGCTTATTCAATATGGGATTTTAATGCTTCCTTACGCACAAATTCATTTTTTTCAATCAGAGCAGGGATAAATAACATTTTTGACAAACAATATTTTACTAAACGACCTACTTTTTATCCTGGACCAGGAATTTGGCCAAGCGATGGCAGGAATATTTATGTGACTTTTGGTATAAAAATATAAATTACAAGCAAGGTCTGACGCTGCTAGCTCAACAGCCGGGCTCATTTTAGATGTGGGAGTGGCTTTACTGGCGATATTGAATGCGATGAGGATACAGAGAATAACATTTTAAAGCTTTTTAAAATGTTATTTAATACATTTTGTGCTTGAGGGTATTACTGCAAATCAATAAACACTTTGATATAATAATAGCAGACAAAAAGTAATGCAAGTCCACTTACTATTTGAATGCTTCTTCTAAGCCATGTAAGTTGGGCAAACTTTGTTACTGCACCTGCAAATAAACTTACCAAAAGAAAAGGTAATCCTCTTCCAATACCAAAACATAAGGCAAGTATAAAACCAAACAATGGGTTTGCAGTTGCCGCAGCAACTGAAAGAAGTAATAACAAGGGAGCGGCAGACGTTCCTAAACTAAATATCAATCCATAAACAAAAGAGCCGCCAACACCAGGACGGCGTATCGCAGCTAATTTTGATACGGTAAGGCGGGGTCCATAAAAGGCAACTACAGCAGCTATTGCAGATAATAATGCCATTGATAAAGCCCAATACTGACCAAATGTTTCGGTAAAGAATACACCTAATCTTCCTGCTAAAGCGCCTAATACCGAGAGACAAACCACGATACCACAAAAAAAGCCCAGTGCTATCATGAAACCCCGGTTCGTTTTATTTTCTGTATTGCTGCTGACAAGCCCTGCAATTCCAAGCCCAACAGGTAGAGTGCAGGGGCATACACCAGTGGTGATAATTCCTGCACCGGCAGCAATCAATAAGCTGTATAAATTACCATTAGCCAGTGCCTGGCTAAACTGTTGTACAAATTGCTCTAAATTCATTGTTTTACTTCTTGTGGCTTGCCTGCTTCAAAACCTTTATCGGTTACTGCTTTTTGTACTTGTTCTATTTTTACTTTCTTTGGGTCAAAAGTGAACACTGCAAATTTTTTTTCAAGATTTACTTCTACATCGGTAACTCCATCCACCGACTTGATAGTTTTCTTTACATTTGATTGACAGGCACTGCAGACCATACCATTAACCGGCATCTTTACAGTTTGCAACACCACTTGGTTTGTTTGCTCTTTTGAGGTTAATTTTTCCTCTTTCTTTTGTTGTTGAGCACAGGAGGTAATTGCTAAAGCAATAACCATAATACAGGACATTGATACTTTCATAAGCAATGATTTCATCGTTAACATAGATTGTTTATTTATGAATGACTTTTTGATAATACAATTATAATTCAACTGCGTTAAATCCTTCTTTTTCCAAAACTCTTTTTAATTCATCCTGCTTTATCTTTTCAGGATAATAGGTTACATGTACTTGTTTCTGAATTACTTTAGGCTTCACAGATTTTACCCCAGGCAAAGCAGTAAGTGCAGTTGTTATCTTTTCTGCACACCCTTCACAAACCATATTAGAAACTTTAAAACTTGTTTCCGTCAGTGTATTGGATGTTTCTAAAAAAACACTTTCAAGTTTCAATGTTCTTATACGAAGCGTATTAATTAAAATAGCAAAAATACTAACAATCATTACCACGATAGCAAGCATAGGAGTTATCAAACCAAATGTTGCAAGCAACATTCCAACGATATTAAATAATACCGCTACAATAACATTTCCTGTCATAGTCTTATAGCTTGCCTTACCCAAGATAACAGCATTTAAAACATCTATCAACCTGTCACCTATTAAGATAACACCAGCAGCTTCTATGGCAACATCAGTTCCTGCACCAATGGCAATACCTACATCAGATTGAGCCAAAGCAGGAGCATCATTTATACCATCACCAACCATTGCAACCTTATAACCTTTCTTTTGTAATGCTTCAATTGCAATAGCTTTTTCACCGGGTAATAATTCAGCTTGTACTTCATCAATTCCCAATCTCTTTGCAATTGGTTCTGCTACTTGTTTGGCATCACCGGTAAGCATCACGGTTCTCATACCCCTTTGTTTCATCTTTGCAATTACCTGTTCACCTGTAGGGCGTGGAGTATCTTGTAACGCAATAACACCAATAACAATATTACCCTTACAAATAAGTACAGCAGTCTTTCCCTCACTACCTAAAGCCAGTATTGAATTTCTTACTTCATTTGAAACATCCAGGCCGCTTTGTTCTATAAAAGAAGGTTTGCCAGCCAATACAGTTTCACCGTTTATATTACCTATTACACCCTTACCAGGGATAGCTTTAAAATTATTGATTGATAATTTTGGCGAACCTTCTTTTGATGCAAAGAAAGTAATCGCTTGTCCTATCGGATGTTCAGATTTACTTTCTAAGGCTTCAGCGATGGATAACAATTCAATACTATCACCATTAAAAGCATGAACATCTGTAACAGTAGGTTTGCCATAAGTAAGTGTACCCGTTTTATCAAACACAATAGTATCTACTCTCGACAATCCGTAAAACACTTCACTTGCTTTTACTAACAGACCAATTGAAATCCCTTTACCCCCGGCAATAGCAGCGAGCATTGGTGTAGTTATTCCCAATGCACAAGGATAACCCATAATTATTGTTGTGAGCAACACAAGTGTTGCTTGTATGTAATTACCAGTAACAAGACCCCACACAACAAAAGCAATCGCAGCAACAATAAATACAACAGGTCCGTAATAGTTCATTAGCTTATCTGCCAAAAGTTCAACCGGAGGTTTCTTTTCAGCAATACGGCTCATTAAGCTAACAATCTGACTTAGGAAACTATCCTGACCAATTTTAGAAACTTTTATTTGTAAAGCCCCATCAAGATTTAATGTGCCGCCAATAACATTGGAACCAGCCTCTTTTATAGCAGGTGTGCTTTCACCTGTAAAACTTGCTTCGTCAACACTTGCACCACCATTCAATACCACACCATCCAGAGGAATACGTTCACCCGGTCTAACCTCAACAACTTCACCTACAATTACTTCTTTAGTAAGGACATCAACAAATTGTTCACCTCTCATCACCCTTGCTTTTGCAGGTTGAAGATTAATAAGTTTACGTACTGCATCAGATGCTTTTTTACGGGTATCTAATTTAAAATAACCAAAGAATAAATGAAGGGACATTAACCATGCAGCAACAGGCAAAAAATTTGGTAAGGCAGGATTATAAATTGATATAGCACCAACGATAAAAGAACCCCAGGCACCGGCGGACAACAGCACATTCGCATTAATTACTCTTTGCCTTACCGCCATAATGGTTTTACGGAGTATTGGGTATCCTACCCAAAACAAAACAAAGGCAGCAACAGCTAAACTGAAATAACCCCTATACTGTTGCGGCAGATTAAATACATTCAACGGGTCAACAAGCAAATCAATTATGGAAGCTACCATTCCGATAGTGCCACGTTTCTTTATCAGGCTGAATAGTTCTTCATCAGTTTTATATTGCTGCACCTCCGTTGAAGAAACAGCATAACCTAATTTTTCAACAGCTTCAGCCAATTGTTCACGGTTCATTTTAGCCGTATCAGCCTCAACCAATACAATACCATGAACAAGATTAACCATTACACTATTAATTGCAGGATACCTTTTCAATGCCTTTTCAACACTCATTGTGCAGAACGAACACATCAATCCTGAAACCTTCATTTGAACACTTTCTGTTGCCATAACAATTATCTAAAGAGTAAAAAATATTAAAGAAGCTAATCTATCATCACAGCATTTATGCCGCCTGGCCTATCCCTGCTTTTTTCAACTCATCAACGGAAAGTCCTTTGTTCTGACAGCAAGGCAGCAGTTTACCATCTACCGCAATTGCGGGCAATGCTTTTATTCCATAAGCCTTTACTTTTTCCAGGCATTCTTTTGTATCACAAGGTTGTGCAACATTGTAAATAACTACCTCACAAGAACTGCAAGCCATCGCTTTTACCATTTCTAAAACTGGTTCACAAACGGTACAACCGGCAGTAAACAATTCAATTCTTCTTTTCGTTACGTTTTCCATTTTATATATTTTTTTATTGAAGTACAAATATCAGGTGGCAGGTGGGGTGTCCTCCAAATCTTTATTCAAATTATTTTTATTATGCTTTTCCAGACGTTTATCTATCGCATTCACTTCTTTGATTTGAGTGGTCAACTGGTCAAATTCAAGCATGGGAAACTGTTCTTTCATGTATTCTATTTTTTCCGCATCCTGGCAATTACCCGGGCAAGCATTCATTACCTGAACAAGCTTTAAAGCAAGGCTTTTCCTGAAAACCTCATCCATCAATAAGTAATGAGCTTTTTGCAGTCCCTGGTCAGCAGCCTTAAATTGATTAAGAATTTGGTCTGGTTCTTTCTCCTCTTCAATCATTTTAATAATACCTTCTATCTGTCCTTTTATGGTAGAAAGCCTTTTTACCAGGTCTCCGGTTAATTCTTTAAGTAACATAATGTAAAATTTATGAGTAAAAGCGAATGTAAACTACATAGGGGGTGTCCCCAATCCTTAATTTTATTTTTTTTAATTAATTCTTTAATTACCAGCATTAATATCTCTTTTACAGCATTCTGTCAACAGATTTGCATTCTATACATCTGTATTCTGTGTGGCAAAGTTAAAATATCCTGAATGCTATTTAAGCATTTGCTTAAATAATTATTTTACCTATCTTTGGCTCATGGATAATAATACTTGTATCAGGCTCTTTGCCGACCATGAGCAAATAAAAAATTGTAAAGGCAAGTTGAAGACTGCTCAAAAGTCTTTTGCAAGCCTGTCTAATATATTGGCTTTAGCAGGCAATGAAGTAAGGCTTAAAATTATTTATCTGTTGGAAGAAGAAAAAGAATTGTGCCCCTGCGACCTTGCTGATATTCTGGGCATGAGTATTCCGGCTGTATCACAGCATCTAAGAAAGTTGAAGGATGGAAATATTGTTGAAACCCGGAAAGAAGGACAAACAATATATTATTCATTGACACAGGAAAACTTAAAGATATTAAAGCCATTCTTCAAACATATTAATGTACAAACGCAAAAACTGGAAACAGTATGATCAGTATAAAATCAACCGGCACATTTACCGGCGCAGGTGTTCTTACTGCTATCGCAGCTTCGCTTTGTTGTATTACTCCTGTTATTGCATTACTTGCCGGGAGTAGCAGCATTGCAGCAAACTTTTCATGGATAGAGCCAGCAAGACCTTACTTGATAGGTTTATCAGTTGCGGTATTAGCATTTGCATGGTATCTTAAATTAAAACCAGTCAAAACAAACGATATGGATTGTAATTGCGAAACAACGAAGAAGGCTTCTTTCCTTCAGTCCAAAACTTTTTTGGGAATAGTAACTGTATTCGCTATTCTGATGATGACTTTTCCATTGTATGCAAAAGTGTTTTATACAAAGCCAAAAGTACAGGCAACACTTGCCGTGGTTGATAACAAACAACAGGTAAAGTTCACCATACAAGGCATGACCTGTGCGGGTTGTGAAGAGCATGTAAACAACGAACTGTCTAAAGTAAACGGAGTAGTAGCTTATAAAACTTCTTATGCCACCCGGAGCAGCTTAGTCACTTTTGATAAATCAAAAGTTGATGTAAAAACAATTGAAACTGCAATTAATAAAACAGGGTACAAAGTAAAAAGCTATGATTTTATGAGTGCAAATAATACAGGAGTTTCATTCTATGAAGCTCCATTAGTTTGTCATGCAGCACCGTCAATCGGCTGCGGCAGTAAAGCAAAGTTTCTGTTGGTTGATCTGGAGAAGTATAATGAAGCAGTAGAAGGAGCATGGTTAAATAAAACGGGAACAGTTGTAGCAATAAAATGGAATACTAAAACCGAAGCTGATAAAAAGACAGAAATTATTAAAACGGTTAGCAGCAATCACAAGATTGAGATTACCACATTAGCCCAAACAGAAGCAGCTGATTATGCTAAAACCTTTCCAAGTAGCAGTGAGTGGTTCAAAGGCAAAGAGGTTGATAAATTAAGTAAAGAAGAAGCAGGTATCATTGCGCAGAACACTATTGCCAGTTACAAAGAAAAGAAGTTGATAAAGCCGTCATTTGAAAAGCAGTTCCAGGCGGATATTGAAAAGATTTATGCTGACCTGTTTCTTTCAATTTCCTCTTACAAGGATTTAACAACAGAAGCATATAATAAAGTGGAGAACCAGATACAACAAGCCGGGGAAAAATATGTAGGTAAAGGCAAAATGCCTCATGTAGAACTTTGTATTGCATCTGAAGAAAGTTGTGAGAAAGATAAATCATGTTCACCAGGAAGCGGTAAACCTTGCTGCGATAAAAATTAATAAAGAATGGAAAGCACACTAACACTACAATCTACAATTACTTGCCCCAAATGCGGTTTTCAAAAAGAAGAAACAATGCCAACAGATGCTTGTCAATACTTTTATAAGTGTACAAACTGCGAAACAATATTAAAACCAAAACAGGGAGATTGTTGTGTATTTTGCAGTTATGGTACTGTAGCTTGTCCACCGATACAGATGAATAAATCTTGTTGTAAATAACGCTTATTTGTAGTCGCAATCTACTTTCCCATAAAGACAATCAACAATGTCACTAGCCCTTCGCTGATTATTGACAATCCATTTGAAAAATAAATTACACTGCAAGATAACACCGGCACATATCCAAAACTTTGCAACATAGGCCCTACATCCCTGTAAGGTTCAAAAAATTGATTAACTTACACCAGAAATGAAAATCTTTGGTTTCATATTCGCCTTTTACATTCTTTTCCTGTCAGTGTTGTCAGGATTAAAAGGTATGACTAACCTTACAGGTACAAAAACAGAGGCCTGCTCTTGTGGCAGCTCATGTGAACCTATTGAGAAAGATCAATCCGGTAAACAATCAGAAAAGAAAGAGGATAACGATAATTCAGCCTGCAACCCTTTCCAGATTTGCAAAAACTGTATTGCTTTCACCGGTGATTTTGCTTTTCAAAGCTTCACCACAATAATATTATTTGCCAAACCACAGGCAGACAATAAAGAAAAAGTTCCCTCTCAGATTACACTTGATTTTTGGCAGCCGCCTAAGATAGCATGACACCTTCTTCAGGTTTATTATTCATAATATTGTTATGATATAAATAAGTTATTCTATCAGCTACTCAAAAATCAAATAAGATGAAATCAAAATATTTTAGTACACTTTTATTAGTGTTCGCTTTATCAATTATCGGTACAGTTTCATGTACAGCACAAACTTCAAAGGAACAACCCCAGGCAACAGCACAAAATCTGCAAACCATCAAACTGAAAGTGAGTGGTATTACTTGTAGCGGTGATTGCAAAGACATTCAGAAAGTGGTAAGCAAAATGAATGGAGTTACATCATGCAAACAGGTAGGTAAGCCAACTGCTACCAGTGTTTTTGAAGTTATATTCAATCCTGCTATTGTTACTGAAAAAGAAATTCGCAAAGCGGTAGAAGATACACCTGGCTGCGATAACCCGGATGAGAAGCCATACAAGGTAAAGCAGGGATAATTAAACTCACTTACAATGAAAAAACTACTGGTAGTATTTATGATACTAACAGTTCCTTTCATTTCTATTGCCCAGCAGGTTAAAGGAAAAGTAATCAATGCGGCACAGGAGCCTTTGCAGGGTGCATCCGTAATCTGGCAGAGCAATAAGAGGGGAACTGTTACAAATGAAGCAGGTGAGTTTAAAATAAATCTGTCTAAGAAACCGCCTTACACATTATTAATAAGTTTTGCAGGTTACAAAACAGATTCAGTGCAGGTAACAGATACATCATTCATATATGTTTCTCTAACCGAAAAATCAACATTGAATAGTGTAACTGTTCAGGGCAATAAAAGACCATATTACATAGCAGCAAATCCAATTAAAACAGAAGTCATCACTTCGCTTGAGTTAAAGAAAGCTGCTTGTTGCGATTTGGCTGGTTGCTTTGAAACACAGGCAACGGTTCAGCCGCAAACAACCAATATTATTACCAATTCAAAAGAGCTTAGAATATTGGGTTTGTCAGGTATCTACAACCAGGTTTTAATTGATGGCTTTCCGCAAGTGCAGGGCTTAACTTATACCTACGGCATCAGCAGCATTCCCGGTCCGCTGGTTGAAAATATATGGGTGGCAAAGGGTGCTAATTCTGTATTGCAGGGTTATGAAAGTATCAGCGGCCAGATTAATGTGCTGACCAAAGAACCTGATAAAGCTGAGAGACTGTTGCTGAATGCATATATCAACAGTTTTGCTGAAAAACATTTCAATGCGTTGTATGCGGTTAAGAAAAAAAAGTGGAGCAATCTTACTGCTTTTCACATGGTACAATCTGCAAACAGGATAGATAAAGACGGCGATACATTTTTAGATTTGCCATTGCTGACCCGTTACATGATTTCAAACCGATGGAAGAAAGGAGATGAAAGCAAATGGGGATGGAGTACACAAATAGGTATTCGCTATCTGTCTGAAAAAAGAATTGGCGGACAAACAAATTTTAATTACGAAACTGATAAAGGAAGCACCAATGCGTATGGTCAGGCAGTAGATATTCAGCAACCGGAAGTATGGTTTAAAACAGCCTATAGGATGAATGAAGTACACCGGTTTGCTATCTATGCGTCAGGCTTTCATCAGTTGCAGCAATCTTATTTTGGAGTAACCAATTATAAAGCCCGCCAAACGAATGGCTATGCAAATCTTCAATATGAATTTAGTTACAAAAACAACAGCGTATTAAAAACAGGTTTCAGTTACAGGCATCTTGATTTATCGGAGAATATTTCTTTTTCCAATAGCAGTTTGAATAGAACCTATGCAGGCCAGTACAATAAGGTCGAGAATATACCGGGCATATTTGCAGAAAACACAATCAACATTGCAGGAGATAAACTTACATGGATAACGGGCATCCGGGCAGACCATCATAATCTTTTTGGATGGGAGCTAACGCCAAGAGCATTGTTGAAATATGAGATAACAGAAAACCTGAACATACGTGGCTCTGTTGGTAAAGGATGGAGAACAGCAAACATCTTCAGTGAAAACATTGGCTTATTGGCAAGTTCCAGGGACGTCATTTTTGCAGAATCATTAAAGCCGGAAAAAGCAATCAACTTTGGCTTCAACGCAATTCAGAAATATAAAAGCTCAAATATCGAAGGTTATGTTTCAGTAGATTTTTATCGCACTAATTTTCAGAATCAGATCTTTCCTGATTACGATACAGACCCGGCAAAAGCGATTATAAAAAACTTTACAGGCAAATCCGTATCTAACGGGTTACAGATAGAAGTGAGTGGTACGTTTTACAACCGTTTCAGTGCAAAGTTGGGATATGTTTTCTTAGATGTATATCAAATGAAGAATGAAGTAAAAGATGTGTTACCATTTAACCCAAAACACAGGTTACACAGTGCTGCATCATTTATGCCTTTAAGCAGAAAGTGGCATTTAGATGCAAATGTGCATTGGTATGGTGTACAACGTTTGCCAGATACAAAAAACAATCCGGTGATGTATCAAATGCCCGGTCAGTCAGACCCTTACACAATAGTAAACATTCAATTCACTTACAACATCAAAAAGTTTGAAGTATATACAGGTGCAGAAAATATTTTTGACTTTCGTCAGAACAAACCGATTATTGGCTGGCAAGACCCTTTTGGTCAGCATTTTGATACTCAGTTTGCATGGGGGCCAACGAGAGGCAGGGAATGGTATGCGGGAGTGAGGTTCATTATTAAATAAGGCAAACTTAGTAGCCTGTATCATTATCCTGTATGATAAAAATCATTTTCATTAACCCAGATTCATCGTTACTTTACGATGAATTAAGAATAAGGTTATGAAAACTTATATCAGCTACGTTGTACAGGACGAAAAAGGACACAAACACCTTTCAGAAGTTCTTGAAAGTAAAAGCCCTCCCTACAGTTATTCAAACGACACACAGGTAGATGAAGTGATGAAATGGGCCGATAAAAAACGTAAAGAATTAAGGAAGGAAGAGAGCCTCGTAATAACCAGCATGTTCAAATTATAGACTTGACAGAAAAATAATTTGGCAGCAATTTTTAATATCGTAATATTGCGATGAAATGGGAATTACAAAGACAGAAATATTTACTTCAAAGCAGAATAAACTGGCAAACCTTCTTAAAGCGCTGGCTCATCCTGCACGTATTGCCATCATTCAGCATTTGATAAAGGCTGAACATTGCATTTGTGGTGACCTCGTAGAGGAATTAGGATTGGCACAAGCGACCATTTCGCAGCATTTAAAGGAATTAAAAAGCATCGGCATCATCAAAGGATGTGTTGAAGGCACAAGTGTAAGCTACTGTATTGATGAGAAAGTATGGCAGCAGGTAAAGCAAGAATTTGAAGGCTTCTTTATCTCCTACCACATAAAAGCGGGATGTTCTTGATTTTTTTTATCCTAAATCATCGGTATATTACGATATTACGATGAAGTAATTAGTCGAACCAATTTTGTATTAAGTAATCTATATATACAATGAAATTATCAGAAATTAAAAGGCACCTTGCGACAGCCGAAACCCTCAATTTCAGACTGCCTTCAGGTGCTTATGTTCCAGAAAATTTTCACGTAACAGAAATTGGAATTGTTTCAAGACACTTTATTGATTGCGGAGGTACTGAACGTCTTGAAAAAGTTGTAAACTTTCAACTTTTTGATGCAAACGATTATGACCATCGGCTGAAACCGCAAAAGCTAATTAAAATCATCGCTCTTTCAGAAGAGAAATTAGGTTTAAATGATTTGGAAATTGAGGTTGAGTATCAATCAGAAACCATCAGTAAGTATGGCTTGCATTTTAATGGCAAAGATTTTCAACTTGTACCCAAACATACAGCCTGCTTGGCAAGTGATGCATGCGGTATTCCTTCTGTAAAACAAAAAATACAATTGAGTGAATTGGTTACGGCAGATGAGGGCAAATGCACTCCGGGCGGAGGTTGTTGTTAATTGTTAAACCAAAACTTATAGAAAATGAAAAAATCAGTTATTGCTTTATCAGCAGTTGTTGCATTTATAACGTTAATTTCTTTTAGACCGGTTTCGGCTCCGCCGAAACTTTATCCTGAACTGGAAACATATTTTAAATCCGTAACCAAAATGGATTTTTCGACAGAGCATGTACAGGCTTTAGAAAACCTGAAATCCAATATCAGCTTTAGCACGATGGATTATTCGGATTATAATGTTGTTTTCTATTGCAGTGAAAACTCCTATCGAAGTCAGGCTTCACAAATCCTACTTCAAACTCTATGCTATTCAAGAAAATTCAAAAAAGTAAAATCGTTTTCGGCAGGTCTCAGTTCAACTGAAGTAAGCCCTGGGCTTATAACTTATCTTACAAAGATCGGGTACAGAATAACAAAGACGGAAAAAAACGGTAAAAGCGCCTACGAAGTTCGGTTCAGTGATGACGCTTCTCCTGTCATTCTTTATTCAAAAACGACTGATGACCCATCTTTACCTAAAAAAGATATAACAGCTGTTATTGTATGCGATATAAAGACTGAACCTGACTGTGCAAATATTAAAACAGAATTCACACCGTTCCACCTAGCCTATACCAAAGTGAGTGATACAGATGGGGAAGAAAAAGTTGAAGCTTTAGTAAAAGAAATGGCTGCGGAAATGTTATATGTAACTAAAAAGTAAATCTTGAATAAATGAGTGCAAATAATTGTGCCCCGGCATATGAAAGGAAGAAACTTAGTTTTTTAGACAGGTACCTGACCTTATGGATATTTCTTGCTATGGCCGTGGGTGTGGCAATTGGTTATTTTTATCCATATTCATCAAAGTTTATCAATTCATTTTCTTCTGGTACAACCAATATTCCTTTGGCTATCGGATTAATCTTAATGATGTACCCGCCGTTTACGAAAGTGAAGTATGAAAATCTAAAAGAGGTGTTCAAAAACACCAAGATTTTAGGAGTGTCTTTATTCCTTAACTGGGTAATTGGTCCCATCCTTATGTTTCTACTTGCCATTACATTTTTACAAGGTTATCCTGAATATATGGTCGGTTTAATTCTCATTGGCCTTGCCCGTTGCATTGCAATGGTTATTGTTTGGAATGAATTAGCAGAAGGCAGCAGGGAGTATGCAGCAGGTCTCGTCGCATTGAACAGCATTTTCCAGGTATTGATGTTCAGTGTCTATGCTTATGTATTTATCACAGTTCTACCCCCTTTATTTGGATTTACAGGTTCAGTGGTCAATATCACAATTAGACAGATAGCAGAAAGCGTTGCAATCTATCTGGGTGTTCCGTTTGCTGCTGGATTTTTCACAAGAAAAGTTTTATTAAGCGTAAAGGGGGAAGAATGGTATCAAACAAAATTCATTCCTTTTGTCTCTCCCATCACATTAATTGCTTTGCTGTTTACCATAGTTGTTATGTTCAGCCTCAAAGGAGAATTGATTGTGCAAATTCCGTTTGACGTTCTGCGTATTGCACTTCCGTTGGTAATCTACTTTGCCATTATGTTTTTAGTCAGCTTTTTTATTGGTAAAAAAATGGGTGCTGATTATTCAACAAATGCCTCCATTGCTTTTACTGCAGCTGGTAACAACTTCGAATTAGCTATTGCAGTTGCCATTGGTGTATTTGGTATTAACAGTGGTCAGGCATTTGCTGGTGTTATAGGGCCATTGGTTGAAGTACCAGCGCTGATTGCATTGGTGAATGTTGCTCGCTGGCTTCGCAATAAGTACTATACAAAATCACAAATCGCTTAATAAAATATCAAAATGAGAATCGCATTATTTTCCGACATCCACGCCAATCTTCCTGCACTGGAAGCATGTTTTAAAAGTATAGAAGAACAAAAACCAGATGCCATTTATTGCCTGGGCGATTTGGTTGGTTACAATATCTGGCCGAATGAAGTGATAAATGAAATAAGAAAAAGAAGTATTCCCACTATTGCAGGTAATTATGATCAGGGCATTGGCTTACTGAGTGACGAATGTGGTTGTGCCTATAAAACCGAGGCGGAAAAAGACATGGGTAAAATATCTATCTCGTACACCAACCATCTTGTAAAGCCAGATGAAAGAAAGTATCTTCGGACACTTCCATTACATATTAAAGTGGAGTTTCAATTGAATAACGATAAGCTGAGTTTGCTGTTAGTACATGGCAGTCCAAGAAAAATAAATGAATACCTATTTGAAGATAGAGAAGAAAAAAGTCTTTATCGAATTATGGAACAGGCGGACGCTGATATTATGTGCTTTGGTCATACACATAAACCTTACCACAGGATATTGCCAACAGAGCAAACTGAAAATTTACACTACCGTCATGCAGTCAATATCGGTTCAGTAGGCAAACCAAAAGATAATAATCCAAAAGGATGTTATGTAATTCTTACTATTAATGTAGATAGCAGCACACGTAATAAGGATGCTGTGCAGGTAGAATTTGTCCGTTTTGAATATGACGTTGAGAAAGCTGCTAAAGCAGTTGAGGATAGTCCACTGCCAAATGAATATGCTGATATGCTAAGAAAGGGACACTAACGGTTACATTCAAAGGCCGGCCATTATACCGCTGTTGTTTTAATTATTATTGATAAGGAAAGAATCTTGTGTAAATAATTATTGGCTAAGCAATAGGCTGTTAGCCACTTTAAAACTTACGACTACTTCTTTCTTTCCTTTTAATTGCAGGGTGTAGGTTTGATCATATTTCTCAATCCCTTTTACTTTAATCGGATCGCCTAAGGAGAACCCGGTTTTATCAAGGTAATTCAAAAAAGTAGCAGAATGATCTGTTACGCCCGTAAAAGTACCTTGATCACCTTCTGCAAATGTTGATAGCAAAACCGCTTTCGATTTCGGAAGAATGCCATTTGCATCTGGTATTGGATCGCCATGCGGATCGGCTTTGGGAAATCCCAAGAAACTATCCAGTTTATTGGTCAGGTCTTCACTGTGTATATGTTCCAGTTGTTCTGCGAGGTCATGTACTTCATCCCATTTATACCCCAATTTATCAACCAGAAACACTTCCCAAAGCCTGTGGTTGCGAATGATGCCCACAGCCACCTGTCTTCCTTTTTCTGTTAGTTTAACTCCTTTAGATTTTTGATAAGTAACGAGTTTCTTTCCAGCCATCCTTTTCAGCATATCCGTTACAGATGGGGCATGCACTTCCAGTACTTGCGCTAGTGATGAAGTCGCAACTACTAAACCATTGGCTTCCTGTAACTTATAAATAGCCTTAAGATAATTTTCTTCTGTAAATGAATGCACTGGTTCTCTATTTTAATAAAGGTACGTAAACCTGTATAAAAAATAAATTAGACGAACCTAATTTATTAATTAAAATAATCTAATTTTGAACCCATGTAATCGTATTTACAATGAAGAAAACGATCATCCTATCCATAATAATTTTAAGCATTACAGGTATAATAGCTTGCCAGAAAATATTACCAAAAGCCCCCCCAGAAGATGCGTTATTGGACGGTCCTGTAGAAGGGCTTAGTTACGAAGAGCATAGACGGTTTTTGGCAGGTGATGTAGCTTTTAATGATGAAATATTCACTTCAGCAAACGGTTTAGGGCCTGTCTTTGTAGCCACCAGCTGTGGAAGTTGTCATGCAGGTGATGGCAAGGGACACCCTTTTACCACACTTACAAGGTTTGGTCAGGTGGATAGTACAGGTAACAGATTTTTGCACCTGGGCGGACCGCAATTACAAAACAGGGCATTGCCCGGCTATATGCCTGAGCAGATACCTGCTGGAGCCACATTTTCAAATTTTATGCCCCCCGCTAATACGGGATTAGGATTTTTAGAACTGGTTACAGATGCAGATATATTGGCAATGGCTGATCCTACTGATGTAAATGGTGATGGGATCAGCGGTGTACCCAACTATGAATACCTGCCACCATTTGTAACTCCCTTTACAAATGCCATTGCAAGAAACGGAAAGTACATTCATCGTTTTGGTAAAAAGGCTGCGGCGTATAATTTGCTGCAACAAACAGTAAATGCTTACAACCAGGATATCGGTATCACTTCTACCTTTCAGCCAAAAGACGTTTATACCGGATTAAATATTGAACCCGAAGTTTCTGATGTAACGGTACACCATGTTGTTTTCTATCTACAAACTTTGAAAGCACCTATTCAAAGAAATCAAAATGATGCTGACGTAATAAAAGGGAAGAGCCTATTTATACAAACGGGTTGTGAGGGTTGCCATAAGCAGACACTGAAAACAGATATTTCTACCATCGCTCCATTATCAAACAAAACATTTCATCCTTATACAGATCTGCTGTTACATGATATGGGACCGGGCTTAGACGATGGATATACAGAAGGTAGTGCAAAAACTGCTGAATGGAGAACTCCACCGCTTTGGGGATTGGGTCTGTCTCCGAATTCGCAGGGAGGAAAATATTTTCTGCTGCATGATGGTAGGGCAAAGAGTATTGAAGAAGCCATACTCCTGCATGGAGGCGAAGCACAGCAGAGTAAAAATAAGTTTATACAACTTTCAACACAAGAGAAAAACAACCTGCTGAAATTTTTAGCATCACTGTAGTATTTTGAAAAGATGAACAGAAAAGATTTTATACTTAGATCCTGTACAGCTTGTCTCGGCGTATCCTCTGTGGCAACACTTTTGGGTTCTTGTGCAACTACAAAATTTTCAAATGGCAAGTTGCTTAAAGACGGAATTGTAATAGATATGCAAGAGTTTGTCATAAATGGAAGTGATAAATATCGCTTATACATCGTAGTACGTAATGAGGAGTTGGTGTTCCCGATTTGTGTGTATCGTTTTAGTGATAAAGACTATTCAGCTATCTGGATGCAATGTGCACATCAGGGAGCCGAACTTAATGTGGCGGGCGATTACCTGCAGTGCCCGGCACATGGCAGTGAGTACGATAATCGAGGTAAGGTAACCAACGGACCTGCCGACAAAAACCTGCGCACTTTTCCTGTAACCATCAATAACAAAGAACTATTCATTGACTTGAGAAAAATATGAGACTATTTATATACTTAGTGACATTTGTTTTCTTTTCCTCAACTGCTATTGCACAGATAGACCCTGTATTGCTTCGCAGAATGGTAAAAGACACATCGGGTATGCTATTAAATATGGATGCCGTGTATAACCGACCTTTTCTTCAATCGGGTAAACTACCTGTAGCATTGGGAGGCTATGCGGAAGCCAATTATCAATATTTCCAGAAAGATGGTGTATCAGAGGGTCACCAGTTTCAAATGAGAAGGTTGACTTTATTTGTATCCTCCTCTATTTCAAAAAGAATAAAATTTTTAAGTGAAATAGAGTTTGAAGACGGCACCAAAGAAATCAATATTGAATTTGGATCTGTTGATTTTGAATTTGCACCTCTTTTTAATTTGAGGGGTGGTATTGTCATGAACCCTATCGGCGCATTTAATCAAAATCATGATGGTCCTAAATGGGAATTTATTGATCGTCCTGTGTCGGCCACTCAAATGCTCCCGGCCACCTGGAGTAATATAGGTTTTGGTTTGTTTGGAAAAAAATACACCAAGAATTGGGTGTATGCTTATGAAGCATACCTCACCAATGGGTTCGACGATAAAATCATTGACAACGCAGAGAGCAAAACATTCCTGCCAGCCAGTAAAGAAAACAAAAACCGATTTGAAGAAAGCGCTAATGGAAGCCCATTGTTCACCGGTAAAGTTGCGGTAAGAAAAAGGGGGATAGGGGAGTTGGGACTATCCTATATGGGGGGCATTTATAATAAATATCAAGCTGATGGGTTGGTCCTGGATAAAAAAAGAAGCGTCAATGTATTTGCGATAGACTTTAATACTACCCTTGCTACAATCAACACTTATATTACTGCAGAATGGGCATGGGTCAATGTAGATGTGCCAGAAACCTATACCGAGCAATTCGGCAGTAAACAACAAGGCGGTTTTATTGACTTTGTACAACCTGTTATCCGAAAACCTGTATTGGGTTTTGACAAGTCAATTATTAATGTGGCTTTGCGTCTTGAATATGTGGATTGGAATAGGGGAAGATTTAAGTCTTCCGGCGATAATATTGGTGATGAACTATTTTCCATTGTTCCAGCCATCAGCTGGCGACCCACAGCACAAACAGTGATTCGGTTGAACTACCGTTACAATTGGCAGAAAGATATCTTAGGTAATCCACCAGCCAAGCTGGCTGGATTTCAATTTGGGGTGAGTACCTATTTTTAATTTTCGGCCTTAATGGTAATGGCGTATTTCTCAAATTCTGAACTCAAAAGTTTCAGAGGGATTTTATCCGGGCAATATTTAGTTGTTTCTATTAAGCAAACTACTCTCAGGTTGGTAAGCGGCTTTAGCCAGGTTAAATACTCCCGAAGATGTTCAGCAATTTGCTTAACCGTTGTATTAGGCTTCTCTTTTATTACCAGTATTAGTATACCATTCCTTTCCTTGACCAAGAATTTTGCTGCTTTCAGCATTGCACCTAAATACCCCTTACGGCTTGTCCCAGTATCACACTCCATAATGATGTACTCATTCTCCTTTTGCAAAACTGTATCTGGCTTGTATCCTTTTGTGAGTTGTCCACCAGAATTGAGAAGCACATAATCTTCGGCATTGTGCGGGAGATTTTTGAATAATTTGTCTTTCATTGCTTCGCTGTAATAAGAGTGCATTTTGAAGATGCAACAGCCAATTCTAAAGGCTATTTTACTTGGGTTACACTACAATTCAAAATCAGATTTGCTCTTGATTTAGTAAAGTCTTGAAATTTATCCTCCGTCCACAACGTTTTATCAGCAGGGATTAAGTGTAACCTGTTGTATATTTTTCTGTCAATGTTGATGCTTGTAAATCTTCCCACCCTTCATGACAAAATACACCTTCTCTAAAATTTCAATTTGATCCAAGGGATTTCCTTCAACTGCAATGATGTCGGCTAAAAGTCCGGCTTTTAATTCCCCTCTGTCTTTGATTCCTAAAAGGTCTGCCGAGTTAATTGTACTTGCACGGATTGCCTCCAGCGGCTTCATTCCTCGCTTAACCATTGCGGTTATCTCAAGTGCATTTTTCCCATGCGGTACTAAAGGAGCATCGGTACCCATGGCTACCCTTACGCCCAATTTGAATGCTTTCGAATGACTTTCCCGGCCTAATGCTGTCACATACTTTGCTTTCTCTACAATCCTTTTGTCCAGCTTGTCATAACTATCCGCTAGTAAATCCATCAGTGCTGTAGTGGGTACTAAGTATACTCCCTTCTCTTTCATCAGGTTAATGGCTATATCATCCAGTATCGATCCATGTTCAATTGAGGCAACCCCTGCATGAATAGCAGAAATGATGCCCTCTGTACCATGAGCATGCGCAGCAACTTTTACTTCGTGCCTTCTGGCTTCATCCACAATCGCCTTCATCTCTTCATAAGTGAATTGTTGCGCACCGACTGTATTTTCAAGAGAAAAAACCCCGGCTGTTGCCATTATTTTTATTACCCTTGCACCATACTTAATTTGATAACGAGTCGCTTTTATTACCTCATCTACGCCATCCGCTACACCATTCTCGGGTCCTAAATCCATGACACCCTCTGAAAACCCTCCATGCATTGCCGGGTCTCCATGTCCTCCTGTTATGCTTAACATATGACCAGATGGAATTATTCTCGGAGCTTCAATCCAATCCTTGTCCGATGCCTCTGACAATGCTACATCAATCAGAATTCGTGAAGGATGCGTTTGCCCCATGTTTCTAACAGTCGTAAATCCTGACATTAGTGTCAACTTTGCATTGCTCGCAGCCCGAAGAACTCTTTTGCTGGCGTTTTCTGTAACCGGATGGAAATTATATCCGGGGTCAAGGTTTATTTCGAGATGGACATGCATGTCCATTAATCCAGGTAGAATCGTCTTGCTTCCAAGGTCTATTATTGCTGCTCCTTCAGGAATAGTTTTGGGGTTAATTTCTTTTATTAATCCATTCTCAATTATTAAAACAGCAGGTACAATCAGTTTTCCTGCTCTAATATCAAGGTAGGATTTTGCTTTTATTACTGTAGTCTGTCCATATGGGCATATAAATAATAATAAACAAAATAGTGTGAGGGATAGTCTCATTGGTGGTGGTTTATTTATTATGTTAAATTAGAATATTTTCATGAACAATGGGTGCATTCGTTTTCTGTTGAAGCTATTGGTGATGGCTATTTCTTGTAAGAAATCTGCTTCCTAGGGTAGAGTTTTTTGGAGTTGGCGGTGAAAAAAGATGCCGATGCGAATTAAGATATTCAATTGTTTGAGGACGGGCTGGAGGTGATCGATGAAGTTGTCAGACCTTTGTAAGGGTCAGGTATTTTCCGGATCAGGCTGTTATTTATTCGCTTTGTAATATGAGTATGTGCCAATTTTAGTATTTAAAAAACTTGTTTCTTCGACATCAGTAAACCCAGCATCCTTAATAAAGTTTGGCAATAGTCCATTAACATTATCATTTGTAGTTTCAAATCCGTCAAGAATTTGAACTGTGTAAAACGCAATTCTCATTAATATTGTCCTAGCTCGCCCCCAATCTCCAATAACAAGTTGTCCATTTGGTTTTAACACTCGATATATTTCTTTCAAGCATTGTAATTTTGTTTCCCTGTCAAGTTGATGAAAAACTAAAGAACTAAATACTTTATCAAACGAATTATTTTCATAGGGAAATACCTTGCCGTCATAGAGTTCAAGATTTGCCTTAAGACCTAGCTTATTGATTTTATGTTCAGCAATTACTTTAACTTTTTGGTCAATATCAACACCATTAAAATTAGCTAAGTTATTACGTTGAATTGCCAATACAATGTTTTGACCCGTTCCAAAGCCAAATTCAAGTATATTTTCATTGTTTTTTGGATCCAATTCATCAATTAGCTTGTTTCTGAACTTTGTCTCAGGCATGGTTAATTTAATTGCCAGGTCATAAAAATCTGTCAACCAATTATAGCCCAATGCTGGTATGAATTTCTTTTTTTTTATCATAAATTAATTCGTGTATTAAAGGCTGTTTTGTAATGTTACAACCCAACCAATTAGACTATAACATAAGCAGTACGCATTGCTATCTTTTAATGATTTTTGATCTACAAATCTTATGATCCAAGATTTATTCCGCTTGTTGATTTTTTAGACTATTTACACTTTCCTATTAATAACCTTAGAATGAAACTTATTCTTGCACTATCATTTCCATGTTTTATTGATTTTTTATAACCCACTCATGAATAAATTGAGCGACTTCCTGCCAGCCATGTTGAAAACAGATACTGTGTGAACGTTCTTTGAATTCCTTGAAGTCTATTATACTTGTCTTGTCTTTATAAGCCTTAACGTTTTTTATTGTCAAGCTTACAGGTATGATATTGTCTCTTTCAGCACTTACAAACAAAAGTGGTCTATGTGGTCTGTTAAAATCAATTTTTCCATCGGTTAATCTGCTGCTTCTTGGAATATTCCTGCTTTCAGGAACAACTGCCGTTTCATAAATTTTATCTGACTGTTCCCGTGTCAATGTATTACAAATTGCATAGTGAAACCACTCTCTTGTGCCACAGAATAAGCTATTACCTTTAAATGGGTTAATAACCCCTATGTTCGACCTAATAAAACTCCATTTTAAGCTAAGGACTCCTTTTGGTGAAGCTGAGGTTATACAAACGCCTAATGATCCTTTTCCCATCTGTATCAATTTTTGAACAATAAGCCCTCCCATAGAATGCCCTACTAGAATCGGACTATTATTATTTAAGCTTTCTATGTAATTAGCATAATGGTTAACAACATCATTGAGCCTGATTTTTCGAAGTTGTTGATTCGAATTTTGCCTTAATACTGAAGGCGCACCCTGATGATAAGGATAGTCTTGAGCATGACATTTATATCCTAAATTTTCAAAAAACAATTTCCATTCTTTCCATGTATGAGCATTCTCATGAAGCCCGTGTATAAATATAATTTCTTTGCTATTTATCATGTGCATTATATTATTGTTTTGATCCCCTATCAGTCATTTATTTTGAAAGTAATTCTATCTCTTGTTGGGGTGACCTATTATTTAAAATCATAGATGGTGTTAAGTTAAATTCGAAGTGATAACAACCATTCAACCTCAGATAGCCTAAAGCTGATATTATTTTAGTGCCTTTCATTTTCTAATACTGATCTTGCGAATGATCTAAATTTGTAAATCAAATTGACTATACTATTGAGTTGCTATTTTAGAATAATATAAATTACGTACTCTCCCTGCACTTAAATAAAAACCTTCAATTTTATTTTTTTTATTACGCTGGAATCTTATAATGAAATTACCCGTAAATATATCCTCTAAGAAAGGAGATAGTTTCACCTCGTCGTTTCTTGGTATTTTTATTACCAGGCTGTTATCCTTTATCGACACAATATATTTTGTGTCTAATTCTGAACTATAAAAATCTCCCTTGTACTCTTCAAGATTTACTGTAGATGATGCGATTTTATTTACTTTCTTGTAAGTAGTATGCCCTTCGCCTTGTGTGAAAACTTCCATTTGTGTGTTCTGCTCATCATTTGTAAATGTCAGTGTAGATAATGAGTTTGGTGTTTTAAAAGTATTGTTTCCAGTAGTAACTAATTCTATTGAACCCATG
The DNA here is from genome assembly GCA_013391385.1 of Sediminibacterium sp. Gen4. GTDB lineage: Bacteria > Bacteroidota > Bacteroidia > Chitinophagales > Chitinophagaceae > Sediminibacterium. Next base: position 32,789 of record JACBFI010000007.1, on the reverse strand, counting down.
TTAAGTTTATCATTTTTAAAATTTATTTTTACTAAAGATTGTGTTTTCATGTCAAAATAATCTCCTACCCAGCTCTGCACCACATTATTATCTTGCTTAAACGTTGGCAGTGGAATACTTTTGTCTTTTAAAAACAGATCTGCAACTTTATATGAAAGTAAGTTGGGGTTTATGCTTGAAAGATTTGCCAATAGCACAACTGAAAAATGTTCTTCCGGGAATCTTATGAAATTACTTCTATACCCTGCATCAGCACCGGAGTGTTCAACCGTTTTATAACCTTTGTAATTACTTATAATAAGCCCGGCTGCATAGTTTTCAGGTGTTTTGTCATTGAGAAATCCCGTTTTTTGCATCAAAAAAATAAAGTCCTCACCACCAATTTTTTTAGTATAAAAATTTTCATCCCATTTTGCCAGGTCGTCCACTGTTGTGAAAAGGCTTGTCGCACCATAATTATCAAATACCGGAATGCTTATTTTGAAAATGCCCTGTTCATCTTTTCTGTATGCTGATGTACGATTAGGTGTAATTTCAGAGTGGTCACTATGGAAATGTGTATTAGCCATTTTAAGCGGTTTGAAAAACACCGAATCCGTATATTGTCTCAGTGAAACGCCTGTAATTCTTTTTACAGCCAATGCAGCTAATGTAAAGCCGGTATTGCAATAAGAGTATTCGTCTCCGGGAGAAAAATTCAATGTTCTCTGCCTACTCAGCATATCAAGAATATCCTTTTCCGTAATCACATCATCTCTTCGCCAACCTGCCAACCATTGTAAAACCCATTGATCTCTAATCCCACTTGTATGATGTATGATGTTATTGAAAGTAATTGAATGTCCAAAATCAGGGACTTCAGGTATATATTTTCTAATATCATCATTTAAGGATAGCTTACCTTCCAGCGATAAACGAATTATGGCTGCTGCTGTAAATTGTTTAGAAATAGAAGCGATATGAAAAATCGAAGTAGGAGAGATCGGAATATTATATTCCAAATTAGATATTCCATAACCCCGTTGGTATATAATTTTCCCGTCCTTTAAAATAGCCAATGCACAGCCTGGTGAATTTGGTTTTTGATATTCGGCAAAAATTGCGTCTATTTTTCCTGAAAGCGAGTCAGGAATTTGCCCATATGTTAATGTAAAAACGCTGGCAAACAAAATGGTAAATAATAGTCGCATAATATTGATTGATTTTTGAGTAGAATAAAGCGTACCTAAAAGAGCGTTTCAAAGCTGTATGTGTAAGTGAATGTAAAAACTGTTTCAGTTTATATTGCTATTTTAACCGTTTGTTTTTACCTTAAGTCTATTCACCCAGTAATTCTTTTAATTTTAATTCAAGATTTTCCCCACGTAAATTTTTTGCAATAATTTTTCCACTTGGGTCTATTAAAAAGTTTGAAGGAATCTCATAAACCCCGTAGATAAGTGCTGCTTCATTATCTGCACCTTTTAAATCGCTCACATTAAGCCAGGGGAGTGCATCTTTATCAATAGCCTTTTTCCATTGCATCGCACTTACATCAAGTGACACCCCAAAAATTTCGAAGCCACGGCTTTTGTATTTAGTGTAGACTTTAACCAGATTTGGATTTTCCCTTATGCATGGACCACACCAGGAGGCCCAAAACTCCAGAAGTATATAATTACCTTTTAATGAGGATAAACGAATTACATTTCCATCAATAGACTTTTGTTCAAAATCGGCAAATGTTTTACCAACTTCTATATTTTTATTTAGGTTGATAAATCTATTTATAGAAATACCATCATCGCTTTTTTGATTTTCAGGTGTAAGCTTGTTATAAAGCTGTGTTGTAAGTGTAAGACCCCATGATTTACAATAAATCTTCAGTAAATAAGCACTAATAATTGATGAGTTGTTCCGTTCTATAAACTGTGCAGATTTATGTTTTAGTTCTTTTTCCAAATCAAGAATCTTATTCCACATTGCCGGATCAGTTGTACCATAGTTACGCTTCAAACTATCAATTTCTATTATCAGGGGGTCTGAAAAACTTTGAAATTCGTCACTCAATGTTTGCGTAACTGAACCATTGATTTTAGCATTTGTGAACTTTCCCTTTACACCACTAAAAACAACTGGCTTATCCTCCATCCAAAAATATTTGTAATCACTATAGGATTTGGTCCTTAATATATATTGTTTAGCAGGTACTGTTAATAATTTTTTTGAAGAAAAATAAAACTGTTCTTTAATGATTACAGAGGAATCTATAATTTTTCCAGACAAACTTAAATCTTCAAGATAAAGCCATGAACTATCTTTATATCCATGTGCAAAACCTTTAATGGTATAAGTATTTTCATATACGTTGTGGTCTTTTTTCTGTGCATCTACGTTATAAAAGAAATGAATCAATATGCACAGCGATATTAATTTCTTTAGCATACTATTTATTTTAGTCACGTTTATAATGTTTGTTTGAGTTTAATTTCAATTTTTTCCCCCGCTTTTCTGATTGTTATAATTTTTTTTATACTTGCAACTGCGTTGGAACCTTCCCGATAGCTTGTTGTTCTCTCACTACTGCCTGCAAACATTCCGTTTATGTAGGTATCTGTATAACCAATTACTTCTGTTCGCAGAGAAGTATGCACATATCCAAACTCGGTATAGAGCATAAAACTGCCTGGCATCAACCCGGTAAATTCAAAATGGCCATCGTTGTCATAGACAGTTGTTGCTTTAATACATTCTGCAGCTTCTTTGGAAAGTGGGATAGATCTTCCTTTTTTTCTTAGCTTTTCATTTAAGCTAATCCATTCTTTAAAATATTCTGTGTAAGGAAATAAGAGTACAGAAGTGCCGATAGGAGCGAATTGTTTTTTATTGATATTTAGGATAGCTATTCCTGAAAGAAGTCCTTCGTTTTCATTATCTTTTTTATAAGTTACTCCTTTAATAACTGCACTACCTGATTCAATTAGTCTTAGTGTTTCTTTCTTATCAAATACGGATTTGATGGGGTTATAATCCAGCTCTTTATTGTACAGGATATATTTTTGTCCATCCGCAGCAAGAATATTAATTTTCCATAGTTTACGGTCTTCTTTATCGATAAAATAATCATATTTCTCACCTGATGATTCTTCAAAAATACTAACCTGCCAAACTTGATGCTCACCCGTCATTTCACTTTCATACATATTGCTTTTTACTTCTTCAATGCGGGTATTTTTGATATTGTTCGTACTTCCTGGTTTAAAATCATACACAGGCAAGTTCCCTTTATAACCAGATGATAGTGGAAGTGCTCCAAGTATATACGGATAGATATAGCTGTCGAAAAAAGACTCCTTTACCTGTTCTTTGATTTGAATTCGTTCATTTGTTTTTTTAATTAAAGAAAAGCCTGTTACCTTTTTCCTATACTTCAACATAAGTTCCCTATTTGGATTATGAGACGATCGATATACAGGTTTTAGCGTATTAGCATCAGCAACACTAGTATCAATCCACTGTTCACCTGTGCTATACATTTTTAAAGATGTGTACACCGAAAGCAACCCTGTTTTTTTTTGAATCTGTACAACAAATGAGCTTACTTCAATCTCTTTGCCACGAAGCAGCGCGAAACAAGCCATTTCATATTTTATGTCTTTTAGAAACTTTTTGTCAAAGTTATTCGCATCAGGCAATAGCTTCAATTGTGCAGTAAGAGATGATGAACAAAATAGAAAGATGATATAACACAAATAATTCCTTTTCATATGATTTGCTTTTACTGCTCTTAATCAGAAATCTTCACCCTTCCCTGTTCATCACTTGCACTTCCGTTTTTACGTTTATTGTTAGTCGTTTTTCCTTTTGTAATACGGTATGCAAACTGTAGGCCAATCGTTCTGGAGTCGGGTGTTTGTTTAAATGCAGCATCAACAGTGCCAAACCTGCTAGATCCTTTTGCTTTTTGAGTCCAGAATATATCCCTTGCTGCCAGGCGAAGTGAGCCTGCATTCTTAAGCACGGGCATACTTAATCCAAAATGTATAGCACCCAGCGGTTGTATAGTAAAAACACCTTCTACACCGGCTGTACGGTAAAAACCACTGGTTTCCACTACTAATCCCTTTTTAAATTTGTAAGAAAGCGTCCCATTTAATACTACTGTGGCTGCCTTTAATTCCAGGAATGTATTATTCACCATTCCCTTAAATTCATTTTGATAAGCATTCACAAATAAATTAGCACTTATGTTTTTAACCTGTTTGTATGCAAGTATTGAAACTCCAATTTGTCTCAGGCTTGCTATATTATCCTGTCTGGCAAATGTTTCTTTTGTGGTTTCATTCTGCTCCAGCACCATTTGAATAATATTATTGGTACTCGTGTAATTAAATGTTGTTGTCAACCATCCTTTAAATGCATGACTTAACTCTATATTATGACTGAATTGTGGTTGAAGCCTGGGATTTCCCTGTTCAAAAGTGTATTTGTCCAAAAATTTCATGAATGGATTTAAGCTTTCATAATCTGGACGTCGGATTCTACGGCCATAATTTAAATTCAGGCTGTTAGATTTATCAGCCTTGTATTGTAAAAACATTGTAGGAAACAATTTTGTATATGCCAGCTTAAAGGTTTCACCTGTTGTTATTTGGTTACCATGTGCAAGGGTATTTTCTGCTCTGAGCCCAAATGTTCCGTTGATTTTAGACGAGAATGATTTGCTATAGTTTAGGTAAGCAGCACTAATACGTTCATCATAAACAAAATGATTGCTTCTTCCCGCATCAGGTATCAATGTGTTATTAATCACGCTGTCGTAAATAGCATTGGCATCTGTTTCAACATAAGCTATTTTAACCCCCGCTTCCAGTTTAGCTCCTTTTTTCATTGGGTGTACAAAATCTGCTTTTGCTGAGTAAATATTAATATACAATGGCAGGTTTCCGAGAAGGGTATCAGAAAGTATAAGTGACCCACCTGAGTTTTGCAATAAATTACTTACAAGGTCTTGATTGAAATACTGATCATAACGCAGGTAATCAAGATCAATAGATAACTCACGGCCAATACTATCAAAAAGATGACGAAGATTAATATTACCATTAAAGTTTTTCCAGCGACTGACACTTCGTGTGTCAGCCAAAGTTCGCTGCTGCACTGTACCCGAAGGGCTTCTAACATATATGATCCCTTCGCTATTAGCGCTTCCAGGATTATTGAATCCTGTAAAAACAACTCCTGCATTAGTCTTACTATTAAAATAAATGTCAGCACCTATTTTAGCCTCGTTAACTGTGCTGTTGTTCAACTTATCTGAACTCTGATTTAAAACAGCAGTAACTTGATTAGAGATCCTATCCACGAATTGCCTGTTAATATCATAGGTTCTGAGTATTTTATTTTGATTCCGGCTTATATTACCAAAGATGTTTATTTTATTTTTCCGGTAATTAAAGTTTACGCTTTGATTATTACGACCATAAATACCCAGCGTATATCCAGTAGACAGATTTACTATGTATCCAATCTGCTTTGTTCTTTTCGTTTTTATATTAATGATCCCACTGTTTCCTGCAGCATCATATTTCGCAGGCGGATTGGTCATTATTTCGATTTGATCAAGCAAATTACCATTGAGATTACTCAGATAGTTTACGAGGTCCTGTCCTGAGATATATGCAGGCTTGCCGTCAATAAAAAACTGAACCCCTGCTTTTCCTTTAAGACTTACATTGCCATCTTTATCAACAGTAATACCTGGAGATTTCTCCAATATTTCAAGTGCACTTGCACCTGCGTTAACCGGAGAAGCATCCACGTTGACAACGAATTTGTCCGCTTTCTGTTCAAATAAAGGTTTACGCGCTTGTACAATTACCTGACTCAGTATTTTTGACTCAACCGTAAGTAGTATTACGGGCAGATCAATACTAGCATTTTTAATACTGAAAGTTTCAGAAAAGTGTTTTTTATACCCTATCATGGTAATAACGACGAAATACCTACCAGGCTTTACTTTTTCAAACAAAAAACCACCATCTTTATCTGTGAATATTGCTTTCACGAGTGTGCTATCACCTGTCTTATATAACATGGCAGTAGCACCGTATACGGCTTCCTTTTTTTCATCTATCACAGAGCCCCGAATATTGTCTGTATTTTGTGCGGTTGCAATTCCGAACCAAAAAACCAACACAAACAATAAAAAAAATTTTATTGGACTTGATTGTTTAATTTGCAATCTGTCTTTAACTTTTCTAACTGCACAGAAAATTTTACATTTATTCATAATTCCGGTTTTGGTTCTTCAGTTCATTTATTTTTTAAAATTGTAGTAAAATAAATGGCCGAAAGACAACATTTAGATAAAGCAGAAATAAAGTAGTATCCTTTTGTAGACGGTTATTCTTTCCTGGTAGACATAATTTTTTTAATTACTGACAGAAACCATTGTGATTGATAAAATCATATAAATTACAAGCGGCAAATTATCAGCATGAAAGGTTTAAGCAATAGTGGTTTCGTTACCAACATTTATATTGGTCTATCCTATTATTTATTCTGGATAGTTTTTATTTTCATTTCTACATTTGAAAATAGAAGCAATACTATTAATGCTGTAATGTCATACACCTGGCAATTGTTATATATCCTTTTCTTGAATTTTTTACTGCATCAGTTTTTTGTTCCCTATATAAGAAGTAAAAAACGTATAGTCGCCTGGATGTTATTACTCACAACTATAATTTTTATCATCATTATTTTTGGATTTTATGGCTGGAACCCTTTAGGAAAAATGCTGTTGGCTACCTGGGAAATTGAGCCAGTAAGCACAACTTTCAAGGGTTTTACGGTTTACTTAATGTTTGCCTTATTTGGCTTAGCCTATTTTGCAGCAATAAGATTTGCCATAGACAGCATTAAATTAAATCTTAACAATCAACAACTTATAATTGAAAAAAGGCAATCAGAATTAAATTATTTAAAATCACAAACGAACCCACATTTTCTTTTCAATACACTTAATAGTATTTACTCTTTATCTCTTGATCAATCAGAAAAAACTTCAGGAACAGTACTCCGCTTATCAGAAATTTTACGCTATATGCTGTACGAGGCAGATGCCAGTTTAGTGGAGATAAGCAAGGAAGTTCAGGTTGTTTACGAATACATTGAGCTGGAAAAAATCCGTTACGACAGTTCGCTTCAGGTTAAAGTAGAAGTTGATATAGAAAACAATAAGCAAAAAATTCCCCCTTTACTAATGATGCCAATTGTTGAAAATGCTTTTAAACATGGTATCTCAGAAACAATTGATCAACCTTACATTAATATAAAGTTGACTTGTAGGGAAAATATATTCTTATTCAGCGTGAAAAACTCTAATAATAGTATGCATCAAAATGAAAAAATTAAAGAAAATATCGGACTTACGAACTTACGCAAGCAACTTCAAATTCAGTTTGCTGATTATAAGCTGAATATTGAAAACAACAAAGATTCCTTTATTGTAAATCTATACATTCATCTAAGCAGCTATGAAAAAAATAAAATGTATTATAACTGAAGATGAACCTCTTGCCGTTAATGTGCTGAAAAATTATATCCAAAGAGTACCATATTTGGAATTAATGGCCGTTTTTAAAGAAGCCTTCAGTACTGAAAAATATCTGCAAAAGGAAAAAATTGACCTTATTTTTCTGGATATACATTTACCACAACTAAAAGGACTTGATTTTTTAAGAACACTAAGGTATCCTCCTGTCGTCATCATCACCACAGCATATCATCAGTATGCATTAGAAGGTTTTGAGTTAAGTGTAGCAGATTACCTGATGAAACCGATAGCCTTTGATCGATTTGCTTCTGCTGTAAACAAGGCTACAAAACTCATTGATGTAAGTGCTACGTTTCAATCAGAAAAAAAAGAAAATTCGATTTTTCTAACCATAAACAGAAAGAAAGTTCGAATTCTGCTGGATGACATTCTTTTCATTGAAAGCAACAGAGAATATGTAACTATTCATACCAGCACAAGTAAATATATTTCCAAAATAAGTACAACAGAACTTGAAGCGATGCTATCTGATACAAATTTTAAAAGAATTCATCGTTCTTTCATTGTGGCAGTTAATAAGATTGAAACCTATACAAAAGAAAATGTAGAAATAAAGGGTATCATTATACCGATTGGAAAAAATTATAAACGGGGTTTTACTATTTAAAAGATTGAACTGTAAATATCTTTACTAAACCCATCAAGTTCATTTGAAATGAATCAAATTCGAAAGGCTTTAGACATGTATAGTAAATTGTCTGATAAAAATTGGTTATCCTTTGCTTCTATGCTTAAAAAAAAGATTGTTGTTAAAAAGACCTTATTACTTAAAGAAGGACAAATAGAAAATAATTTAAGTTTTATCGAAGAGGGAATTATACGGTTTTATATCCCAAAAGGTGAAAAAGAGGATTTAACATTCGGCTTTACATTTACGAATAGTTTTGTAAGTGGTTACGATTCATTTATAACACAAGAGCCCTCCGTATATAATCTAGAAGCACTCACTCCTTGTATTTTATGGTCTATAAATTATAAGGACTTACAGGAAATTTATAAAAAAACAGATGTTGGGAACACAATTGGTCGCTTAGCTGCTGAGGGGTTATTTCTACAGAAGGCTAAAAGAGAATTGTCCTTACTGAATGAAACAGCTACGCAACGTTATTTGAGATTATTGAAAGAGGAACCTCATTTCATAAAGCATATTCCACAAAAATATATTGCTTCATTTATTGGGATTACGCCGCAAGCACTCAGCAGAATACGAAGAGATATTTCTTAACATAGATTCATATTTAATTTATTTAGTGATTCTAACTTTGTGATAAAATTGACTAAATGAAACCCTTAGTGATCCTACTCTCCTGTTTTATTATTGCTGTTGTAATACTAAAATCAGTCAAAAAAGAATATGACTTTCCTCTATCAGGAAGATTATCGATGTCGGTAATGTTACTTTTTACCGCTATCGGGCATTTTCTGTATACTGAGGGTATGGCTATGATGCTTCCGGAATTTATTCCCTTTAAAAGAGAAACGGTTTATTTAACTGGATTTATTGAAATAGCTGCTGCAATTGGTTTGCTCTTACCTAATTTCAGGATAATTACCGGCTGGTTGTTGATTGTTTTTTTTATTATGATTTTGCCTGCCAATATTTATGCAGCTGTAAAACATGTAGATTACCAAAAGGCCACTTATCAAGGAAGAGGCACGGCATATCTTTTTTTTAGAGTACCCTTACAGCTTATTTTTATTATTTGGACATACATGAGTACAATACGATAGTTAATTTATTCATGCAGTTGGTAGTAATGGTATTTTAATACCTGATTGGGCTACAGAGCAAAGTAAGCAGGTTGTAGAGCATCTGCAGAATATCTTGTACGACACAATATAAGAGTATAGCATTCGATTACATTGGTGTTGAACAATCATTAAATTATGAAATAAGATTATTGCAATGACGAACATATCTTAAAATACTTAATCATCAAATAATATTACCAATGCAGAAATTATTTTTTTTGATACTAGCTACATTTTCTTTTACCTATAATTACGGACAGGAGCAAAAGCATAAATTAAAAATTACTCAGTTAACCGACGATTTTTACGTTTACACAACATATAACACTTACGAAGGCAGTCAAATACCTGCAAATGGATTGTACCTCTTGTCGGATAGCGGTGCTATATTATTTGACACACCCTGGGATACAACACAATTTCAACCATTGCTTGATAGCATCAAATTAAAGCACAACAAAATTGTTACTATATGCATAGTAACGCATTGGCACAGCGATCGAACTGAAGGCCTTGCCTATTATAAGCAACAGGGGATTAAAACATATACTACTCTTTTAACAGATGAATTGAGTAAAAATAATAACAAAAAAAGGGCAGAGTTTTTAATGACAAAAGACACTATTTTTCATGCTGGACCATATTCATTTGAAGTTTATTACCCAGGTGAAGGGCATACAGCTGACAATATTATTATCTGGTTTGGAGAGAAAAAAATACTTTATGGTGGTTGTTTGATAAAAGGTGCAGATGCTGAAAATTTGGGTTATCTCGGAGATGCAAATATTAAAGAATACGAGACGACACTCAGACGTGTTGAAAAAAAATGTGCTGACCCAAAATTCATCATCATTTCTCACAGCGACTGGAACAATATCAACTCATTAAAACATTCTATTAAGCTGGCAAGAAGGCTAAAAAAAGGTAAAAACAACTAATAGCATATATGTAATTGTGATTATTAGAGATGTCAAAATTGACGAGATAATTTAAATTCAGATTGTAAGTAATTCAGTATTATCAAATACTAACTTTGTGACGAATAGAGATTGCGAAGAATTTATTGCCGTCTTGGGGAAAGTGGGATATGATCCCAATAATGCCATATAGTTTTTCCCATAACGTTTAAAGAGATAGTCCATGACTTCATCGCGATCCGTCTTGGAAAAGTCAATGTCAAAATCCGGCGGAGAAGTCTGTTCTGGATTTAAGAAGCGCTCAAAATATAAATTGAGTTCCATCGGGTCGATGTCTGTGATACCGAGACAATAGGCAACGATCAAATTGGTTCCGCTGCCCAGGCCCACATGTTAAAAGCCTTGCTCATTGGCAAAGCGCACCATATTGTGGTTGATCAGGAAGTAGGTGGTACCCCCCAACTCATTGATCACTTTTAGTTCATAGTCCAGCCGCTCTGCCACTTTTTTGTTGTGTTTGTCATAACGACGCACGAGACCGGAATGTGCCAGTTTATCCAGCAACACAGCATCGTCTTCTTTTGAGCCCTCGAATAACTGCCTGATTTTGGTCGACTTCAAGTTCTATTTCCATAGAACAGGCATCAAGGAGTTTGTAGGTATTGGTGACCGGGGTAGGGTAGCGGCTACATAGTGCGAGTGTTTTACTCGGAGTTACAAACACATCTTCCCTTCTGCAACAGGTAGCAGAGCCCAGTTGTGAAAGCAGGATATTCTGGTCAATCGCACGTAGCAGGCAATGGAGATAAAAATGTTCTTTATTCTTTATGACCACAGGTTGGTGGGTCAACTGATATTCCGTCGGCGTGAAATTATACAACGATTGTAGTTCATAGGGTTTTATGCCGATTTGGTCATTGGGATTTAGTTCGATTATATTTTTTGCATTGTTGGGATAAATCACGAATACATGTTCAAGCGCATTTGGGTCAATGGGAAATGCAATGTTATTGATCAGGTGATGGGATAAAAATTCATTGAACCATTGCAGGCCGTGGTTGCTTTTAGCAATTAAGAGATAACAGTGATGGTGATTGTTCCTGATGTCGACACCGAGTACCGGTTTGATACCAGCTTCGTGACACACTTTTACGAATTCCCAGTGGTCGTAGGTGGGGTTGATGTTGCACAATGTCAGCGTTGTAATGCCATGTTCCACAGCAGCGTTATGAGATTTATAGTTACATACATGCCAAAGCAGAACGAATAATATGTCTTGCAGTCTAAATACAATCTTTATAAGTTTTTTCTTGACCATAATTACTAAAAAAATTAGTAAATTGAATAAGATTATTTTACTAACTGACTATCAATCATTTAGGAAGTGTGAGTTCGTTTCATACGTCAACATTTCATAAATGGGTAAATTGAGTAAAATTGACTTAACAGGTTTTGGGATGGATAAAGAATTGACAAATTTTATAAGGATCCGTAGGCATATTGTCACAATTCTGGTCGAAAAGCGCTTGGCGGAGTTGAGAAAGCTAATTGACGCTGTGGATTCCCGCATTCACGAGCTTTGTATTACACCAAATAAGGATGGCAAAATAGAGCTTAAGGAATATTGGGATCTCAAGTATAGATTGACGAGGGATGTGGAAGAAGCGGAGGAAATGATTAGAAAGAAAAAAGGGGATCGTTTTCCAGTTATCAACCCCGATGATCTAAGAACGAAATATTATCGTTGGACTGATGAAGAATTCGTTATCGCAGCTAACAAGCTCAAAACGCTTTCACCCATGGAGCGTATTGAATATGTGTACGAGCACAGCAATCGGATTGCACTTTTCGAGCCTCACGAGCGAGAAATCAACGGAATGTCTTATAGCTATGGTATATTACTTGAAGACTATGCCGCTGCTCAATCTGTTGGGTGGCATTTTGCAAATGAAGAAAGTAAAAGATGGTTTGCTGAAAGTTGCGACCGATTATACCGGCGTATTTTTAAATGCCAGGAACAATGGGAAAAACTTAACCTTGTTAAAGATGAGATCGAAAAGATAGAAGAGAGATTAGAGCCAGCCAAACAACAACCCGATTATTTAGCAGTTAATGGATTTGCTTATGGGTTCCTAACGGAAAAAAGAAAAGAGAACCGCTATTTTGTTGAAGCTATAAACCCTTACCACTTTAAAGACATCCGAGAAACTAAGTTTAATGGTATGTATTGCCTCGATGTTGTGCATGGTATTGCATCCTATCGCATCTGGAGGGAATGTCAGAATATCAAGAATGCACTGGAAATACAGCAGCCAATTCTAAATACTGATCCTGATGACGAACGAATAGCAAATGTTACTGTGGCTGACCAATTAATGAGGGAGCTTGGTATTATTGAGCACATTTTCAAGGCTCAGTATAAAAAGGTAGATCCCAATGACGCGCAGCCTTATCCAACTATTTTAAATGCCACTGGCGAAAAGCATATCGACGGTAGATATCTGCATCACATCATGATTTATTCTCCGCATGAGTTTCTGAACATGCAATCATACAAAAAAGAATTTATTGCAAGATTTGAAAACGCTGTTACAATCAATTTGCTTAAAAATCAACTACAGGATATTAGAGACAAAGCATTTTATGTGATGGACTGGTACAATAAAAACCTTACTGCGAATGCTGAGATTGTAATACAATTCAAGGCGCTTAATGATTTGCCGATTGAAGAAGAGATTGCAGCAAAAGAAGAGCATACGGCCATTGTAACTTTATTGAGCTTAACAATCAGGGAAATTTACATCGGTAAAGTAATAGGAGAGAGCTCCCGTACCACCCGATTTGGTAAAATTAATTACCGTTACCTCGTCTCAAATAAGGAACTGGCTGATGCTTGTGGTCAGTTGATTTATTTTATTGATAGTTTCAGACTTGGGTTGATTAAGAAGGAAAAAGTAATGAAAATAAATGCATCTATACCATCTTCATTGACTGAGTTGTTTGTCAATAAAGCTGATTTTGAAAAGTCTATTTCGGCATTGGTTACCATTCAAGTAATAACGCCTGATGGGGAAAATCTGATTGGCACGAAATTGAAAAGTGCTATTCAGGTATGGATTTATCTTTTGAGAGAAAAGAAGTTGATAAAAGAAATTCCAGACAATAAATTACCGGATCTTTTAAACAACTATTTCAGAGGCCTTGGAATAGGAAAGGATGGAAGGACTTTCAGAAACGCTATATCTAAGGTTGGGAGTCAATACAAGAGAAAGTTGTTGGAGTATATATAGGCCAGAGTTTGCCATCATTTGCCATGGTTTGCCATTTTTGAAGTTTTGGCAAGAGATTTCGATTTTCTTGCATTCAAATCTGAACACCATGTATAATAGAAACAAAAAGAGGATGACTTACGAGAGGCGAGTAGGTAGAAACTATGTAAAAATTACAGGTGATGCCAAAGATATTGTGAAATTAGCTTGGTTTGACAGAATTGCGACTTTTTTCTCCATGTTTACATGGTTAATTTCTTTGAAGTCGATATTGCCAGACACACTCATATCCTGGTGGACGAAATTTGATTCAAAAAGCTAACAAAGAGTTTAAAACAAATCGATAGATATTAAAAACTATGAACGTAAATACGGAAATACCATGGAACTCCTTTGATTGGAAATTATTCCAGAACCTTTGTATCTCATTAGCCGAAGAGGTCTTTCCTGGCACTTTATTTGATGAGTATCTGAAACAAGGCGCTCCACAGGAAGGTATTGATCTATTAAGTCTTAAGAAAGAAAGCGGCAAATTTGTGACGATTCAGTGTAAGCGCGTTAAAAATTTTGATGAACCGGCACTTAAAAAAATAATTGAAACATTTCTGGCAGGTGAGTTTGCAGAAAGGAGCGATCGGTTTATCATCGCTGTTTCGGCTGAAACACATCACAAAGATATCCAATTACCGATCTATGACTGGAAGAATAAAGTTTACGAGGAGCGCAAAATTGAGCTGGAAGTATGGGGACGAGAGGATTTAGAAAAGCATCTTCAAAAACATTGGAGTTTAACGGAATATTTCTTCGGGAAAGCAATAGCTGACAGTTACTGTATCCTGCAGGTATTCAATCCGGATTTCCCGTTGCTCTCACCCATTCGAAACTATATTTCCCGGAAGATAACTACCGTTGTTAAGCAGGATGACCAACATCGTTTCTGGTATAGAGAAAACCTTTTGGATCTGCAGGAAATATTTCTCTCACACAGAACTGCTCCGCAACATATCTGCATTGTAGGTGGCCCTTATTATGGTAAATCTATCTATCTAAGGCAAGTCGCGTACCAGTTAAGCAAAGAGGATAATCCCTTTTACCCTTTATTTATCGAAGTGAAGCAATTTATGGTGCAGCCTATCGAGCAATTGCTTGATAGTAGGTATGGAGCCTGGCAAAGTATTCCTAGCCGTCAACTCATCCTTTTTATAGATGGACTGGATGAAGCCAGAACCGATCAATTTGTAGACATGGTTCATTCGATCCAGACATTTACCAGTAAGTACCCAGTATTTCATGTGGTACTCTCTTGTAGAAAATTGTTCTATGATCAGTACAATATCCCGGATCTATTACCCAAGTTTTCATTTTATGAATTGTATCGTCTGGAAGAAGGAAAGGTGGAAGATTATTTAAAAGAGGCACTTGGAAGAAAGTATGAGTTTTTTATAAATGCAATAAATACAGCCCAGCTAGGTACTGCGCTTTACCAACCATTCTACCTGGAGAACATTGTTTCTCAATACAAGGAGAATCGAAGATTACCTGCAAGCAAGATCGCGGTTGTAGAATATTTTATCAAGAATGCATACGACAGATCAAAAGGAAGGCAGCTTTCCGGTGGTAGAATCCTAGGACAGCAGTTAAAATTATTCCAACAGACCATAAAACGCTTTGCTCTTGCTTTACAGATCGCTGGATTAAATGCAATGAATGATGAAATGATACAGGAATTGTTCACTTCTCAGGAGCAGGAGCTATTGCAACACAATTCGATGGTTAGTGCAAGCGATGGTTGGTGGAGTTTTACCAATGCCATGTTCCAAGAACATTTTTGCGCACTTGCTTTATCCGGTCATTCTATTCAACAGATTGTCTCCGTATCATCAGTTGGATTAAATATCAAGAAGATCAAAACAAAGTGGCTGCAAACTCTTGCATCTCTTGTTTCCTTGCTAAATGAGGAAGATCAATTATTTAATGAATTACTGGATTATTTCCGGTCAGATAATATTGAATTGCTTTTTCAAGTTGAGCCAACAAAATTTCAAAAAGATTTTCGATTTCGATTACTGAAAGATTACATAGATAAGGTAAACAAGCAGCAGGTGAGATCAACTGTGGTCACCGAATCAAGAGTTGGTGAATTTGTAGATGGAATATCAGAGGCGTTGGAATATCTGCTTTCTATCTTAGAAAGCAATGAAGCGTCTGATACAGTTAAAATCACATGTTGTGATGTGTTAGAATCCGTTTCTATTGAAAGTAAATATCACGATCGATTGCGCGCAATTGTGATTCGCCAAATTGGTCAAACCCAAAATGATTATTACGCCTCGAACCTTGTAGGCATTATAGTTTCGGCCAATGCAGGTACAAAAGTTTTAATTGATCTGTTAGTTGCAGCCACCAAATTTGAAAAGGTACATGAATACAGGCAAAGCATTTACAAGCTTATTCTTCAAACAGACCTGGTTGATACTTACTACCAATTTGCTATTGATGGAATAACCCATTTAATTACCTATAACAAAGGGATGACCCATGCGGGTTCGGAATACAGACTTGAAGAATTACTACTTGAAACCAACTCTTATATAAACATTCGGTTACTATTCCAAGCTATCGCCAGCAAGGAGTGGATTGAAACCTTTCATCATTACCGTTCTAGGAATGAAAATTTCCTTTGCAAATTACTGGAAAAATGCGCCTCTCTGGTTCAAACAATGCCTTGGGTCATTTTTCCAGTATGTGATTTCATGATAAAAATGCCCCGTTATGAATTAGAAGGAGCGCTAGATTACCTCGACAAACTGTTTTCGGATCCCCAGGCAGAAATGTTAGCCGTTCATTTGTTCTGCCTTGACAGGTCGAGAAAGTTTGATTGGCAGACCGGTGTGATCGTTACGGTAGCTTCATTTGACTACCTGCTTCATGAATTTGAAGAAAGGGGTGCCGATCGAAATGAACTGGGGAACTTTATGTATGGCCTCCATTTCAGACATGACGGTGAGTATGAAAAATTCTGGCAAAGTCTTGATGGTCTGTTGCAAGGCCAACTATCCCGAGATAGCACGAACAATAATAATGATTCTAAGGAGTATCAAAATACAGAAAAGATCAAACGCGACAACGACAGGATATTGATTGAATCAAAGGAAAATATGCGTAAAGGTGTAGAGGCTTTTTTTGAAGCGCATGGCAAGAAGTCAATCGACATTGATGAGCTCTTTATTGATGGGTCATCCCAACTTCGTCGTTATCAGTTTGAATCTAACTTTTTGTTCCGTCACATGATAGATTGTAAACAAAAGGCTAATGGAAACATCAGATTATCTGCATGCCTGAATGGTTTACGTGAGACTGATAAAGATGATTGGTTTCAATATAGGAGAGCACATTTCCTATTGCATAGCTATTCGGAAGATGAATATTGGCCATTCTATAAACAGTTACTACATGAACAATTCATTAAAGGGTTGAACGATTTTAATTTTGTAAATGTCTACCTGGATATGAAAGGCGTA
This sequence comes from Sediminibacterium sp. Gen4, assembly GCA_013391385.1. Taxonomy (GTDB): domain Bacteria; phylum Bacteroidota; class Bacteroidia; order Chitinophagales; family Chitinophagaceae; genus Sediminibacterium. Next base: position 15,730 of record JACBFI010000007.1, on the reverse strand, counting down.
ACCAAATACAATCCATATGCTGCTCAAATAGGGGAGTTGTTTGTAGAATTTGGTTTTGAAGCACCTTTGGAAAAGCTACCACACTTGTTGTGGTTGGATATTGATGGAATAAGGAGCTTCAAAAGTGATGACTGGAATACTACCCGGCCATCCAATCAACAATCACAGTCCATTGCACAGTTGGTGATTCAATCTGCCGGAAATGAAAATCTTGATCTGGTTTGTGATGAGGTACTCAAACATATAGAAATAGGCATTCAAGCTAAAGATGTTTTAGGTAGCCATTTTGCAATCTGTGCGCGGTTTAATGTTAAAGAGGCTGCAGGTGAAATGCTGTGTCATATTAAACGTGGTACTTTTGAACCTTACAGAACAGTTGATCTTGTTAAGGCTTATCTTGGAGTAGATGGAGATGGACAAGAGGTGCTTTCTTATTTTGAATCCCTCACTGATTTTGAGTCTTATACTTTTTTAAATCTAATCGAGGTGCTGATTGTACCGTTTCCCCAGGCAGTCCATGTTGTGATAAAAAAAGCATTTAAGTCTGAAACTATACAATATGAAAATAAAATTGGCTTAGCGAGAAGACTAGCTCAATTAGCAGATATTAATGGTTTTCTTTTTCTGGTTGATGAAGTTGTTCGACTAGAAAAAGCCCCTTACACAATCCAAGGGACTATCGATGTTCACTTTATCAATACAGCAGAAGCATTAAAGGCTATTGACAGAATCGTATTTATGGTAATTGATCCAAAATACGATGATCAAACCAGGTTTCACGAATCCGCCCGAAGCATCATTATGGAATGGCTAAACGGACTGGCTTCGAAAAGTGAAAAGGATCTTATGCTAGTTTTGGAATTTTTGCAAAACAAAATAACTGAATTGGAGCCCACTTATGGAGAAAAAGCTAAATTTTTCAATTTTTATATCGAACGAATGCTGGAAAACTTTCGTTCAACTGACAACGAAAAAATACAACCTGCGGAAATAGCTGAGATTCTCAATTCTTTTCATCGATGAGATTGGTATCGATTGCAATATTTAGCAAACTGATGCATTCTTGAATCGAAAACCCCATTACAATCTTTGTGTTGGTTACGATCTGACAAACAACTGCAGTTAGATATCCATCAGAATCAAAAATAGGAGCACCGCTGCAACCTTGATACTCATCTTTATTGATAATAATGTTCGGGGCGAGGAACATATGAAAATTGTTTTTTGTTCTGTGGAATTTCAGATCACCTTTAAAAGCGTTTACGGCATGTAGCATCTTGCCGTGATAGTCATGTTTTATCTTGCCAAACAAGGCATAATATTTATTCTTGTCTGGTTCTGCAATTGAGCTGCTATCAATAACTATTTTGGTTCCACCGTTTACTTTGAATGATCCAAAATCTATTTCAGGTTGGAGTAATCCGATTTCCCCTTTCATCTCTGAAAAAGTAATATCTAGCATTTCACCTTCTTTGAACAAATCTTCAAACTCCTTTATGTCTTTGGCATCTGCAACTTTGTAAAGATCAAAGTAGCAAAATCCTCCTTGTGGACGTATAGGAGTGCCTTCCTCAGTTCCTTGCCTGTTCGTTTCAAGGTAAGTATGATACTGGTCATAATCGGTTACGTGTCTAACCGATACAAAAAACAATCGCTCACGATGGTGTAGCATAAAGCCAGTTCCGAAAGCAATGGGTTTCAGAACGTCTTTGTCAACGACAAATAACTGTACGGAAGATCTCACAACAATATCGCCTAGCGATAGCTCGTTTATTTCTTCTAGCTGATCCATAAAATCTATTTTTTAGTTGTTTCTTTCAGCAGTTCTTGAAACTCAGCAATGTGAAAGCTTTCTTTGAACCAGGATAGTTCCTGTTCATCCATTTTTGAAACATAAGTGATCACATCGGACATGCGTTCATTCACTGTGCGGGTATAGGTATAAGCTGTCTGATACTGTTCTTTGGTTAGTTTGCCTGGATCAATAAATGAGCCCTGGTGATCGGCATAAAAAGCGTTCTGTTTATAGCGTTCCGCATTTTCCCACCATTTGGAGTTATAATAACTTTCCAGCCCACCTCTAAAAAGTGTGGCCAGTGCCTTACCATAAGATAATTTTGTGGCGGCGCTGATCGAGTATAAAGTGTGCAATGCGGAGAATAGTGTTTTGAATAATTTGTGTCGGGGGACATGATAACGAAACAAAGGTTTGATCGCCTCAATCGAGCGAAGATTCATTCCTTTCCCTTCGAGAAATAGGATGAGCGCTTTTACCATTTCCTCAGAGCCTAAAATCCTATGAGCAATTGCATTCCCGTAATCACCTATACTAGCAAGTGTATCTGCCGCTACCAGATGACGGTTGGCATTCGCGCGTACTGTAGGATAAAACATGGCACATTCTTGCGCTGTAGGCAGCATGAAATTAGTTATGCGCATACTTCTGTCCTTTTTGCAGGTGAATACACAATAATTACTTCCACTGGATTATTCCATCTTTCCACCTGTTTAAAAGATGTCGCCGCAAGCACACGCGGGATTGCAAAAAGGATCTTAGTGTGTAACTGTCTCAAGAGTTCAGGTGATATTAATGAAAGAAAAATATCCTGTATAGCTTTGGCCTCTTTTATGCGGTAAAGTTTACCGTTGGTCATGATTACAGCAGTTGTTTCCTTTTGGGTAATAAGTATTCCTCCTTTATTTCGTTTTGAAAAGCGTCGGGGGATGCGCTTTAGCCCGCTTAGTATTCTTTGTTGGTTTTCGCGTGAAGAAGCCCACGCAGTCATTTCTGCTTCTGCATTTTGGAGGATACGGAATTGTTTTTTGCCGACCCACTTTGAACATTTCTGGAACGCACTTTTCATCCCTTTATGGAACCTTCTAAATGTTTTTCTATTGTTTAAATCTTCTTGTTTTATCAGATAACCAGCTTCTTTACGTCGATTGCGGTGCATTGGGATAGGTTCCAAAATCTGTGACATAAAATATCTGCAGATGTTTTCAAAATCAGTAGTCAGATCTTGCGTCCTGATTTTACAGACGGTAATTTTAGGTTTATTTTTAGAATTTATTACATTTTTGCTTAAGTGAAGATTCCAGTACAAATCACCTGGTCGATGGGAAATAGAAAAATGCAATTCTTCTGGCAAGCCCTTGAACCAGAATGATGTTACATTTTTTGAAACACGGATCATGCATACATCTTCCATCACCAATTTGTTTAATTTAGACCAGTCTTCCATATTGCAGTTGTTTTTATAAGACAAAAGTTACGAAAAAATGATTTTAAGCCTTTGGGAACATATCAACAAATTAAAATCGGAAATCGCTGGTATTTCCCGGAATGCTGTGCTGGATATGTTTGACGAGGATTTGTGTCAAAAGATTGACGAACGTTCTAAAACTGAGTCCTATATCAAATTGCAACTGGTAGAAATTATCAGTCACCTCATGGAAGCTGGCATCAATCACACCGCACATATGGAACATGCGTTTAGCCTCTATAACGAAGTGCAGATATTTGATCACCTACAGCAGAAGTGTAATATTCACCCGGTGAAAAGAAGCAAAAAAAGTAATACACCGGATTTTACGATCACCAGCAAGGACAATACGAACATTAACCTCGAACTTAAAACCCTTTTTGCCGCAGATTCTGTGAACCTGATCCGTGATGTACAAAAGCAATTTTTTGAGATGAACGTGAAAAGAGAAGCCATTCAAAAAGGTGTATTACCCTCACATACCGATGTTTCTGCAAACTGGAATTTCTTTAAAAAGCCCGGTCAAGAAGAAGTTCGACGATTCGATATGATTGAGTTGCTATATAGCAAACTCGATAAATCTAATACCCTAAAGCAACTTAACTATCAAGGTAATCCTAGCATCTTAATGGTTGACTTTGCTGCATACGATTATATTTTTTGCCCGCAGGAAGCTCTGCCTTATTTCATCTATCCCAGTTTCCATTCCGCAATGGTGAGTGGCCTTTTCTGGCACCTTTGTTTTGGCAGGGAAGGGGAGCGACTGATGGAGATGCCGGAAGAGATGGATATGGGTAGACCTTGCTTAGGCACTGAAATGAAACGCGACGGCTTGCTCTACAAGTATCCCGAGATTAAGGCGATGATTATTGGTATTAAATACAGGAAGGGCAAACGTCTGGTGGGTTTACATACAGCAAGAATGGAAGACCCTGCTGTTCTTAATACACTTTACGAAATTTGCGAGTTTGTAAACAATGACTTCAATACCGAATATTTCCGAATTGGTTATGACCCCAGGATCAAATATTGGCCAGATGATACGGATTACTCATCGACTGTTTAGTTTCAGTAGTTGGATTATTCAAATGTGAAAAATGTATTTACCAACCATGCACCTATTCTATTCTTATTCGGTTAATCGGTGTACATCTGCAACTCATTTTAACAAGAAAATTGAATGAGTCTGTAAGGAGCTAAACCACCATTATTGTAACAATCTACAGGCCTTGCTTCAATCTCTTTAATAGCAAGACATATTACAATCTTGCAAACTGGCAGTTTGAATTACGAGGATAAATAAGAGTTAAACTTCAGAGCGTATAAATCACCAATCTGTTTAATTGGATCAATTTAGAATTTATTCAATGTATTTTCTTTTATGCAGGTCCCTTAAAACCCTGAGATAAGTAAAATAGAAATCATGGATTGTTGGTTGGTAATAAACAGGTGTAGCGGAAGCAATGTCTGCGTTTATCAGATCAATTTTGGTTGGTTTGGTTCTATCCATCTGAACCGAAACCAGCACATTTTGTAATGGCAATTTATAACTCATTTGTTCAAGAGACCTGAATTTATGAATATATCTCAGGTCAAAAAAAATCATCAAATTAGCATGCCAGCTGTAGTTGTAGATATGAAAATTATTTGCCTCTAAGAACATCATGGCTTTTATTAATTCCTGTGCACCGCCTAGCATTTTTGACAATATAGTCATTTCCAAAATTGGTGTATTCCACATGGGAATGCTTTCGCGTGTCTCTCCCATATCATCGCCAACATTGATTGCATTTTGATCTATCATAAATGGCACTTTGCAAAAGTTAAAAACCTCTCTTAGCCCAAGCATATTTGCATTGACAAGCGCTGTTACAATATTAAATATGCCATGATCCAATACCACTTCGCTCAATTTCCCGGTTTGATCTTTTTGATATCCGATCTGGAGCCTGTTCAACATTGAATGCACCGTCTTTGCGATTTGTGTATAATTTTGAAAATGAAAGATATCGACGGAATAGAACTTGTCTATATATCCGCTAAAATCTACACCTGACCCATATTTGTTATGAAAGATATTCCGTATATTTTTTATGTCACATACAATGATCACTTTGTCAAACCCAAATTTATTGGTTTGCATCCGATCAATACGATAATCAATATGAGCGGAAAAAATATTTAGGATTCTGAAAATATGCTCTGGATCAATTCTATCCAGGTTATCAATCACCAGTACATTTTGCTTGGCTAATTTTTCAGCTCCATCATCCTCCTGATCATTTTTTAGAGGGCTTTTCAGCAATTCACGGATTAGCTGGGTAATGATGTCGTTTTCGTAAATAGAATAATTACTATTTTCAATTGATTTCAAAAAATCAATAGCCCTATTTGATTCGGTGGCAGCTTCTCTTTGCTTCCCAAATTCCTTCATTTTATTAAACAAGGGTTCCAGGTGATTGACCAGTGCTTCCAGTTGCTTTCCTACTTTAGGTATATACCGCAACAATGCATTTATTACTTCACCGGGATTTTCTGCAATAAAATTAGTCGCGATCTCAACATTGGAAAACTTAATGTCATCAGCTTTTTTACCTTTTTCCAATAGAGCTAACAGGATATCATATTTTAAGTACTTGAAAATGTCTTCATTTGAAGCCACTGTATAATTGACTGGATCAATAAAGTAGGCATCATAATGTTCACCACCAAGGTATTTAGTTTGGTTTTCAAAGAAATGCAATAAGAAAGTCGTTTTACCCTTCCCAAATTTTCCAGAGAAAATAATTTTTTCATTAAATGGTTCACCCAGATGTTTTGCAAATTCCTTGGCTGGCTCTAATACAAGGGCTTCTATCAAATTATCCATAAACAGGGTTTTTATTCAAGCCAAATGTAAATAGCCAAACTAATAACTAATACAGTGTTTTCATTATGGCCTGTTTGGAATGGTTTCAACAACCCGCTAAAGGTAGCCGCATTCAATTGCTGGAATCCACAGAAGCTACTGAAGATTAATCGGATAAGCAAGCATCATTTTTTATCCCTTACTTGTCAATTTAGTTACACATTGTTAACTTCGGTTTGATGGTGGTGCTATTTTACTGCCCGTTTTCTTACCCCTGCAACCCTTGAAATGGCTGAACTGAATGTCATAACATCCCCAGTATTATTGGTACGCCGCTTACGGGCTGGTGAGGTTGCGGCATTTACTGAAATCTTTGATGCCTATGCAGAACGGTTGCTTGTTTATGCAGTCAATGTATTACATGACCGTGAGACCTGCGAAGACCTTGTTCAGGATATTTTATTATGGCTTTGGGTCAACAGGGAGAAACTTGATCCTGACCTGGCACTGGAGCCTTATCTGTTCCGGGCCATGCGTAATGAAGTCATTGACCATATACGCAGGGGCAAAGTAAAAGAGCGGGTGTTTGATCAGATTGAAAAAAGAATCTGGATGGAGCCAGTCACCGAAAACCAGGTTTACCAACGGGAGCTACAGGATAAACTAAAACAGGCCATCTACGATCTGCCGGAAAAAATGCAGCAGGTCTACCTATTAAGCAGGGAAGAACATTTAAGCCATAAGGAAATAGCAGAAATACTATCCATTTCTACTAAAACAGTTGAAAATCAACTTGCTACGGCGATGAAAAAGATCCGTGCCTCCCTTGGTAATTTTCTGCCCCTTGTACTATTATTCCTTGGTGGAAAATAATTGTCGTTCAGACATAGGGGATTTCTCTCACTGATCCGCTATTATCATTGTATTACTATTTTAATCTGTGATCCATTGAATAAAGAGGAATTCATATTACTTATTACCCGTTACCGGGAAGGGAATGCGAGTGAACTGGAAGAGCAACAGCTTATCAACTATTTCAGTTCATTCCAACAGCCGTGGGACGAGGAAACATTTGGTTCAAAAGCAGCAGCAGTATCCCGGATAAAGGATCAGTTGCTTACAAAAATTCCAAAAGACGGACTCTTAAAACCTGCTCATAAAGTGTATTTTATTCGCCGCTTCCGATGGGTTGCAGCGGCCATCTTATTATTGATAGCAGGAGCAACCTGGCTCTTGCTCAGTACTAAGGACTATGAAAGCCATTTTTTATCACAGAACGAAAGATTTAAAAATGATATCGCACCTGCGAGGACTGGCGCGCTGCTGACACTTTCAGATGGAACCGTCATTAATTTGGATACTGCTGGAAATGGCGAGTTGGGGAATGGATTTTACAAAACGACAGATGCCATTCGTATCGATCAAGCCAATGTAGATTACGCCACTTTAGAGACACCATTTGGACATACGATGCGTGCCGTGTTAAGCGATGGAACAATTGTTTGGCTCAATGCGGGTTCTTCGATCCGCTTTCCCACTTCTTTTAGTGGTAATAAAAGACAGGTAAGAATTACGGGGGAAGCCTATTTTGAAGTTGCTAAACAGTCTATACCTTTTATTGTCGAGACGGGTAAGGAAAATGTTGAAGTACTCGGTACACATTTTAATGTCAATACTTATGAAGCCTTACATCTTACCACCTTACTTGAAGGTTCTGTTAAAGTAGGTCGTACTATCCTGCAACCTGGAGAACAGTGGGATGGGAAACTAGTAAAGCAACCTGATCTCAATGAAGTGATGGCGTGGAAGGAGGGGTTGTTTCGATTTAAAGACGCAACCATTGAAGTTTTGATGAAAGATATTGCGCGTTGGTATGCTGTCGAAGTGGTATTTGAAGGTGCCAAGATCAAGCAACAGTTTATTGCTACGATTCCACGAACGGCAACAATAGTTGAAGTGTTACGAGCGCTTGAAACGACCGGGGGGGTGCATTTTAGCATTGTGGGTAAAAAAGTTACGGTGCTACCGTAATCAACGATACTGTTCAAAAAAAACCGGATTCTGTTTGCGGCAGAACCCGGGGGAAGTTTGGATCAGACAACTAAAACGACGAAGTCTTATTGTTAACCAGTCTGCTGACAGGCGGACCCAAACCATTGTAAAGCTATGATAAATCTTTGCAACGCAAAGATGCAGGAAGGGAAAAAAACAAACCCACTTGCTTCTCTGCCATTGATTGCTTTGCTTCACCCTCAATTCAAAAAGACCATGAAGCTGATTACTGGTTTTCTGCTGGCAGCTTTATTACAGGTGAGTGCATCTGGATTTAGCCAGCAAATTACCTTACAGGCAAAAGGTGCGTCTTTGGAAAAATTGTTTCCACTGATCGAAAAACAGACGGGTTATTATTTTGTTTACACCCGCGAACTCATGCAGGGTGTCGTTGCCGTGGATTTGGATATCCAGCGTTTGCCTTTCAGGGAAGCACTTGATCAACTATTTAAACAACAACCTGTTGGCTATGATTTGATCAACAAAATGATCGTACTCAAACGAAAAGAAAAAATCATTGAGCGCCATTTGTTACCTGAACTTGCAGCCTTGATGGATGTGACTGGAAGAGTTATTGATGAAAAGGGTATTCCAGTAGAAGCAGCTACGATTGCTATTAAAGGAAAGGGGGCGGTTGGTGTCACTAATTCAGCGGGTGTTTTTACGTTGAAGGGGGTTGAAGCGGACGCGACCTTGGTCATCGGCGGTGTGAATATTGAAAATATTGAAGTTAATATCGGTAAGAGGAATGTGTTGGGTGATATACGTGTTAAAACCAAACAAATTGATTTAAATGAGATCAGTGTAGTGAGCACAGGGTATCAGGATATTGCTAAAGAAAGGGCGACAGGCTCTTTTGTAAAAATTAGTAATGAACTATTGAATAGAAGGGTCAGCACGGATATCCTAAGTCGATTGGATGGGATTGCTAGTGGTCTGATTTTTAATACCAATCGCAGGCAGTCCAATGATATTAGTATTCGCGGCAGGAGTACCATTTTTGCGAATGATCAACCATTGATTGTCGTTGATAATTTCCCTTATGAAGGTGATATCAATAATATCAATCCAAATGATATTGAGAGTGTTCATATTTTGAAAGATGCGGCGGCGGCTTCTATTTGGGGCGCGAGGGCTGGTAATGGCGTGATTGTGATCGTCACTAAGAAGGGTAGGTTTAATCAACCTTTAAAAATTGAATTCAATCATAACGTTACATTCGGGCAAAAACCAGATCTGTTTTATCATCCGGGTTATTTGAATTCGAGTGATTTTATTGATGTGGAGAGACAATTGTTTGCAGCAGGTTATTATGCATCCGATGAAACGTCATTGAACAGGCCCATGTTATCACCTGTGGTGGAAACACTTATCAGACAAAGAAGTGGTCTTATTACCAGTGCTGAAGCTGATGCAATCATCAACGGCTTTCGATCTAAGGATGTGCGTCAGGATCTGACCAAATATGTTCACCAAAAAAGTGTTAACCAACAACATGCTATTCATTTAAGCGGAGGTGGTGAACAAATCAATTATGCTTTTTCTCTTGGGTATGATCATCATCAAAAAACGGACGTGGGCAACTCTTATCGACGTTTTTCCATGAATTCTTTTACTAATTTTCGCGTCACTCCATCCTTGGTCTTCACCGCTGGAATTAATTATATTCAAAGCCGTGATAGAAGAGACAATCCAGGCTATGAAAATATCAATTCGGGCAATACTAAAGCGCTCTATCCATATGCACAACTGGCGGATGCCAATGGTCAACCGCTTCCCATTTCTTATACTTTCCGCAATAGTTTCATCACGAGTCTTCCATCACAAATGCTCAACTGGCAATATAGTCCGCTGGATGAAATCAGGCTTGCCGATCAATATACAGATTTGACCAACGCGCGTGTGCAATTAGCTGGAAAATATACTGTACTGCCGGGACTTGATTTGGAAATGAAATACCAGTATGAAAAACAAGGAACGAACAATCGCAATCACAGAAATCGAGATACTTATTTTGCCAGAGATCTGATCAACCGATTTACGGAAGTGAGTGGAACGACTTTTACCAGAAGAATTCCCACTGGTGGGATTCTCGATTTGGCGAACTCGAATTTGAGCGCACATACGGGTCGTGCACAGGTTAATTTTAATCGGGTGTTTGATCAGATTCATGAAATCAATGCAGTAGTTGGATATGAAATTCGGGAGTCAACTGTTGACGTAAACCAGGCTCGTTATTATGGGTATAACGAGGAGTTGGCGACATCTGCACCGGTTGATTATGTCACTTTTTTTCCATTGTATTTTAACACCGCCAGTTTTGGAACGATTCCCAATGGCAACACGGTCTCAGGGGCGACAGACCGATTTGTATCAGGATTTTTTAATGGTACTTACACGTATAATAAACGTTATTCTTTTTCAGCGAGTGCGAGGAAGGATGCTTCTAATTTATTTGGCGTAAAGACCAATCAAAAGGGTGTGCCATTATGGTCTGTTGGTGGTATGTGGGATATCAGCGGGGAGAAATTTTACCAGTCTGTGCTTTTTCCTAAACTGAAATTGCGAGCAACGTATGGATTTAATGGCAATATCGATAAGTCTGTAACGGCTAAATTGACTGCCATTGCTTTTAGTTTCGGTGCCAGTCAGACAGGTCTTCCTTACGGTGCATTGCTCAATCCTCCCAATGAGGAACTAAGATGGGAGAAAGTAAAAACAATTAATGTTGGACTGGATTTTGAAACAAAAAATAAGCGTGTCTGGGGTAGTGCTGAATATTATCATAAATCGGGTCTTGATCTATTTGGCGATGAGTATATCGCACCATCGACAGGTAACTTACAGATCCGCGGTAATTTCGCAGAAACCAAAACCAATGGTGTAGACCTGAATTTGAATGCGCTGATTTTAGATGGTAAGATCAAGTGGGATGCGAACCTGCTGATCAGTTATGTTAAAGATCGTGTCACCAGTTATACCATCAAGTCTCCAGCGAATAGTTTGTTGCAATATGGAGACAATGGATTTATTCTCTATCCACGACAAGGTTTCCCTTTGTTCTCGATGTATAGTTTGCCTTGGGCAGGACTTGATCCTACGAATGGTAATCCGCAAGGGCTACTCAATGGAACTATCAGCACGGATTACAATGCCCTCTTAAACAATACGACACCAGAAGGTTTGATTTATCATGGTTCTGCTGTTCCTGTTTTGTTTGGTGGGTTTCGAAATAATCTGAGGGTGGGTGATTTTACGTTCTCTGCCAATATTGTATATAAGATGGGGTATTATTTCAGGCGTTCTTCTATTAATTATAATGCACTGTTCTCTAATTGGATTGGACATGCTGATTTTGCTCGCCGGTGGCAAAAAGCCGGAGATGAACAAATCACCCAAGTTCCATCGATGCCGGCGATCCCTGTACAAGTCAATAGAGATGTGTTTTATACCAATAGTGCCACACTCGTAGAGAAAGCCGATCATATCCGTATACAGGATATTGCTATTGGGTATGATCTGAAAGGTACATTATTGAAGCGCTTACCCTTTAAGCAAATGCAATTCTATTGCTATATCAATAATATCGGGATTCTATGGCGAGCGAATAAAAGTAATCTTGATCCAGATGTTTCAAGGTATCCTTCTGTGGTTGCGAATTTTCCCAATCCAAGAACCATTGCTATCGGCATTAGAACCACTTTTTAATGATCGTTAAAACAAAAGATATGAAAAAGTATTTCCTACTCTATAGTTTGTTCACCATCGTTTTTCTTAGTTCCTGTCAAAAAAATTGGCTGGAGAAGAAACCCAACACATCACTCTTTATTCCAACCACCCTCGAAGATTGTCAGATACTGTTAGATAATAATAGCCGACTCAATAATCGTGAGCCTGGTATTGGTGAGATCGGGGCAGATAATTATTTTAAGTTGTATGCAGATTGGCAAACGGCGCAAGAGCCGGAGCGTAATATGTATATCTGGGCGCCCGATATCTACGGGTCGCAACCTTCACCTGAATGGCGAAACGAATATGAGAAGATCTATTATGCGAATGCAGTATTGGAAACACTGGAGAAAATTACTCCTAGTGCAGCAACAGCGGATCAGTACAACGCCGTGAAAGGATCGGCACTTTTTTTCAGGGCGGCAGGTCATTATCATTTGGTTTCGCTCTTTGCCAAACAGTATCAAGAAGGCTCTGCAGCAACCGATCTTGGTATTCCTATAAAAACCAGTGCAGATATCAATGAGGTTTTGGTAAGACCTTCTGTCAAAGTGGTCTATGATCAAATTCTTGCTGATCTGACTGAAGCTAAACAATTGTTACCTGTTAATGTGGTTGCTAAAACAAGACCTTCTAAAGTGGCGGCGGAGGGTCTATTGGCGGATGTGTATCTGACGATGGGTAATTATGATCTGGCACTTGACAATGCCAATGCAGCAATTGGTAAATATAATCAGTTGCTTAATTATAATACGCTAAGCACTGCCTCTAATACTCCTTTTACTAGGTTTAATGCAGAAGTGATTTATCACTGTGTACAGATTTCATTTGGAATCATTGTACTCGGCAATGCCTATGTGGATACGACTTTATTTAGGTCTTATCAAGCCAATGATTTACGAAGAGATTTGTTCTATCGCAATAGAACCATTGGTTATAGTTTTAAAGGCAGTTATAATCAATCAGGTTCCTCTTTTTTCTCCGGTATCGCCACCGATGAATTGTACTTGATCCGCGCAGAGTGTCAAGCGCGGAAAAATAATTTAACTGGTGCTATTGATGATCTAAATACCTTGCTTCGTACCAGGTGGAGGACGGGGACTTATGTTAACTTGACGGTAGGCACACAAACGCAGGCGCAAGTATTGAATCTTGTTTTACTTGAAAGAAGGAAGGAGTTGGCTTTTAGGGGCAGGCGTTGGAATGATCTTCGCAGATTGAACCGGGAGTCCTCCACTGCATTTGTTATCAAACGCTTTTTAAATAACCAAGAGTACACACTTGCGCCGAATGATAACCGCTATGTTTATCCGATTCCTCAAGAAGAAATAAGTAGAAGCGGTATCGCACAAAATCCCCGATAAATTTTACACACTTAAAATATACACTGTATGATACAAAAATTATACGGGTTGCTACTGCTTTGCCTGATTTCAGTCATCGGAGCCGCCCAGACAAAAAATAGTTCCTCTTCAATTCAAGCAATTGGTGTAGGCGATAGTTTGCCATCTGTTTTGTTAGAGCAGGTGATGAATAGCAATCAAAGTTCAATGCATACGAAGGATTTTAAAGGCAAGATGCTGATCCTTGATTTTTGGGCTACTTGGTGTTCTCCCTGTGTCTCACTGATGCCGAAAATGGATTCTTTGCAACAAGTATTTCAAGATCAAGTACGGATACTGCCCGTTACCTATCAATCAAAAGAAGAGGTACAGAAACTTTTATCAAAAGCACCTAAATTAAAAAATCTGTCTTTGCCCATTGTGCATAGCGATAATATTCTGCGGACTTTTTTTCCGCATCGTGAGTTGCCACATTATGTATGGATCGATCCAGTAGGGAAGGTTATTGCTATCACTGGCTATGATCAAATCACTGCAGATACCATTCGTATGATGCTCGACAAAACAAGCCCCCGTTTAAAAACGAAGAAGGATGTTTTCAAACCTTATGATCGTGAGAAATCCATGTTGTTTCAGGCTTTGGATTTTCAGGAATCAGATGTACAGTTTCAATCATTGATCACGGGATTTAAGGAAGGTGTTAATACAAGACTTGATGTGATTCGCAGACCGGATCATTCTATCAAAAAAGTTACGGTATTGAATGGGTATCTGAAATTTTTATTTCGAATTGCTTGGAGTGATGATACACGTTTTTTTTCTAGCTCTAGGATTGTCATGGAAGTAAAGGACAGTACTCAATTCGTTTCCAGTGAAAAAGGAGATAGTTTTCGAGACTGGTTAAAGGATCACGCATGGTCTTATGAACTGATAGTGCCACCTCATCTATCCAAGAATGCGTTTACCATCATGCGCACAGATATGGAGCGTTTTTTTCCGCAGTATCAGGTGAGTATTGAAAAGCAACTACGACCTTGTTTGGTATTAGTTCGCACTACAACAGAAGATAAGATCAAATCCAAAGGTGGTTCTAGGGAAGAAGCGTTTGATCAATTCGGCATCCTAATGCAAAATTGCCATATCAATTTATTGATCTCGCAGCTTGGGTTTTTCTATCAGAAGTCTCCAAGACCTGTTATTGATGCCACGGGATATAATGATTATATCGATTTAAAACTAATAGCGAATGTCACCAATTTACAGGAGTTGAGTCAAGCCTTGCGTGCGTATGGATTGGATCTGGTGGAGAAGGATTATGAAATAGAAATGTTAGTCATTAGAGACAGTCAATAGTTGGTTTATGAATAATGATTCGGACGTTTTCTCATGTGCATTGGTTTTTGTTTAAAAATGCATACCCGGTTTTTGTTAATGTGGTGGGTTGCTGAAAATTTGTTTTCAATTGTAATTTGGTGTATTTCGGGAGCGAAATTCGAAGGATAAGAATGGAGCTGCCACTAACAATTGAAGAAATGAAACCTTATTATTAGCAGCATACCAAGACTGGAAAATAGCATTTAAGCATGTGGACTGTTGTTGGAGTATGACATTTGCAACGCAACGGATGGCTTTATCTAATTCTACCCCTGAGTTGAATTAACCATTTTCTCATGTGTATGCATTACCATACACACCCGGATTCGTTTCTACGATGTCCGGGTTTCATTTATTGCTTATATCGATTTGCTTGAATCAAACATGCACTTGCAAGAACGACAATAACAGTTGGGTTGCTCTTGGGCAAGCAACAAGTGCATGGGATTACAAGTCTCAGCCAAGGCAGTTTCTCCTGCCAAGCGGGGTATATTCATATCCCGCTCATTTTGTTTTTATAAAATATCATAACAAGAGAAGGGACAAAAAATGAATTGATATGTTATTGGACAAGTAAATGATTAATTATTTCAAAAAATTTGAAACTATTTTTTGGGTTTCTTGATTGGGATTTTGGCTGATGATCCTAATAATTTGTGTTGCTCTTTGAAACTTTGAATGTCTGAATCGGAGATTTTTTCGAAATGTTTACCAAAATCAATTAGAGTTTTATCTAACGCCGTTAGTATAGGAAGAAGGGTGGTTAGTTTCGTAGCTTTTTTTCCGTTGAGTAAATCAGAAATGGTATTCTTTCTTAAGCCTGTCTCAAGCGAGATTTTTCCAATTGAGTTAATAATATAATCCGGATTATTAGCAATACGTGAATGGCTGGAGCCCTTTTTCTTGGCTTCATGGAGCATACCTGTAAGTACAATCGCTGTTTTAATTTTAATTATTGAATCTTGGGCTTCAACCATAGTGGAAAACTCCAAGAATTTTAATTCTAAAATGTAACGCTAAAGCGATACGATTTAATAATTGATCTATCTTTGCTGATATTTCCAATCTCAGCTTCAAGTTTCTAACGCAACAGTTTAACTAAGTTAAATTGTTGTAATGAA
>JACBFI010000006.1 GCA_013391385.1 Sediminibacterium sp. Gen4 | reverse complement strand
GTCAGATTATTTTAAAACCCGATTTAATAACTGACACACTTAATTGAACACTCCCTTTTTGTTTTATATCGAAGCAAATATTTTATTATCCCTTTACATCTTTTATTTAAAACTTTCTTTTGTATCAGACATCCGACATCAGAAATCCGAAATACCCTCCTAAATCTGATATCTGCCATCTGAGATCCGACATATCAATTTGTTTTCTTATTAACTAGATATACCCCACAAAGAATAATCCCCAAACATCCAACTTGGAGCAGGGTGATTTGTTCTCCGTCTAGCAATCCCCAGAATACTGCCACAAAAGGAATTCCATACGTAACCATGGATGCAAACAATGTACCCGCTCTTTTTACAAGCATATAGAAAATGATGGAAGCGAAAGCGGTTCCCAGTACACCCAAAATAAAAGAAGCACCTGTGGCTTTGATAACAGCAGGTTCAGACAAACTCATTGCTGTATACCCGGTATAGTATAAAATGATGGCAGATGGAATGATCAGAAAAACAAATGCCAGTGAAGCAATATTCAATGAGCCTACTTCTTTCATATGTCTGCCTACCATGTTTACATTGATACCATAACAAAGTGTTGCCAACAATACAAGTCCGGCATAAGAGATGTTTTGAAAACTTACTTCTTTACCCGCAAACATCAACAGGCATAATCCAATAAATCCAATGATGACGCCGGCAATTTTGGTGCTATTTGCTTTTAATTGAAAGAATGAAATACCTACCAATATGGTAAACAAAGGGGTTAGTGCATTCAATATACCTGCTAAAGAACTGTCGATTTGTGTTTCAGCAATACAGAATAAATATGCCGGAAAAAAATTGCCTAATAATCCGGATAAGATCACGAGAAACCATTTTTGTTGCGGTATTTGTTTGAGTGCTTTTACTGCAAAAGGAGTAAGGATGAGTCCCGCACTGAGTATGCGAATGGAGGCTACTTGATAAGGTGTTAAAACATGCATCCCTTCTTTCATCAGGATAAAAGAACTACCCCAAATAATGGATAGCACTAAAAAGATGCCCCAGTTAATGATCCGCTCTCTCAAGGTATTGTTTTTGTAAAGGTGAGGGATTGCACTGATTAATTGACCATGTTCTGGCTGAATATTCTTTTCTTTTATATCTCGGGTTAGAAAATCTAACTTTAAGAGATAAAACTTCTCTATGATCCAGCTAAATAAAGTCAGTACCCGAGCACCTAAGAATCTGAATAAAGAAAAAATCAAAACCAAAACAGCTAAACTGGTAGAAGAGCTGGATGAGTTGCAAAATCTTTTGTTTGCAGAAGGTAAACATTCAGTGCTGATCATTATTCAGGGGATGGATGCCAGTGGAAAAGATGGAGCCATTAGAAATGTATTTGGCAATATGAATCCACAAGGTGTGAAGGTGACTTCATTCAAAGCGCCTACTGCATTGGAGTTGTCGCATGATTTTTTATGGCGTATTCACCAACATACTCCTGCCAAAGGCATGATACAAGTATTCAATCGGTCACATTATGAAGACATACTGATCACTCGTGTACATAGATGGTGTACAGATCAGCAAGCCAAAGAGCGTATGCGTGCGATCAATGATTTTGAATGGTTGTTGAATAAACATAATCACACACATATTCTGAAATTCTACCTGCATATTTCACCGGAAGAGCAAAAGCAAAGGCTTACCGAAAGAATCCATGATCCGCAAAAACAATGGAAGTACAACGAAAAAGATTTTGAAGAGGCCAAACTCTGGAAAAATTACATGCAGATGTATGAAGATTGTTTTAATCACTGTAATAAAATTCCCTGGATCATTACACCTTCAGATCAAAACTGGTACAAAGAATATATCATGGCAGAGGCATTACATCGTTTACTAACCAATCTCAAGATGCAGTATCCGGGATTAAAGAAATAGCCCTTTCGTTTTTCACTGATTTTAGGTATTTTCATTACTCACCAAACCAACAAAACCATGGGAATGCTGAAAGAATTCAAAGAATTTGCCATGCGGGGCAATTTGGTAGATATTGCTGTTGCCTTTGTTATGGGTGCTTCATTTGGAAAGATTGTTACCTCTTTTGTTGATGGAATCGTGATGCCTTTGATAGGGATGCTTACAGGTGGGGTAGATTTCAACGACAAAGTATGGGTCTTAAAAAAGGCGGTATCCGAGGTCAAAGATGCTACCGGAGCTATAGTTACAGAGGCTTCTGCTGAGGTATCTGTGAAATATGGCGCGTTCATTACCAATCTGTTAGATTTCATTATTGTGGCATTTGCCGTCTTCCTGGTTATAAAAGCCATCAATAAAATGAAAGGCCCGGCCGAAGCCTCAGCACCAGCAGGACCAACAGAATCTGAGAAATTGTTGGCAGAGATCAGGGATTCGTTGAAGAAAGTGTAGTGGTAATAGCTTATGGATCATAGCATATAGCTGATAGATCATAGCAAATGGAAATCACAAGGGTTGATATATTTGCATAACTATAAGCCATAACCTATACGCTATACCCTATTCGCCATCAACTAAGTGGATAAATATTACCCCCTTCCGGTCGAAATAAGACTTGAAGGGGTTTTCTTTGCAGCTAAAGATTGAGTTGTGAATACAGTGAACTATCAAATCAAGTTAGACCAGTTTGAAGGTCCGTTCGACCTGCTTTTGTTTTTTATTGAGCGGGATGAACTGGATATCTATAATATTCCCATTACCAAGATCATCCAAGATTTTCTGGATTTTATACATCAGGGAGAGAAATTGAATATTGAACTCAGTAGTGAGTTTATTCTGTTTGTATCTACGCTGATGCGTATCAAAGCACGATTGTTATTACCACGTAAAGAAATCGATGCCCAAGGAAATGAGATTGATCCTCGCCAGGAATTAATCGATAAAATTCTGGAGTACAAACGTTTCAAAGAAGCGGCGGTTCAAATGGCAGAAATGGAAGCGATGCGTATGTTGATGGTGAAGCGTGGTAACCTGCAAAAAGAGCTGATTGAAATTGGTGAAGATGCTTCTGAAGGAACCGAGATACAGAACATCACCATGTTCAAGCTGATGAAAGCTTTTGAAAAAGTGATGCAGCGGGTACATGATCGCCAGAATAAACCGGTACATACGGTTGTGCGCTACAACTACAGCATGGAAGGTAGCCGCGATTATATGCTCGACTTTGTTGCGAAAGAAAAAACAGTAGCTTTTGAAAAAGTATTTGAAGTATGTAATGACCGTATACATGCCATCTTCTTATTCTTATCCATTCTGGAATTGACACAACAAAAATTCATGAAGCTGCTGGTAGCAGAAGGAAAGAATAATTTCATTGTAGAGTGGAATGATAAACGAGAAGAAGAATTAAAGGAAGAAGGTCTTACTGACGAAGATTTTACAAATACCTTTACTGACGATCCGGCACCTGCTGCCGAATAAAAAAAATCTGTGAATCTGTGGCTAAATTCATTTAGCCACAGATTCACAGATTAAATCCTTTGAAATTATCCTAATAATACTGTAGCAGTCACTGTTTCACGCATCAGTTCACGAACTGCATCTGCAATGCCTTGCGCATCATACGCACATTCTCTATGGAGTTCTTTCGGCGTACCATGCTCTACCAGTCTATCGGGAATACCCAGAATTTTTACATCGGCTTTATAACTATGTTGGTTCATGAATTCCAATATCGCTGAACCGAAACCACCTACTACTGTTCCATCTTCTACCGTTACAATTTTGCTATACTTACTGAAAGCTTCATGTAGCAGATCTTCATCAATCGGTTTTACAAAACGCAGATCATAATGTGCAGGGTCAATGCCTTCTGTTCTTAATTCTCTGATAGCTGCTGTTGCAAAATTACCCGGATGTCCGAAACTTAAAATAGCAACATCTCTTCCATCCTTAATTTTTCTTCCCTTACCAATCTGTACTTCTTCAAAAGCAGTTCTCCATTCCGGCATCACACCTTCTCCGCGTGGATAACGGATGACAAATGGATAGGCTGTTGTTTCCAGTTGCGCGGTATACATCAGGTTGCGCAATTCCTGTTCATTCATGGGAGCACTCACAATCAGATTGGGAATACAACGCATGTACGGAATATCATAGCATCCGTGGTGTGTTGGACCATCTTCACCTACTAATCCTGCTCTATCGAGACACATCACTACCGGTAATTTTTGTATGGCTACATCATGCACTACCTGATCATAGGCTCTTTGCATGAAAGAGGAGTAGATATTACAGAACACACGCATACCCTGTGTAGCCAAGCCGGCACTTAGGGTTACTGCATGTTGCTCACAAATGCCCACATCGAATGCACGGTGTGGCATTTTTTCCATCATGAATTTGAGTGAGGATCCGCTCGGCATTGCCGGTGTAACACCCATCACTTTTTCATTCATTTCCGCTAGCTCAATCATGGTATGTCCAAATACATCCTGGTATTTAGGTGGTTGCGGGACATCGATTTTTTTCTTGTAGATCTCACCGGTTACTTTATCAAATAAACCCGGTGCATGCCACTTGGTTTGGTCTTTTTCAGCCAGCGCATATCCCTTTCCTTTGGTGGTAATGATATGCAATAATTTCGGACCGGGGATTTCTCTCAGGTCTTTTAAAGTATCTACCAGTTTGGTGATATTATGTCCATCGATCGGACCAAAATATCGAATCTTCAATGCTTCAAACAGGTTACTGCTCTTACTCACTACGCCTTTTACACCTGCTTCAATCTTAGAAGCCAGATCGCGGCTCAGGTTTTTGCCTACAGGTAGTTTGCCAAGTAAGTTCCAAACCTCATCTCTTACTTTATTGTAGGTAGGAGATGTACTGATATCTGTCAAATATTCTTTAAGCGCACCCACATTCGGGTCGATGCTCATACAGTTATCGTTCAAAATGATCAAAACATCACTGTCAGCAACCCCGGCATGGTTCATGGCTTCGAAAGCCATACCGGCTGTCATAGATCCGTCGCCAATAACAGCAATGGATTTACGGTTCTCCCCTTTATATTTAGCAGCCATGGCCATACCCAAAGCCGCAGAAATGGAGGTGGAAGAATGTCCTACGCCAAACGTATCGTATTGACTTTCAGAGCGTTTTGGGAAACCGCTCAAGCCTTTGTATTTACGATTAGAGACAAATTGATCACGTCTGCCGGTCAGGATCTTATGTCCATAAGCCTGGTGTCCCACATCCCATACCAATTGATCGTAAGGTGTATTATACACGTAATGAAGGGCAACGCTCAATTCTACCACACCTAAACTGGCAGCAAAATGTCCGCCATGTACGCTTACCACATCAATAATATATTGTCTCAATTCATCACAAATCTGATGTAATTGCTCTCTGGTAAGGGTTTTGAGGTCATCGGGGTTATTGATCCTGCTGAGTAACTGTCCCGGTTTAATCTCCATGCGGAAGGGTTTGAAATGTAAAAATAGGCTTTTCGTGTTTAGCAATATGCCAATAATACGTAAAGAAACAGTTGGCAAAACAGAAGGTTCGTCGGCGGGGAACATTAATTTACGCCAAACAACTGTGCTTTTTGCCTTTAATCAAATTTCGGGATCAGTGGGCAAGGCTTTCCCGCTATATTTGTTCTCACATGAAGACTAGTAAATCTACTTTGTATTGGTGGTGCCAGTTAGGGGGGTGGTTGTTCTATGGATTGACCATGGTTTTCTTTGCCTTCGTCTTCAGAGATCGTCAGGGTTCTATTAATGAGATATTTTATTATCGTTTGGTGGTGACCATTCTTACCGGTATGGTATTTACCCATTTATTACGTGAGTTGGTGATCAGAATGGAGCTTCGTCCACCCATTGATTCCAATAAATGGTGGTTATTGACCATTACCATTTTATGCATTATTGTTTTGTATAGTTTATCGAATAGTGCCGTCGTAGAATGGTTGCGATATTATGATCCAGCGATCAAAGCCTCGGTGGCAAAAAGATTCCTGTCCAACCTCATTTTTGATTCACCCATGATATTAGTTTGGGTGTCAATTTATTACATTTGGCATTATGTAGAATTGGGTACGAAGAGTGAGATCCAAAAAGTGAAACTGGAAAGTCTGGTAAAAGAATTGGAACTCAAAACCATTAAGTCGCATATCAATCCGCATTTTATTTTCAATGCTTTGAACAGTATTCGTGCCTTGGTGGATGAGAATCCGAATCGTGCCCGTACAGCGATCACTGAGTTGAGTAATATCCTGCGTAGCAGTATGCAGGCGGAAAAATTAGAAACCGTTCCTTTTGAAAAGGAATTGAATATTGTGAAGGATTATCTGGCATTGGAACATATTCGTTTTGAGGACAGATTGCATGTAGAGTATGAAATTGATGAAGATACCCTGGATCAGCCGGTACCCCCAATGATGTTGCAGACATTGGTAGAGAATGCCATTAAACATGGTATTGGAAAGCAAAAAGATGGTGGATTGATTAAAGTGATTTCCGATTACAGAGACAACCATCATGAACTGATCATTCAAAATACCGGGCAACTGAATAGTACTACCAATTCAGATGGATTTGGTATCAACAGTACCAGAAACAGACTGAAGTTATTATTCGGCGGAAAAGCTAACTTTGAGATCAGGGATATTGGAAACAATATGGTAGAGGCGGTGGTGAAAATGCCTGTTCAACCTGTTTATTCTTAATTCTATATAATAACCGATCTATGGCTATCAAAGCGATCATTATTGATGATGAAAGACTTGCACGTAATGAGTTAAAAAAGTTATTGCAGGATCATTCCGATATAGAGGTAATTGAAGAAGCTGCGAATGTGGATGATGGAATTGAAAAAATTGAATCCCTCAATCCGGATCTGATTTTCCTTGATATTCAGATGCCGGGTAAAACCGGGTTTGATCTGCTGGCAGAAGTAGAAAAAGCACCCAAAGTGATCTTTACTACTGCCTATGATGAGTATGCGATCAAAGCATTTGAAGTGAATGCATTGGATTATCTGCTGAAACCTATTGAACCCAAGCGTTTGGCAGACGCCATTCAAAAATTACAAGCAGAAATCTTTAAAGAGTCTGCCGGATTAAATGGCATCAACAGAGGTCCACTTACAGAGTATGATCAGGTCTTTGTAAAAGATGGAGAACGTTGCTGGTTTGTAAAGTTGGGTGAGATTCGTTTGTTTGAAAGTGTGGGTAACTATGCCAAAGTATTCTTCGGTACCAATAAACCACTGATCTTAAAATCACTCAATGCATTGGAAGAGCGTTTGGATGACAGGATGTTTTTCCGTGCCAATCGTAAACATATCATCAACCTCCGTTGGATCGAAAAAATTGAACCTTACTTCAACGGTGGTCTGCTCGTAGATCTCAAAGGCGGCGAAAAAATCGAAGTTAGCCGTAGGCAGACGGTGAAGTTTAAGGAGATGATGAGTCTGTAGTGATTAGCTTATAGTTTATGGCATATGGATCATAGCTATTAACTTATAATTTTATTACTTCTTTTCTTACATTTTAATTGGTAATGGTCATTTATGTAATAGCCATGAGCTATCTGCTATGACCTATAAGCCATAAACCCCACCCCATGAAAAAAAACAACCTACTACTCGTTGCGTTTCTTTTACTGTCACTGAGCAGTTTTGCGCAGAAGATTGAAGATTTGATTACCGAAAAAGAAGTGGCCAGAATCGAAAAGATATTGTCTTCCGATGAAATGGAAGGCCGCAGAACTTTTACCAAGGGCATTGATAAAGCTGCAGCATTTATTGCAGATGAGTTTAAGAAAACCGGACTACAAACCTGGAATAATAGTGGTTCTTATTTGCAGCAGTTTTTGATGATACGCCCCAAGTTTATAAGTGTAACTGCTACTGTAGATGGAGTAGGTGTTGATAGTAAAGATGTAATTGTATTCACTTGTCAGCCTGAAATTAAAGTGACAGAAAAATCCGGATATGAGAAAGTGACCATCGGAAAAGGAGCTAATCTGGGTACGGAAATAAGAAAGTTAATGTCTGCTAACAAGAATTATTTTGTGTTATTGGATACAAGTTACAAAGGTTCAATACCGGGTCTCACTCGCATGAAGAGTACACTCTTTAAGACTGATTATAATTTGATTTTTTTATTTACTACCGGTGATCCTAAAACCTATGCCATTGAAAGTAAGCATGAGATCACTGAGCTTCCGGCAGCCAATGTTGTAGGAGTATTACCCGGTAAAAGCAAGAAGAATGAATATGTGATTTTTTCAGGGCACTATGATCATTTAGGAATCATGGGTAAGGATAGAAATGGAAATGTGCAAACGGATTCCATTTTTAATGGTGCCAATGATGATGCTGCAGGTACTACTGCTATGATGGTGCTGGCACAATATTTCAAAGCCATCAATAACAATGAACGCACTTTGATCTTTGTTGCATTCACAGCAGAAGAAGTGGGGGGTTATGGCTCTACTTATTTTTCACGTCAATTCAATCCGGCACAAGTGATGGCAATGTTCAATATTGAAATGATCGGTTCTGAAAGCAAGTGGGGTAAGAATTCAGCTTTTATTACAGGGTATGAGAAAACCGATATGGGTAAAATTCTGCAAAGCAATTTAGAAGGAACAGATTTTACTTTTTATCCTGATCCGTATCCAACACAACAACTGTTTTACCGTTCAGATAATGCTACATTGGCAAGACTTGGTGTTCCGGCACATACCATTTCTACTACTAAAATTGATGTAGATCCTTATTACCATAAAGCCAGTGATGAATTCAGTACGATTGATATTGATAATATGACACGCATTATTCGTGCCATTGCATTGAGTTCAAAAGGTATTGTGAGTGGGAAGGAGACGCCTAGCAGAGTGAATACAAGTGATTTGAGATAATTTAAAATTAGACATAAAAAAAGCTATCATTTTTGATAGCTTTTTTTATGTCTAATTTTTCTTTAACTCTAATACCTGTATCGTATTTCCACTCGTAGATTTCCATTGCTGGTAATTTCTTTTGTTTGAAATAATGATCCATGTTTTAGAAAACTCGGTACTGTCACCCACAATAGTAATGGCAGCATCTGCAGCTGTCCATTTAAAAGGAAATAGATCTGTATGGCTGGTCCCCAATACACTGTAATTGATATTCTTTTCGCCGGAACCATTTTTATGAAAGGTTATTGTGCCGATATTGCTCAAAGAATATCCTTGCTCTGAAGGCGTTCCATTCTCAAACTTATTGATCGTCCATGTACCTACAATTTTAGGGGAACAAGAGATCATGCCAGTCATAATTGTAAGGATGAAGATGATTGATAATTTTCTTTTTTTCATATTCTTTCTTTTTATGTCTTTCAATCAATGTAACAACGAACATACCCTCATTGTTGCTGATTGAATTTTTATGAACCAGTTTTAGGTAAGTTTTACCGAATCACCGCTTGGTGTATGACTCTTTGTGGAAACGGTATTTCAATCCCTTCCTGATCAAATGCCAACTTAATTCTTTTTCTTAATTCACCTGTTACATCCCATTTCTTATGAGCAGGTGTTTCACCAATGATTTTAATTTCAATAGCCGATTCAGCAAAACTATCAATGCGCAAAAATTGCGGCGCTTTTAAAATATGTTCTTTCCAGATGGGGTCTTCAGCCATTTCATTTCCGATCTTATTCACCACTTCTATCACGTGATCTAATTTCGAGTGATAAGCAATGCGAATATTTAAATTCACACGCGAAAAATACTTAGACAGATTAGATACTCTCTTTATTTCTCCATGTGGAACATGATGTACATTTCCATCTAAGTCGCGTAGAGTGGTTAAGCGAAGACTGATGTCTTCTACTAATCCACTGGTACCATCTAAGTTTACTACATCTCCAATTCGATACTGGTTCTCTAAAATGATGAAAAAGCCGGAGATCAAATCTCTAATCAGGTATTGTCCGCCAAAACCTAATGCTAGACCTAAAATACCTGCACCCGCTAATATTGGACCAATGGGTACACCTACTTCTTGTAGTATGATGAGTATTGCCATCGTCAAAATCAGAATTCGGGTTACCCAGCTGAATATTCTGCTTAAAGTATCTTTTCTTTTTCTTTCTGCTTCACTATTTTTATCAGCATCGCTTACCATACTCATCAATACAATTTTTCGAATCACGATATTGATGTAGCGATATAGTATCCATGCAAAAATGGCAACTAAAAAAATTCTAATTCCATGTGTCAGCACCCACGGCCAAAATCGATTTAGCCATTCGCTCAAATGTTGATTCATAATGTGATCATTGTTTATCAGGTTGCATAATGATGTACAACCAATGGTTAGATAAATAATCACTCAGGGGGAAATATTAAGTAGCGAAGTGTTGTAAAAATACAAAATTTTTAAAAAATGCTTTTTATCAAAGAATCAGACGAACGCCTCCGAGTTCTTCTACTCTATAACTAAAAGTATCTCCTGGAGAACTAATGAACATGAAATTCTTAGGAATTTTCCATTCCTGACTTAACTGATCAATTAGTTTGGGTCCGAATTTTCCTTCCAATGTAATGTACTCCATTTTAATTTCGGGATAAGCTCTGTCCAATACTTCAAAGTCTTTTAGAAATTGTTCCGGAGGAGGCTGGTGTTCAGATAATACAGTCACAATTCTGATTTTTCTGGTGATCTCATTCTCCTGTAAATAAATCATTACTTTATTCAGTGTGGCAATATCATCCCCTTTTGAAAAGAACACAAAATCTTGCTCATGTAGTTTGTCTAGAAACTTGTTAATGACAAGGTGACTCAATAAGGAAAGTTTTCTTAATTCTGTTGTGATAGATTTTAAAATAGTCAATATAAACTCCATGATATGATTCCTGTTCAGCATGGCATAGATCAATAACATGGTAGGAATAAAATACTGTAAGAATACCACCAGATATTCCGGATGCATTTTGATATTTCCATACAGTCCAATCGATACTCCCATTAAAGCAATCAGAACAAATAATGGAGAAGCGTATTCAGGCCTGGGTAATCTTGCTCTTCTGATTTTCAAGATAAGATTGCCCAATGCAAAAAAGATCATCACCAATAAAAACGAAATGGTATAGACACCTGCTAACGGACCCAGCGCACCTTTTGTAACCATTAATACGGAGATGCAGAGCAGAAAAAATGTGATCAATATACGATAGCTACTACCTCGTTTATTTTCTTTCAATAGAAATTGAGGTAATACTCTATCTAAGGTCATACGCTTAATCAAACCATTCACGCCTACGAAAGAAGTAAGCACTGCGCCGCTCAATACCAATACTGCATTCAATGAAATGATGGTTGCCAGCCATTGTCCGCCTGTTAAAGAAGCCATATGACTTAATAATGATTGTTGGTTGGCATCTACTTCAGCTACCGGCATGACCCCAATAGCCAAAAATGCAATCAAAGGATTTAAGATGGATACAGCTAGCCACATATTTTTGAGTGTCTTAGGAAACACCCCCTTTTGTTGTTCTTCAACAAAATTGGCAGAGCTTTCAAATCCTGAAATGCCTAATAAGGCGGCACTGAATCCAAAAAATAAAGCCATTCCTAAACTTCCCCCTCGAATGGGTAAAGAGAAATTTTCAACGAGAACAGATGTTCCATGGGTCACTAAAAAATAGATAGCACTTATTACCAGTAAAGCCATTGATGCCATGTGAATGATAAATATGACAAGTGCTACAATGGCACTTTCCGAAATTCCGGCAATGGTAAGACAGAGGAAAAAAAACAATAATATAAGTGTAGCTAGAATAATATTGATTTGAGGTAAACTGTGGTGTAAATAATGCATGGCTTCACTAGCAGAAATAACAGCGGTAGCCATATAAGATAAAATGGTTAAACATGCAGCAACAGAAGCATTGGTTTTAGAAGTGGTATTCAATAGTACATTGTATGCGCCCCCATTCAAAGGCAATGCACCCACTACTTCACCATAAATCTTTCTGAATAAGAATAAGACAGCAGCTACGATCAATAGTGCAATCCAGGCATATTGTCCGGACATAGCAATCGTAATGGCTGAAACATACAAACAGGATGAAGTAATATCATTTCCACTGATGGCAGTTGCTTTCCAGGTATTGAGTTTTTGAGTAGTCGACATAGGTAGAATTGAATGATAAATTACAAAAGAAATGTAAATCGTTACAATCTAACATCTTCAATCGTCCTCTGCTGTCGACTTCTTTCGGCGGCGAAAGCCATTAAATGACTTTCAACAGATACTTCAATGGATGAACTGAGCAAATTTTTATCTTGCTGATAAACCGCTTGCAGCCAGTCTTTAACGAGTTGATGATCGCCACCGCCATGTGGATCGGTTTTCAGACTCCAGGATGTTTGCTTTCTGGTTTTGAAATCTGTTAATACAAAAGTTTCCATATCGCCCATGATATCACCAGCTGAACCCATGATGCGGGTTCGTCTTCCTTCATAAGAAACATGGGCCTCCATAGAAAATGCTGCAGTAACACCGTTTTCAAATAACATGTTTACTGTTAAGTGGTCAGGTTGATCATTATCCATTTTATACACACATCTTCCATAATCAGTTGTTTTGAGTTGTTCTAAAATATGTTCACCCCAATCATCTTCTTCTGCAGGTGGATCAAATACATAGAGTCTTTTTCGATCGCGATAATAGATTTGAATGGCCGAATAAGGGCATGTTCCTTCAACCGCACAACCATCTGTACATCTTTCCGTACTTCCTTTAGGTGCATTGCGATTGGTGAACCAACTCAGATTGCCAAAGCAGTGAACATCATGAACCGGACTATTCACCAGCCATCGAATGATATCAGTATCATGTGATGATTTCGCAAGAATAATGGGAGTTGCTTTTTTACTGTTGCGCCATTTGCCTCTCACATAGGAATGACTCATATGTATGTGTTCAATCGGCTCCATATGTTGTATGCTAATGATATTGCCTATCAATCCGGCATCTATCACTTGTTTTAACTCACGGAAATAAGGAGAATAGCGTAATACATGACAAACACCCACAATTCTTCCGGTTTCTTTTGCTTTTTGTAAAATTTGTCGGCATTCTTCTTCTGTAGGTGCAATGGGTTTTTCTAGCAGTACATCGTATCCAGCTTCGAGCGCGGCAAGACAGGGTTGTGTATGTAATTGATCGGGTGTTGCTATGATCACTGCATCAGCAAATTTTGGCCGTTTGAATATTTCAGACCAGTCACTAAAACAATATTGATCCGGAATGGTATATTCTTCAGCGGCTTGTTTTCTTCTTGATAAACTAGCATCGGCTACAGCCACAATCTTCATTTCTTCCGGATATTCCAGCATATAGCTGGCATAAATATTCCCACGATGTCCAGCGCCAATTAGAATGACTTTAACTGGCGATTCAATTTTTCGATGTAATGGATTAAAAAATACATCATCATCTAATCCAAATAGGCTGGCAATTTCATTCCAGCTATTGGTGGCGGTTTCTTGTAAAAAGCTAAGTGGGCGTAAAAATTTTCTGGATGCAATGAATTGTCTTAGAGACATGAACTAAACATTTGGTGAAAGAATACATTCCTTATTTTGAACTGATCACTTATTCTATTAAAGCTAACACCAGATCCATTACATTGGTTTGTGTAGGACCTGTTTTTAATAACCCTCCGCTCTGTTTAAAAAAGGAATACGCGTCACAATTTGTGAAATAGGCTTCAGGGTCTAATTTCTTTTGAACACACATGGCTATTGATTCTATATCTGCAATGGCACCGGCTGCATCTGTTGGTCCATCAGTACCATCTGTTCCTGCTGCCAAAAATGTAAGTGAATACGTCTCATTATCTTTTCTTTTTTTCATCTCAATCAAAGCTGTGAGTGCCATGTGTTGGTTTCGGCCTCCCAAACCCGTTCCGGTTACTTGTAGGGTTGTTTCTCCTCCGGTGAGTATACATGCGGGTAATGAACCTGTATAGGATTTACAAAATTCAATAATGGTTCGTGCTGTAATGATTGCATCTCCATCTAGTGGATGAAAACGGTGTACCTGATAACCCATTGTCTGCGCCTTTTCCGATGCCGCTTTTATCGCAATATCATTCGTTCCTATCATTATATTCGTAACGATATGCAATAAGGGGTCATGGTGTTTAACAGTTTCTGCAAACAAACCTTTCGCACCCCTTTGTAAGTATTCCCAAACACGAGTTGGGATCACTGTTTCCAATTGATACTTTTTCAGTACATCCAATGCATCTTCATAAGTACTATTATCAGCTACAGTAGGACCACTGGCTATAACAGACAAATCATTATCCGGTACATCAGATAGAATAAGGGTGAACCATTTGCTGTGAGGTGCAAAGCGTAATAATTGTCCGCCTTTTATTTTCGATAAATGTTTCCTTACCGTATTGTTTTCATGAATAGTGGCGCCACATTTCAACAGCGAATCAAACACAATTTGCATATCAGCTGGTGAGATTTCTTCAGGAACATCTGCCCATAAAGAAGAAGCTCCCCCGCTTAATAGACAAATGATAATATCATTCTTTGTTGCTTCTTGTAATAGTTGAATGGTTTTTTCAACAGCCAACAAACTGTTTTGATCAGGAATGGGATGAGCTGCTTCCCGACAATCTATTTTTTGGAGTGGAATGGCATGTTGATACTTTGTTGTGATACATCCTTTGTAGATGTGATCGCCAAGAATTTTTTCTGTCTCTAAAGCCATTGCGGCGGTTGCTTTACCGGCTCCGATCACAAATATTTTTTGATCAGTCGTTAATGGAAAAGAGTGATCACCAATCGTTAAAATGTTTTGTGATACATGAAGATATGCCGGAACAAGTTCAGAAGGGTGTACAGCTTTTATGGCTGCTTGAAAAATTGATACGATATCGTTTTTACCTGACATTGGCTACGTTTATGAGTAAGAATGTACTATCTGCCAGGATATTGTAAAGGTCGTAAACAATTTTCTTTTCCAGAGAAAAATTAAAGATTCCGCTTTGAAAATTAACAAAATGACGAAATTACATAGATCATTCATGTACCAATGAACCAGCCAATGATCCGCAAATACATACTAATCTTGTTACTTTTCTGGATGCAACAGTGTTTGGCACAAGATCTCTACCATCAGGAAATAGATCAATGGAAGAAAGAACGGCTACTTGAATTAAAATCGGAACAAGGCTGGTTGAATCTTGCTGGACTCTTTTGGATCAAAGAAGGTAAACAATATTTTGGTGGGGCTACTACGGATGATATTCGTTTCCCGATTCCTTCTTTTCCTGCACGGGTTGGATATTTTGAAAGAAAAGGAAATATAGTAAAGCAAGTCTTGGAGAAGGATATAGCGTTATCGTCTAATGGTGTTTTCCAAAAAGAAAGAGTGATCTTTCATCCCGATTCGATAAAGCCGATACAAATGTCTTTTGCGCATTATCGTTGGACTGTATTACAAAGAGACGAGTTGATCGGTATTCGTTTCAGAGATCTAAAACATCCGGCTATAGATGCTTTACAGACCATTCCCTGTTTTCCTGTTGATACATTGTTTCGCGTACAAGCAAAGCTGATTCCTTCTCTTCTTCCAAAGAAGATTCCTGTAGCCAATGTACTCGGACAAATAACACAACAGTTATCGCCCGGAAAGTTGGTGTTTAGTTTTCAAGGCGAAACTTATAGTCTGGATGCATTACAGGAAGGGGATAAGCTTTTTATTGTTTTTGGTGATCAAACAAGTGGACGATCAACCTATGCATCGGGTCGGTATTTGTATGCAGCTATGCCGGGTGAAGATGGAGTTACGGTTCTTGATTTTAATAAAGCGTTCAATCCACCTTGTGTATTTACATCCTATGCCACCTGCCTCTTACCTCCCACACAAAATATACTTCGAATAGCGGTGGAGGCAGGGGAAAAGATGGTGGGCAATCATTAAGATTTTAGCAACTGTCTGATACTGCTTAAATGAGCAAATAAAACAGTAGGTACAATCAATCCCGGTAAAAATACATAAGGGAAATAAGTTAATCCGATATTGGGTTGTTCAAAACCAAAACGCTGAAAAGGTGAAGGAACAGAAAGAATACCATGGAATGCGATATTCACTAAGAGCCCCAGACAAATCAGGTTCCAGATCAGCAATACTGTTTTACTAAGTACTTTTCTATGATACCCGAGGTAAGCAATAAAGGGTGCTGTAATACCGGATAGGATATCAAAATTAATTCCCTCGAAAGTCATTAATTGAGGAACGAGTTGATAGGAGTATAGCGCGAATAAACAAAATTCAACCGGAATACGAACAACGTGTAAAAGTGTGAGTTGATCCGGTCTCAATAGGTCTATAAAGTTTCGCCCCTTACGTGTTGCAAATACAATCAGGATGAGTGTTACCGGAGGAAGTAACAGGGCCATAAATCTGGGAGGAATGGTTTGTGTATTGGTATAAAAACCGGTAATGGCTATAGCACTTTGTCCAATGATCCAAATGATCAGCAAACTTGCCAGCATCCTATTACCATGTGCTGCTTTTACCAAAAAGTAACAAGTAAGTAAAGCAGTGGCTACAAAGCCCAATGGTAAGTACAAAGGGACGTTGTTCATAAGGGTTAAGTTTATACAAAGAAAAAGAATTGACCATTCGGTCAATCATGAATTCCATTAACGGTAATTATTGGGTTTGTTAATGGGTATTTCTTTTGTATTCAAAAATAGTAATGATCAACTGTTGTGCTGTACAAGAGAACTGCTATGAATGGCAGCACTCATTTCTTTAATCAAGGAAACATCTTTTTCAATGGCATTACCGATCACAATCACATCAGCGCCGGCTTTACAATTTCGATAAGCTTTTTCAGGATCAGTGATACCGCCGCCGATAATTAGTGGGATTTCAATATGGCGGGCTACTTTTTCAATCATATGCTCAGTAATGGGTCTTTTGGCACCACTGCCGGCATCCATATAAATCAATTTCATGCCCAGCATTTCACCTGCCATGGCCGTACACATTGCGATTTCATTTTTATCGGCCGGAATAGGTGTAGCATTGGAAATATAAGAAACAGTAGTAGGCGCACCGCCATCCACCACCATATAACCGGTAGGCATGATTTCTAAACCACTTTTTTTCACAAAAGGAGCGCTGATCACATGTTGACCGATCAATAATTCAGGATTACGTCCGGAAATCAGGGAGAGGTATAAAAGTGCATCCGCATATTTACTCACCTGAGAAGGGGAGCCGGGAAAGAGAATGACAGGAATATCACAGCTGGCTTTGATTTGCTGGATGCATTCATCCAGATGGCTGGAAATCACCAGACTACCGCCTAAAAAGAAATAGTCCACTTTAGCTTCCACAGATAGTGATACCAACTGATCAATGCTCGCATTATCGACCTTATCAGGGTCAATCAATACGGTGAAGGATTTCTTGCCCGCTTGCTTTCTTTCTGCCAATTGCTGATATATAACCTGCTTCATTCAGTATTAAAATAGATGCTACTGCAAAAATGCAGAAAAGTTTTTGTTTAAGGCGCTAAACCCCTATTTGTTTCGTATTTATCTGAAAGATAATGTGTTGAAAGCAAATTACAGCTGCTAAAAAGCAGGAATTTCCAGTTTGTTGCACCATTTGATTTACGGAAAATTCTTTATTCAACAAGGGCAAATACCAAAAAATCTTTCCCACAACGGGGGATATTCCCGCAAATTCAACCCTGATTTGAGGTGTGAAAAAATCCACACTCTTTATTCACAAGCTGTGCATATTTACGGACTTGGATTATCAAATCGGAAAGATATTTTCGTCAACCGCTTAACATTTCGTTAATCCGCTGGGACCCATTAAATAACCGCTAAAATCAGAACTGCATTATGGCTACTACTCGCTCTAAGAAAGGCTTGCAATTCGGACGTCGCTTTACACAAGAAGGCGTTAGTCCGTACGACCAGTTTGAATACGATTACAGAGATTCTGTGATTAAAAATCCAAACGGTGAAAAAGTATTTGAAATGAACAACGTGGAGGTTCCCAAACAGTGGAGCCAGATTGCCACCGATATCCTTGCTCAGAAATATTTCCGCAAGGCCGGTGTACCGCAACCCGATGGTTCAGTAGGAAGAGAAACGAGCGTTAAGCAGGTAGCACACCGTATGGCACATTGTTGGCGTGTATGGGGCGAGCGTTACGGTTATTTTGCTTCTGAAAAAGATGCCCAGATATTTTATGATGAATTGGTATACAGTATCCTCAATCAGGCTTGCGTACCCAATTCACCACAATGGTTCAATACCGGTTTGCATGAAGTATATGGCATTACCGGAAAGCCACAAGGACACTATTATGTAGATCCGAAAGATAGTAAACTGAAAAAGTCTACTAACGCCTATGAGCGCCCTCAACCACATGCCTGTTTCATTCTGAGCGTGAGCGACGACTTAGTGAACGAAGGCGGTATCATGGATTTGTGGACTCGCGAGGCCCGCATATTTAAGTATGGTTCTGGTGTTGGTACCAACTTCTCTCAGATCCGCGGTAGTGGAGAAAAACTGAGCGGTGGGGGTACTTCAAGCGGATTGATGAGTTTCCTAAAAATCGGCGACCGTGCAGCAGGCGCCATCAAAAGCGGTGGCACTACCCGTCGTGCTGCTAAAATGGTGTGTCTGGATCTGGATCATCCTGAGATCATGGATTTCATCAACTGGAAAGTAGAAGAAGAGAAAAAAGTAGCTGCCCTGGTAGCTGCGGGTTATGACAATAGTTATGAGGGAGAGGCATACGCTACTGTATCCGGACAAAACTCTAACAACTCTGTTCGTATTCCTAACAGTTTCTTCAAAGCATTGGAAGAAGATGGTGATTGGGAACTGAAAGCACGTACCGATGGTCGTACCATGAAGAAAATCCCTGCACGTGAAGTGTGGGATAAGATTGCTTACGCTGCATGGCGTTGTGCAGATCCCGGTACACAATACGATACTACCATCAATGAATGGCATACCTGTCCAAAAGGTGGTCGCATCAATGCGTCTAACCCTTGTTCAGAATACATGTTCCTGGATAATACAGCTTGTAACCTGGCTTCCATCAACCTGCGTAAGTTTCATGATGATGATACCAACGTATTCGATGTAGAAGGTTTTGAATATACTACCCGCTTATGGACCACTGTACTGGAGATTTCTGTATTGATGGCTCAGTTCCCTTCAAAAGAAGTGGCACAGCTTTCTTACGATTATCGTACACTGGGTCTGGGCTTTGCCAACCTCGGTTCTATGCTGATGGTAAGTGGTATTGCTTATGATAGTGAAGAAGCCCGCGGTATTGCCGGAGCGATCTCAGCTATTATGACCGGCGTGTCGTATAAGACATCTGCGGAAATGGCTTCTTTCCTCGGTGCTTTTGATAAGTACGAAGAAAATAAAGAAGACATGCTGCGTGTAATGCGCAACCATCGCGCAGCTGCTTATGATGCTGAAGATGCTTATGTGGGATTGGAAATTAAACCACAAGGTATCAAAGCAAAATATTGTCCTGATTACCTGTTGAAAGCTGCTACCAAAGCATGGGATGATGCAGTACAATTGGGCGAGCAATATGGTTACCGCAACGCACAAACTACTGTAATCGCTCCAACCGGTACCATCGGTCTGGTGATGGATTGTGATACTACCGGTGTTGAACCTGATTTCGCTTTGGTGAAATTCAAAAAATTATCCGGTGGTGGTTATTTCAAGATCATCAATCAGTCTGTTCCACAGGCATTGAAGAACTTAGGATACAATGAAGCAGAAGCAAAAGCAATAGAACAATATGCAGTAGGAGCCGCTTCATTTGAAAATGCACCTTTCATCAACAATGAAACATTGGCTGCAAAAGGATTTACAGCTGATGAAATTGCAAAATTGAATGGTGCTGCTAAATCTGCTTTTGAGATCGGGTTTATTTTCAACCGCTTCACTTTAGGTGATGAGTGCATGCAGCGCTTAGGTTTTAAAGAAGAACAATATGCAGACTGGAGTTTCAACCTTCTCGAAGCATTAGGATTTACAGAAGATCAAATAGATGCTGCAAACGATTATATATGTGGTACCATGACTATTGAAGGTGCTCCATATTTGAAAGAAGAACATTTACCTGTATTCGATTGCGCGAATAAATGTGGTAAGAAAGGTGAGCGTTATATCCATGCTTACGGGCATATCCGCATGATGGGTGCTTGTCAGCCTTTCCTGAGCGGCGCCATTTCTAAAACCATCAACCTGCCACATGAAGCATCTGTAGAAGAAATCGCAGATTGCTACATGTTAAGCTGGAAATTGGGTCTGAAAGCAAATGCATTGTACCGCGATGGTTCTAAGCTGAGTCAGCCATTGAGTAATAAATCTGATAAGAAGAAGAAAGAAGATGCTTCAAGCGACAAGCTGCAGGCTGCAAGTGAAGAGACTCCGGCTGTTGAAACAGGTTCTAATATTGTTGATTTGAGTCAGTTGACTGTGGATGAATTATTGGATGAGGTACAGAAGCGCATGAATGCTTCTACCGATACCAAGTTGAAGCGTCAGTTGTCTACTATCGTGGAGAAGAAATCATTGCCGGCTAAGCGTCGTGGCTTTACACAGAAAGCGAAGATCGGCGGACAAGTGATCTTCTTACGTACCGGTGAATATGCAGATGGAACATTGGGTGAGATCTTCATTGATCTGGCGAAAGAAGGATCAACTCTTCGCAGCTTCATGAACTGCTTTGCGATTGCCGTTTCTGTAGGCTTACAATATGGTGTGCCATTGGAAGAGTTTGTAGAGAAATTTGTATTCACCAAGTTTGAACCATCAGGAATGGTAGACCATCCGAATATCAAGACCACCACTTCATTGGTAGACTTTGTATTCCGTGCATTGGCTTATGAGTACTTAGGAAGAACAGACCTGGTACATGTGCTGGATCGTCCAACCATCGGTAATACCGGAGAAGATGATGGTGATGCTACTTTGCTAGGAAAGCCTGAGCTGAGCAGTGTTCGTGTAACCGCTCCTTCAGCCAATACTACTCCCGCTGCACAACCGCAGAAATTACAGCGTGCAACTGCAGCCGTAAAAGCAGAGAACAGTGGAATGGATGCCGTAAATGCAGCAGCGAAAAACATGCAAAGTGATGCGCCTGCTTGTAACACTTGCGGACATATCACCATTCGCTCGGGTACTTGTTACAAGTGCTTGAACTGTGGTAATAGCATGGGTTGTAGCTAATGCTGTATAGTTGGTCAGGCGACCAACCATGGTATAATAATGATGAAAATTGTTAGTAAATACAATGAGAAACCGCTTCCTTTTAAGGGGCGGTTTTTTTGTGGTTTACGAATAGATCCTTCGTCGCGATTTCCGACTTTGTCGGAACGCTCCTCAGGATGACGAGTGTATATACCGGTGCGTGGAGAGAGAAAAAGCTATGGACGCTTTGCGCCATAGCTTTTTCTCCCTCCACGCACTTTTTTGTCCCGTCTATCCGTCATCCTGAGGAGCAGTAATAACCGCAGGTTATTGCATGCGACGAAGGATCTAGCGTTTGTACAATTATTTGCATTACACTCCGCCTCAGGCCATGACATCGCCTTGTACGAAGCGCTTCGCTATAATTTTGAAAAGTCCTCAAAAGAAAAGGTTATCTCAAAGAAAAAGTTTCTAAAAATAGAAACAATTGTTTTACCTTTACAATCTATACAGCATGCGTTATTTCGAAACCGTGTTTTTAGAAGAAGCTAATAATTTCTTGGCAACTCTTAAAGAGAAAACGGTAGCAAAAGTCTTATTCAACATTGATTTGGCAGAGCAAACTAATGATCCCAGATTATTTAAAAAATTACAAAATGATATTTGGGAATTTAGAACGCTGTACAATGGTCAACAGGTAAGGTTATTGGCTTTTTGGGATAAAACAAATAATGAAGAAACGCTTGTGGTGGCTACTCATGGGTTTTGCAAAAAAACAGATAAAATTCCTACGGCAGAAATATCCAGAGCGATCATGTTACGACAAAAATATTTTGAAAAGAAGTTATAAAAAACAATTTTATGGCAAAGACATCACTTAAAACCTACACCCTTTCCGAAATGAAAGATACTTATATCGGAAAAAGAGGTACTAAGGCAAGGGAGCAGTATGAATATGAACTCAGCATGGAACTGGTAAGTCAAATGATCAAAAAAGTTCGACAGGATCGCAATCTTACACAAGAACAATTGGGTAAGTTGGTAGGTGTTCAAAAAGCACAAATATCAAAGTTGGAAAGCAGTGCAAACAGTGCAACCTTAGATACCATTATAAAAGTGTTTAAAGCTTTACAAGCAAAAATTCAATTCACTGTTACGATTGATCAAAAAATGCTTAGGTTGAACTAACACTATTTCCCTTCCAACCTATCTTTATTACCACCAAACAATTTCAAATGCTGCATTGGTTATTCTCTTACGGAACCCTTCAAAAACCTAAAGTTCAGTTGGAGTCTTTTGGTAGACTATTGGAAGGTCATCAGGATGAGTTGGTAGGTTATACACTTGGACAGTTGGAGATTACCAATGAAGCTGTATTGGCTACCAGTGAACAGTTGTTTCATCCTATTGCCATTCCTGCCGATCAGGATCAGTCTATTCAGGGGATGGTATTTGAAGTTACCGAGTCAGAACTGCAAAGTGCTGATCAATACGAAGTGGAAGATTATCAGCGTGTCTCCGTGATTTTAAGATCAGGCAAAAAAGCCTGGGCTTATGTTCAACGTTTGTAATCATTCAAATCATCTTTTCTTTATCTTGAGACGGATTCGATTCTTATTATTTTCATCCGCCTAAGGCGGACAAATTTTCAAATTTCCATGGGAGATCTTCAAATCAAAAAACAACCCAAGAAATACGATGCTGTGATCGTAGGTTCTGGTGCGGGTGGTGGTATGGCTGCTTATGTATTGGCCAATGCCGGATTAAAAGTTTGTTTGTTAGAAGCAGGTGCAGATTATGATCCTGCCAAACATTCTTCTCAGTTGAAAAATCCATGGGAATCGCCACGCAGAGGTGCCAGTACCAAGTTTCGCCCTTTTGGCGATTTTGATGGCTGCTTCTGGGGTTGGGAAATTGATGGAGAGCCTTATACCATGGCAGAAGGGAGTGATAAATGGGATTGGTGGCGTGCCCGTATGATCGGCGGACGTACCAATCACTGGGGAAGAATTTCATTGCGTTTCGGTCCGAAAGACTTTAAACGCAGAAGTATTGATGGGTTGGGAGATGACTGGCCGATCAGTTATGACGATGTAAAACCTTATTACGATAAGATCGATAAATTATTGGGTGTATTTGGTTCATTGGAAGGATTAGAGAATGATCCGGATGGAATTTTTCTTCCGCCACCCAAGCCTCGCTTACATGAGTTGATGATCAAAAAAGCCGCAACAGGTATTGGTGTACCGGTGATCCCATCCCGTTTATCGATTCTTACCAAACAAATCAATAAAGAAAGAGGAGAATGTTTCTATTGTGCACAATGTGGTAGAAGCTGTAAAGCGGCGGCAGATTTTTCATCATCTTCTGCATTGGTGCAACCTGCTGTAAGAACAGGGAATGTAGATGTCATTACTCAGGCAATGGCGCGTGAAGTGATCACCAATAACGAAGGAATTGCTACAGGTATCTCTTATGTCGATAAAACAGACATGATGGAATACCAAGTGAGCGGTCGTGTGGTGATTCTTGCAGCGAGTGCTTGTGAAACAGCACGTCTCTTACTCAATTCTAAATCTACCAGACATCCCAATGGATTAGCTAACAGTAGTAATGTGGTAGGTAAATACCTGCACGATTCTACCGGTGCTGCATTGGGTGGTGTATTACCCGAACTCTTTGGTCGGAAACGATATAATGAAGATGGTGTTGGTGGTATGCATGTGTATACGCCATGGTGGCTGGATAATAAAAAATTAGATTTTCCTCGTGGTTATCACATTGAATATTGGGGTGGTATGAGTCAGCCTGCTTATGGATTTGGCTTTGGTATGCAGGGCATGAATGGTAAGTATGCCGTGAATGGGGTTAAAAAAGATGCAGGTGGTTATGGTGCTTCATTGAAAGAAGATGTACGTTATTTCTATGGCGCAGGTGTGGGTATGGCAGGTAGAGGGGAAGCAGTTCCAAGAATTGATAACTATTGTGAGATCGATCCAAAAGTCGTAGATAAATATGGTATCCCTGTTTTGCGTTTCCATACTACGCATTCAGATTATGAAATTAAGCAGGCGAAACACATGAAGGAGACTTTCAAAGAGATCATGCATGAAATGGGGGCCATCATTACTTGGGGTGGCGATGATGATGCTTCCAATAATTATGGTCTTGCCAATCCGGGCAACATCATTCATGAAGCAGGTACCGCACGTATGGGTAACGATAAAAGAACTTCTGCATTGAATAAATGGAGTCAGGCACATGATTGTAAAACCTTGTTCTGTGTAGATGGAAGTCAGT
This sequence comes from Sediminibacterium sp. Gen4, assembly GCA_013391385.1. Classification (GTDB taxonomy): domain Bacteria; phylum Bacteroidota; class Bacteroidia; order Chitinophagales; family Chitinophagaceae; genus Sediminibacterium. Next base: position 109,583 of record JACBFI010000006.1, on the reverse strand, counting down.
TTACCTCACAGGCGGATAAAAACATCACCTGGACGATCCTTGCTTTATCTATGCGTGCATCGGAATACATCATTGATGAAATGAAAAAACAAAATCTGTAAATCCACTCGTCTCGTTTCAAGCGAGATGGGACAAAACATACTCATATGGACAGAAGAAAATCCATTAAAGCGCTCGTAGTAGGAACAGTTGCCACCGGTGTACTGGTAGATGCCTGTAAGCCTACTGATAAAAAGGAAAATGCAACTGCATCTGCTGGTCTGGATGACAGAATGGAGGAAGAGAAAAAATATCTTGCTAAGCTGGAAAAGGAAGAAAAATTCTTTACTGAACATGAAATGGCGACCATTACTATTTTAGTTGACATCATTGTTCCTAAAGACGATGTGAGTGGTAGTGCTACTGATGCAAAAGTTCCTGACTTTTTGGAATTCATTGTAAAAGATATGCCCTCTCATCAAACACCTATGCGTGGTGGGTTACGCTGGTTGGATATTCAATCATTCAAACAGTTTGAAAAGTCTTTTGTAGACTGTAGTGCTGAACAAAGAATACAATTGGTAGATCAGATCGCTTATCCGGAAAAGGCAAAACCTGAAATGGCTCAAGGCGTATCTTTCTTTAACCTGATGCGTGATTTAACCTTAACAGGTTTTTACACTTCTGAGATTGGTGTGAAAGATTTGGATTATCGTGGTAATGTTCCAAATAAATGGAATGGAGTACCTGAAGATGTCTTAAAACAATATAAGTTGGCATACTCAGAACGAGAATTGAAAGAATGTGCGAGTTATAGCTAAAAAACAAACGCTGTGTGATCGAAATCACACAGCGTTTTTCTTATCAAATATGTGGGTGCAAGTCTTAACTCACACCACTACCCGGATTGATAGCTTCTTCCGGATTAATAAAATGAAGCTTTCCATTTGCATCTTCTGCCATCAGAATCATTCCATTGCTTTCAATACCTCTCATTTTGCGTGGGGCTAAATTCACCACAACAGTTACCTGTTTTCCAACTATGTCTTCCGGTTTGAAATGCATGGCAATACCAGATACAATGGTTCTTGTTTCAAAACCCAGGTCTACCTGCAATTTCAGCAATTTATCAGCCTTCTCCACTTTCTCGGCAGAAACAATAGTGCCCACTTTCAAATCAATCTTAGCAAAATCATCAAATACAATCTCCTGCTTCACCGTAATCTCTTTTGCTTCTGTCGTTTCACTTTTCACTTCTCCCTTTTCACCTTCTTTTTTCAAACTCACGGCATTTAATTTCTCTATCTGTTCCATAATTTCACTGTCTTCAATTTTTCTAAATAATAGTTCAGGTGCTCTGAGGCTGTAACCCACACTCAGCAATTTCATACTACCTGCATTTTCCCAATCCAGCATTTTTTCAACCACTTTCATCATATGGCACATTTTCTTCGCGGTAAATGGAAGGAATGGCTGGATGAGAATAGCCAAATTTGCTGTAAGCTGTAAGCAAATATGCAGGCAGTTATCAATACTTTTTTGTGCATCCGGATTTTCCGCCAATGATTTGGCAACAATCCATGGTTCTTTTTTCTGCATGTACTGATTACCGGTACGAGCCAGATTGATGACTTCAAATAGAGCTTCGCGGAAACGATATTCTTCCAGTAATGCGGTTACTTTATTTGCACAGTTCTTGATCTCGGTAATGGTCTGTTGGTCTAACTCATCTGCAATATCCTGATGAAATGAAGGTACTTTACCATTACATAGTTTATGCATCAACACAAAAGTGCGGTTCACGAAATTGCCAAAGATGCTGACCAATTCACTATTGTTGGCATCCTGGAAACCCTTCCACATGAATTCGCTGTCTTTTGTCTCGGGTGCGATCTGGGTGAGATAATAACGGAGTACATCCGCCATTTGGCTACCGCCATTTTCTTTGTTGATGAAGTCATTGATATAATCCTGCATATCGAGTTTCCAGTTTCTACTGGTACTCATTTTATCTCCTTCCAGATTCATGAACTCATTGGATGGAACATTATCCGGTAAAATATTACCATGTAGTTTCAGCATCACAGGGAAAATGATACAATGGAATACGATATTATCCTTGCCAATAAAATGAACCAGTTTGGTGTCTTTATCTTCCCAATAAGGTTTCCAATCTTTTCCGGTATTGATCGCCCATTGTTTAGTAGCACTGATATAACCAATGGGTGCGTCAAACCATACATACAATACTTTCCCCTCAGCATCTGCAGCCGGCACTTTTACGCCCCAATCCAGATCACGTGTTACAGCACGAGGCTGTAATCCACCATCGATCCAGCTTTTGCATTGTCCGAGTACATTGGAACGCCAGTCATTGGCATGTTCTTCCAATATCCACTTTCTTAAAAAATCTTCATGACGATTCAGCGGTAAATACCAATGCTTAGTAGATTTCTTGACAGGTGGTTTTCCGCTGAGTGTGCTAACGGGGTTGATCAGTTCATCCGGACTCAAACTTTTGCCACAACGTTCACATTGGTCGCCATATGCGCTATCGAAACTGCAATTCGGACAGGTTCCCTTGATGTATCGGTCTGCCAAAAAGCTATTGGCTTCTTCATCAAAATATTGTTCAGATTCTTTGATCTCCAGATCTCCGTTATTATTGAGTTTCGTAAAAAACTCCTGTGCCGTTTCATGATGCAGTGGATCGCTGGTACGATGGTAAACATCAAAAGCAATACCCAGGTCTTTGAAATTCTGCTCCATCAAAGGGTGGTATTTGTCAATGATGGCTCTTGCAGTGGTTCCTTCCTTGGTTGCCTGAATAGGGATGGCGGTTCCATGTTCATCGCTACCGCACACAAATACTACATCTCTTTTTTGTGCTTTTAAATAACGTACATAGATATCTGCCGGTAAATAAGCACCGGCCAGGTGACCAATATGTTTTTGCCCATTCGCATAGGGAAGGGCTGCTGTAATCAGGTATCTTTTCGGTTGATTCATGCTCATATCTTCTATAACCGGTCTAAATAGGCAATCCGGGCTGCAAAAATACAGAATGACTGTTAAAGCCCCTGTACCGGATTTTTAGGCGAATATTTGGTGATTTCAGAAAAAGATATATTTTTGATATCATTTTAATATCAAATTGAAAATATGGAAAAAATATACAAAGGAGTTCCCGGATTTACCGCCCTTGTTGTATCAATTGTTTTATTTGTAGCTGGATTGTATATACTGATCAAACATGTGGCAAACGATAATTCCCCGGACGGAAGTTTAATTGTGGCAATGATTATCTGTTTTCTGGCTGCTGCCTTTATTCTTAAAGGACTGGTCATTGTTCAGCCTAATTATGGTATTACACTTACTTTCTTTGGTAAGTATGTTGGTACCTTAAAAGAAAATGGGCTTTCATTTGTAAATCCGCTTTTTGTAAAAATGAAAGTATCGTTGCGGTCAAAAAGTCTGGAGAGTGCAAAACTGAAAGTAAACGACAAAATGGGTAACCCGATAGAGATAGCTGCTGTTATTTTATGGCAGGTGCAAGATACCTATAAAGCAGTTTTTGAAGTGGTGAATTTTAATGAGTATATGACCAATCAGAGCGAAGCGGCCATTCGTCATTTAGCATCTAGTTACCCATATGATAGTATTGAGGATGAGTTTGCCAATATTACTTTAAGGGACGGCGGAGAAAAAGTGTTTGAATTATTGGAAGCAGAACTCAACGAGCGATTGGACAAAGCAGGTATTGTTATTACAGAAGCAAGGATTAGTCACTTGGCCTATGCACCTGAAATAGCTGGCGCCATGTTGCAAAGACAACAGGCCACTGCCATTGTAGCTGCCAGAAGTAAAATCGTAGAAGGAGCTGTAGGAATGGTGGAAATGGCTTTGGATATGCTTTCTGAAAAAGAAATTGTTCAGTTGGATGATGAAAAGAAAGCAGCCATGGTAAGCAACTTGATGGTGGTGTTGTGTGGTGATAAAGCGGCTTCGCCAGTATTAAATACAGGTAGTTTATATCACTAGTATCTTTACAGATCAATTCGGTAGTTGTGAGTAAAAAATCATTTGTATTAAGATTAGATGAACAGGCATATGCTGCATTGGAAAGATGGGCGGCTGATGAGTTTCGTAGTGTGAATGGACAAATTGAAATGCTGATTGATAAGGCGCTGAAAGATGCAGGAAGAAAGAAAGAACCCATAGCATTAAGTAATAAGCAAAAACCAAAAAAATAACAGCAAGTTTAATAAACCCATGACCAAAGTGCCACCCAATCTCAGTAAAGGCGATACTATTGCAATTGTTTGTCCTTCGGGTTATATGCCTGCTGAAAAAGCAGCAACCTGTATCAAGGTATTAAAGGAATGGGGTTATAAAGTGCGGGTAGGCAAAACATTGGGCAACCAATTCCACTATTTTTCCGGTACTGATGACGAAAGGAGAAACGATTTACAATTAATGCTTGATGATCCCACAGTCAAAGCGATTTTATGTGGCAGAGGTGGTTATGGGATGAGCCGGATCATTGATCAGCTGGATTTTAAAGCGTTCAAAAAAAATCCCAAATGGATCATTGGTTATAGTGATATCACTTTGCTGCATGGTCATTTGTACACACAACTAAAAACGGCATCGCTTCATTCGCCGATGGCAGCTGCTTTCAATGATGGTGAACATGCGAATGAATACATTCAATCATTAAAGAAAATACTCAGGGGAGGTTCTTATAAATATCGCTCTGCTGCACATCCTCTGAATCAATTCGGTACTGCAACCGGAGCGTTGGTAGGCGGTAACCTCTCTTTATTGGCACATATGACAGGGAGCCGTTCTGCTTTTGATTTCAAAAAGAAAATATTGTTTATAGAAGATATTGGTGAATACATCTACAATGTTGATCGCATGATGATACAGCTGGAAAGAAATGGGGTCTTCAATAACTTATCTGGATTGATCATTGGCGGATTTACAGATATGAAAGACACAGTGATCCCGTTCGGCACCACCATTGCAGAAGTGATTCATGAACGCGTCAAAAAATACCCATATCCCATCTGCTTCGATTTCCCCGTTAGCCATACCCGAGAAAATTATCCGTTAAAAGTAGGGGTGATGCATAAGCTGAAAGTGGGGAAGGGGGGAGCGGTTTTGGCTGATAGCTTATAGGTCATGGCTTATAGTCGTTGATTTAATTTATAACTAAGAAAGAAGTATAGGATTTGCTTCTTTCTATTTACTATTTCCCATGAACTATAAGCCATAACCCATCCGCTATCTGCTTCGCAGCAAACTATCCATTTTACTCTTCATCTCAATAAACGTATTCAAATCTCTGTGAGCGCCGTTTTCGATGGTGACGAATTCATCGCCGGGTTTGAGGACTGATTTGAGTTTTACGGCATTGCGGTAGGGAATGACGCCATCTTCAGTTCCATGGAAAATGGTAATGGGTGCTGTTACTTTTTTCATGAATTCATTCGATGGGAACTGGTATTTTAAAATTGCTTTTAATGGGTACATCCATAAATACATCCCCACCAATGAACGCATACTGTTATAAGGTGTTTCCAGTATCAATCTTTTACAATCCCTTACGGAAGCCAATTGAGTAGCAGCCCCTGTACCCATAGATTTTCCATAGATGATAATTTGATTGGGCTGATAAAATTGTCGGGCTCTTTTGTACACCTGTAAAGCTTGGTCATAAATAGCTTGTTCTGTGAGTTTACCCGTTGATTTACCGAAACCCGGATAATCGGGCATCCAAACCGCATAGCCATATGAAGTGAACTTTTCTACAAAACGTCGATACCTTCTGATATTGCCACGGTTTCCATGGAAATAGAGTACTACTCCTTTCCGTAAACTATCCGGAACAGTGAAATGAACCATATGCGTTTCACTATGCTTATCTACGGGTATCCAAATGTCTTCATAGGGTTGCTCGAATTGATACACACTATCTCTCGCCACCACTACTGGTTGGAACAATATTTTCTTTTGAAAAGAATAAAAAGCGATCCCGATCAGGGCATATACGATGAGTACGATCTTAAGCCAACGAGGGATTTTCTTTTTCATCTTTGATTTTTTGTCCGAAGGACCCCTTCGGGGATTCTTTGATCTGCGATTTGATAAAGGTCAATAATAAATGCTATCTGGTCTCTTCAAAAAACAAATCAAGAAATCAAAGATCAAAAAATCACAGATCAAATCCTTCTTTTTTCGGAACTTACAGCAAAACACTGCTTTGGGTCAACTGCTGTTATATATTGCACTGGCTGTTGTACTACTTTCTGTACTCACTTATTTGGTACAGGAAAGACTAATATTCAAGCCTGAGAAATTGAAACATGATTTCAGGTTTGAATATGATATTCCTTTTGAAGAGCTCTTTTTTGATCCTGCACCAGGCGTTCGTATCAATGGGTTACACTTCTACAGACCTGAGCCCAAAGGATTGATTCTTTATCTACATGGCAATACACGCAGTATCAAAGGCTGGGCTAAATATGCTAAAGATTTTTATCGATATGATTATGATGTGGTACTGGTAGATTATCGTGGCTTTGGAAAAAGTACGGGTAAAAGAACGGAAAAAGACATGTTGAAAGACATGCAGTTTGTATATGAGCAACTGGCTCAAAAATATCAGCAACATCATATCCTTGTATATGGTAGAAGCATGGGAAGTGGCTTTGCCACCAAGATTGCCTCAGACAATACACCTCGTTATTTGATATTGGATGCACCTTATTACAGTTTTAAAAAAGTAGCCGAGCGTTTTATGCCCATACTACCCATCAAGTATGTACTTCGCTTTCATTTGCGGACAGATAAATGGATACAAAAAGTGAATTGCCATACTTATATCATACATGGTACCAAAGATTGGCTGATTCCTATTAGTCATAGCGAAAAACTACAACGCTTTAATCCGCATAAGATTACCCTTATCAGAATTGAAGGAGGCGGACACAATAATCTACCCTCTTTCCATGAGTATCATAATTTTATTAGAGATATACTCAAGTACTAGTAAAAGAAACAAGAATTAAGAGACAAGAAACAAGTAATATAAAGTAAAAAATCCTCGAAGGGGTCCTTCGGACAAAAAATCAAAAAATCAAAAATCATAGATCAAAGATTCTCCTCCAGGCGTCTATACCGCCTTTTAGATTTATTAGATTGGTGAATCCTAGTTTTTCTTCAAGCTTCTGAATAGCAATTTGACTTCTGATTCCTTTTTTACAATACACAACTACGGGTTGGTCTGAGGGTATTTCGTTAGCATGGAGCATCAACTCCCCAAGTGGTATCAAAGTACCGCCAATATTGAATTCCTGATGTTCAGTTGGTTCTCTTACATCCAAAAGAAATAACTGACCATCTACAATTCTTTGTTTGAGTTCTTCTGGAGAAATATGTTTCATTCGAAATCGCTTCCTTCATAATATACTCGCTTCAGGTTCAGTTTAGAAACCGGCGCTACAATGAGTGGGAATTTTTCTATGGTAACATTACTCGGGTCAAGTCCAAAACCACGTTCTTCACCCAAACTAATCTCTTTCAGCCAGAAATACAATTTCATAACGACACGCTCAAAGAATGGCAATTCATTGTCTTGGCTTAAATATTTTTCCAATACGATGAATTGAAAATCGCCTACTACATTATTTTTCTCAAGACTTTCATATCTACTAGTGATATTTACTTCCTTATTGTTTACCAATTCCTCTACCACTTTTCTGAACATAAGATTAATACGTTGTTCAACTCTAAATCCGAGTCGAAATTCTACACGAATAATGTCATTAGGGATGATATGTTCCACTGAAAATTCACAAGTGTATGGATCATCAAGTACATCAACGTGAACAAACCAGTAGATATCTGCCCTTTTAGGTTTCTTATTCAGAATAGAATACATGATCTTGTGCTCAATCTCTTTGGGGTTATTCGCACTTGTCATGTACACCAAGTGGGTAGCGTATTTCGGGATGGTCTTATCATTACTTAGTTCCTGAATCATAGGAATATAATGCTCCATCCGCACAAATTCAACATATCTATTTTTGATTTTTCTACTTCGGAACCACACATACATTACAGAAAATAATCCACCCCCTAATACGAGTGTGACATAACCTCCATGCATGAATTTTTCCAGATTGGCTACCAAAAAAGAAATTTCAATAGTTAGGTAGACTAATAGGTATAAATAGATCCAAATAGGTTTTACTCTTCTGCTTACTAGGAAGTTCGCAAAAAGCATGGATGTACTCATCATGCAAATCGTGATAGCGAGTCCGTATGCTGCCACCATATTTGCTGATTTCTGAAAGTAAAGGACAATACCTATACAACCAATGTATAGTAACAAGCTAATGCCTGGGATATACAATTGTCCTTTTTCTTCAGTAGGATAATTGATCTTCATCTTTGGCCATAAATTCAATCGCAATGCTTCACTGATTAGTGTAAAAGATCCGGAAATCAAGGCCTGACTTGCAATGATGGCTGCAATTGTAGCAATAGTAATTCCTCCGAGTTTAAACCACTGGGGCATAATGCCAATAAAAGGGTTAAAACCAGATGTGATCAACTCTGCAGGAATAGGGCCACCCTCATAATTCGCCAATAGCCAAGCACCCTGACCTAGATAATTGATAATAAGACAGGTTTTTACAAAAATCCATGATATACGAATATTCCCTTTTCCGCAATGTCCAAGGTCGCTGTACAAAGCTTCCGCACCGGTAGTACAAAGAAATACAGCACCCAGTAGCCAGAAGCCTTTTGGATAGCGCGTTAATAGGTCATACGCATAATAGGGATTGAATGCCTTGAAAATGGAAATATCATCAAAGAGGTGTAGTCCACCCAATATGGCAAGCATACTGAACCATACCAGCATGATCGGGCCAAATAGTTTACCAATAGAAGCCGTCCCAAATTGCTGCATTACAAATAGCAGGGTAATGATTCCTATAACAATACCCATTATGGTAGTAGTCTGTATATGACTAAATGCGGGAAGCTGTCTCAATCCTTCAATAGCTGAAGTAATGGATATGGGTGGTGTAATGATTCCCTCAGAAAGAATAGCTGCACCGCCAATCATGGCTGGTACTACTAACCATTTGCGTCTTCGTCTGACGAGTGCATATAATCCAAAAATACCACCCTCACCCTTATTATCTGCCTTTAGGGTTAGAATCACATACTTGATAGTGGTTTGCAGTGTGAGTGTCCAAATAATACAGGATAAAGAACCTAATATTAAATGTTCACTAATAACACGTCCATGAACAATTTCATTCAGTACATAAAGGGGGGAAGTACCGATGTCGCCGTAGATGATACCTAGTGCAATGATGAGTCCTGCAGAGGTAACCTTGTTTAAATTCTTACTCACTCCAAGTAGAGTCCGGCATTTGTGCCTGAATCTTTAACAAATGTATAGGAAATTTCAAGTAACGATAAAGAGTATTCTTTAGAAGAAATTAAGATTTATTTCACCTCCTATCAGGCAACTATTGAACTAGTCGGCTGTTTCCATGTAAAAAAGGGATACATTGAATAGATTCAGACGATACTTACCATGTATTAGCCATATATCTTACATTTGAAATACTTAAAACGGGTTCAGAAATGAAAAAATTTCTCTTCTTCCTGACATGTCTTCTTTTTCTGACAGGTACCTCTCTTGTTGCTCAACAAATTACTTACTCTGAGCCAGACAGGGAAGATGCCCGTGTTATGAATTTTGAGGTATTGGGTAAAGTAGATGGCAATATTTTGGTGTATAAGAGTTATCGGGATGTGGGTTTTATGTGTGTATTTGATAATGGTATGAAAATGATCGAAAAGAATAAACTCGATTTTCTAACTGAACGTACCATCAGTACCGATTTCCAGATTTATCCCGGTTTTGCATATATGTTTTATCAGTACCAGCGCAGGAATGTATTTTATTGCATGGCAGTAAAATTCGACTCGAAAGGTAAAAGAATAGGAGATCCAATTCTGTTAGATACTACCAGTAACATGGCTTATGTCAGTAATCGTAATGTCTATACGGTAATGTTTAGTGAGGACAAGCAGAAGATTATGATTTTTAAAATCAGCAGCCGAAACGATAGAATGCATGTGTTGACAACAGTTTTATTTGATAAAGACCTGAATCTATTGAAAAGAAGCAGGTTGGGAATAGAAAAGCCTCAGCGAAATGATTTTTTATCAGAATTCGTTCTTGATAATGATGGTGATATGGCCTGTATTCGTGCATCTGGAACATTACAAAATGATAATATCAATAAAGTAACTCTCATAACTAAAAAGGCAAATGCGGATGTAGTACAGTTTGCAGATTTGTCCATCAAAGGTTTTTATTTAGATGATATCCGCATCAAAGCGGATAACCTAAACAGACATTATATTGTTACTTCTTATTTCAGTAAACAGCGTAGAGGTAATATTGAGGGATTGTACTATTACTTGTGGGATAAAGATCAACAGAAAGAAATGCTTAATACGGCCACCGTTTTCACAGATGAGTTTCGCTCGGATGCACGTAATGATGGTAATACGAAAACGGCTTTTAATGACTTCTTTTTAAGTAATATCATTGTCCGAAAAGATGGCGGATTCATTGTGGTATCTGAATCGGCATACAGCAGTACCCGTGGTAATACATTGAGTCGCTGGGATTATTTATATGGATCCCCTTATTGGTCGCAGCTCGATTATTATAGCTGGAATAGCCCACTCGGTTTTTATCCATGGTGGCGTATCAATACATTTACCAATAATATGACAAGGTATTATGCCGATAATGTAACCGTCATATCTTTTGACAAAACCGGTAAAATGGAATGGAGCAATGTGATCCGCAAATCTCAATATGATGATAATACCGATAATTTTATAGGATTCGGTATGCTCAATACGGGAGATCGTCTACACTTCCTTTTCAATGTGCAGGAGAAAAGAGATAATATACTGTCTGATCAAAGTATTGCACCCAATGGACAAATCAACCGTAACCCAACTTTTAAAAATTTGGATAGAGGTTATAACTTTATGCCCAGACATGCAAAGCAGGTAGGGGCTAGACAGCTTATTGTTCCTTGTCAGTATAGAGGCTACACTTGTTTTGCAAAAATTGATTATTAACCCTTTGATTTCTACTTGTGGTCGGATTATTCAGAGATAAGTCATTCATTAATATCTTCCTATTAATTGTATTAAGCGTCAGCATCCATTTTCATTTTTTGATCGAATCTCCGGTCATTGATACCAATAGTGGAACGAACGACGGACTCATCTCCCTAATATTAGATCATTATATTGCTTCATTACCTGCTGTGATCAGATTGCTGTTGTATCATGGGTTGGTATTGGTACAGGCTATTCGATTGAATCTGGCTTTGAATGAACTCAGGATGTACCAATCTTCCAATTACCTCCCTGCGATGACCTATGTATTATTAACTGCTGTCATTCCGCAATGGTGTGCCATTTCACCTGCACTGGTATCTAACTCGTTGGTGATCTGGATTTTCATTAAACTCAGTCGACTTTACAATCATTCCAATCCCAAAACATTGCTATTTAATACCGGGATGATTGCCGGACTTGCCGTATTGTGTTATCACCCCATGGCCATATTGGTAGGAGTAGTCTTGTTTGCGCTTGCTGTAGTAAGACCATTTAGATTGGCAGAATGGCTTATCTTATTGATGGGGATATCACTGCCTTATTATTTCGTTCTATCAGCACTTTTTCTCACTGATCGATTATCGGAGTTTCAGTCGATGGTTCCTGATTTTTATCTGGGTATTCCCCAAGGGGCATCCGGAGCTGTTTTTCTAAGAGGAGTGATCGGTTTGGGGGTATTATTGCTCTGTGGTCTCTTCTTTTGGCAAGTAAGTATCAACCGCATGGTCATTCAAATCAGGAAAAATTGGGGCGTCATGATGGTCATGCTGCTGACTTTACTGCCTGTACCATTCATTTTTGAATTGGGTGGATTAGAATCTGGCATATTATGTCTTATCCCCATCAGTGCTTTTGTAGCCAATGCCTTTTCCAATCCAAGAAATCTCAGTTTTCCCAATCTTTTGTTTATTGCGGCTGTCATTATCATTGGGCTCAATAACTGGTATCTGTTGAAAAATTAGGGGTGTATTAACTTGTGTGAACGTACCTTTGGGGCGAAATTTAGTGGAGCCACGGTTTCGGGGTCTTTTTACTTTGAACTTAGGCATCATCATCAATAAATCAACTTTCATGAAATTCGGTGTTGTCGTTTTCCCGGGATCTAATTGTGACAGGGATATGCAGGATTCATTACAGCATGATCTGGGTAAAGAAGTAGTGATGCTTTGGCACAAAGACAAAGATCTGAGCATGTTTTCTACTGATGATTGTATCATTCTTCCAGGAGGGTTTTCTTATGGCGACTATCTACGTTGTGGTGCCATTGCTCGTTTTAGTCCCATGATGCAAAGCGTGATTGATTTTGCAAACCGAGGTGGCAAAGTATTAGGGGTATGTAACGGATTTCAAATTCTTTGTGAGAGTGGATTATTACCGGGTGTATTACTTCAAAATGCCAATCAACAATTCATCTGTAAGAACGTCTTCATCAAAAATGGTAATGGCGAAGCATTGAAAATTCCCATTGCACATGGCGAAGGAAGGTTTTTTGCAGATGATGCTACCCTTGATCAACTGGAAGCTAATAATCAAGTGATTTTCCGTTATTGTGATGAAAACGGAAATATTGATGTTGCTTATAATCCAAATGGTGCGGTAAGAAATATTGCCGGTATTAAAAATGCAGGAAACAATGTATTTGGAATGATGCCACATCCGGAAAGGGCTACTTCCACCGCATTGAATAATCTGGATGGCAAAAAAGTATTTGAACTATTGGGATTGAATTAATAGTAAGGTTTTTCATTTGTAAACGTCTTTATCTCAACTATATGAAAAAAATATTCTACACACTGATATTAACGATGATTGCTGGGATGGTTACTGCTCAGATCAAAGACCCTGTTAGCTGGACTTTCGAAGCCAAGAAAAAATCAGCAGACACTTATGATGTGGTATTGACTGCTACCATTCAAGGCAAATGGCATATTTACTCTCAGAAAACCGGTAAGGGTGGTCCCATTCCTACTAAGATGACGGTTAAACCCAATCCATTGATTTCATTGGTAGGTACAGCTAAAGAAATTGGAAAAGTAGAAAAGATTTATGATGAAATTTTTCAGACAGATGTGCTCTATCTATCCAATACAGCACAATATGTACAAACTGTAAAATTAAAAGGCAAAGTCAAAACCAATGTAACCGGAACCATTGAATACATGGTGTGTGATGATGCGCAATGTTTACCTCCTACTAAAAAATCTTTTGATATTAAGCTACAATAAGATGAAGCATTTATTAGCGACTTTATTCCTTACCCTATTTTCTTTTACCAATATTCTTACTGCACAGGACAATACACCTGTGCAGTTTTCTTTCCAGGCAGAACGAACTTCAGATACAACTGCAATTGTTACTGTGAAAGCAATCATAGGTAAAGGCTTACAGTTATTTGGTGTTCAAAAACAAAATGCAGACGACGTATTTGTTAGTGCACTCAATCAGGATACCACCAAATCAAATAGTCGTTTTATTATTGATTCTGTTCAGTCTTTTGGTGTAAATCAATCTGTGAAACCGGCAGGCACCGAGGAGAACTCATCGGTTTATTCAGATAGTGCCAGTTTCAAATATTTTTTGAAAATTGGAAAAGATACAGTGAAAATCAGAGGGAGCTTTGATTGGCTGGGTATTCGTGGTGATGAATTTCCAAGTGGCTCTGAAACGATATCTGTCAATATTCCATCTGCAGATGTAGTTGCAACAAGCGATGCTTCAGCTGATGAATCATTATGGAATATTTTCCTGATCTGTTTAGTTACGGGATTGCTGGCGATCATCACACCTTGTGTATTTCCTTTGATACCGGTCACTGTTAGCTTCTTCCTCAAAAGAAGTAAAAGCAGAGCAGAAGGTATTCGTAATGCTTTATGGTATTCATTCAGTATCGTATTGATTTATACCGTACCAACATTGATATTGACTTTGATTTTTGGAGATACCATTTTGTATACGATCTCTACGCACCCGGTTTCCAATCTCCTCTTCTTTGCATTTTTCATAGTATTCGCCATTTCTTTCTTTGGTGCTTTTGAATTAACACTACCCAATAGCTGGGCAAATAAAGCTGATCAGCAAGCTGGGAAAGGTGGATTATTGGGCATCTTCTTCATGGCACTAACCCTAGTTATTGTTTCTTTTTCTTGTACAGGTCCATTGGTAGGAACTTTACTCGGACAAACCAGTACACAGGGCGTAAGTATTGCGCCTATTATTGGAATGATGGGATTTGGTCTCGGATTGGCCATTCCCTTTTCTCTCTTTGCCTTTTTTCCATCTATGTTACAGTCTTTGCCCAAGAGTGGCGGCTGGCTGAATGCTGTGAAAGTAACTTTTGGCTTTATTGAACTGGCACTGGCATTGAAATTCCTTTCCAATGTTGATCTTACCTATCATTGGGGATTATTGAACAGAGATGTATTTCTCGTTTTATGGATCGTGATATTTGGATTAATGGGCTTATACCTGATCGGCAAACTGAAATTTTCTCATGATAGTGAACTAAAATTTATCAGTGTGCCCCGTTTATTCTTTGCGATCGCTGCATTTAGTTTTACGGTATACATGATACCCGGTTTATGGGGAGCTCCATTGAAATTATTGAGTGGGTTCATTCCGCCATCTACCACACAAGAATTTAATTTGGATGACCTGAAATACAAGATTGGTAATAATACTGTTATGGTATCTACAAACGATACCAATGCAGCAAAACCTCCGATGAAATATGCCGACAAGCTAAAAGTGCCTTTTGGGTTGGTTGCATATTTTGATTTGGAAGAAGGAATGGCTGCTGCAAAAGCCTTGAATAAGCCGGTGATGCTTGACTTCACAGGACATACCTGTGCCAACTGTAGAAAAATGGAAGAGCAGGTCTGGAAAGATCCGGCCGTACTCAAAAGAATCAAAGAAAATTTTGTTTTGATTAGTTTGTATGTTGATGAATATAATATTGAGTTACCGGAAAGTGAACATTATAAAGACAAGAATGGGAATATGATCACCAATGTTGGACAGAAGAACCTGGATTATGAAATCACTAAGTTCGGTTTCAATGCGCAACCCCTTTATATGTTTCTGGATTTAGAAGGGAATCCCTTGAGTAATATCAAATATGGGTATGTGCCCAATGTACAAAAGTTTGTAGATCATTTAGATGCTATGAAAGCGGCTTTTGATAAGAAGAAATAATACACCTACATTATAAAATTGACAAGCCCCGACTTTTTAGATCGGGGCTTTATTTTTATCGTAACAATTCTGAGCAAAAAACTTATAAAACAATCTGTTTTTCAACCATCATTTTCCTAAGATTGATCAGTCCATATCGCATACGTCCTAACGCAGTATTGATACTGCAATTGGTAATTTGTGCGATCTCTTTGAAACTTAAATTGGCATAATGTCTCAGCACAATGATCTCTCTCTGTTCTTCCGGTAGGAGATCCAGCATTCTGCGAACACGTTCATGGCTTTGTGCACGCATGAGCTTGGCATCAGGTCCTTCTTCTGTGATTTGTATCACTTCAAAAATATCCTGATTATCGCTGGTCTTGATAGCAGGCGCTCTTTTTACTTTGCGGAAGTAGTCAACACACAAGTTATGTGCAATGCGCAGGGCCCAAGGCAGGAATTTCCCTTCTTCTGTGTAACGTCTGTTCTTTAATGTGTCGATGATCTTGATAAATACGTCCTGAAAAAGATCCTCAGCGAGGTAAGTGTCTTTTACAAAGAATAGAATCGATGAATAGATCCTGTCCTTGTATCGGTTCACCAACACCTCAAAGGAGCCGGCATCGCCCTCCTGAAAGGAACGGATTAGATCAATATCAGACACTTGGTCTAATGTTTTCATGTTTGGGTCGGTTTGGCTACGTTTTAAAAACAGGATATTGGATTGTAAAAAACCTTTGAATCAGGATATACCTATCCCGATTTTAAATTGGTTGTGTTAAATTATACATCTTTCATATGCCAGTTTCTTTTGTGGATACATTGTTTTTCAATGAAATGGTTATTCACATTTTTCACATCTGTTCTAGTGTCCTTATTTCAGTAAATCTTTCTTTTTTCTAAACCTACCGGTCATTATTGTGTTTAAATTGCTGCACTTATGGCTACGAAGACGAAACAACAAGCAGGGACTGCACTTAGTGAAAAGGAAAACAGCGATACCATTCTGGTGAAAGGTGCCAGAATGCATAACCTCAAGAATGTTACGGTAGCTTTTCCTCGTAATCAACTCATTGTAGTGACTGGTGTATCCGGTAGCGGTAAATCTTCTTTGACCATTGATACCTTATTTGCTGAGGGACAAAGACGCTATGCTGAGAGTTTAAGTGCTTATGCCCGTCAATTCATGGCTAGAATGGTAAAGCCGGATGTAGATTATATCAAAGGGCTTTGTCCTGCCATCGCCATTGAACAAAAAGTCATTACAAGAACCCCTAGAAGTACGGTGGGGAGTATGACTGAGATTTATGATTATCTCCGTTTATTGTATGCACGTACAGGAAAAACCATTTCTCCGATTAGTGGCAGACAAGTAAAGAAAGATGATGTTTCGGATGTTGTTTCTTTTGTAAAAACCCTTCCTCACGGAACAAAAGTTGTCATATTGGTACCTTTTAAACAACATGCCAACAGAGATACTCGGGAAGAGCTGAATATTCTCATGCAGAAAGGCTTTTCACGGATATGGAGTAAGACCGGAGAAGGTCAAATGCTGCGTATCGAAGAGTTGACTGAAATGGATGATAAGACTTTACAAAAGACCATTCCGGTTTCCAAGTCGAGTAAGCATGCGGTATATGTGTTGATTGATCGAATGGTGGTAAAAGATTTTGAAGAAGAAGACCTGCATCGTTTGTCAGACTCAATTAATACCGCTTTTTATGAAGGAGATGGAGAAATGATGGTAGAAGTAGATGGCGATCGTCTGCATCATTTCAGTAACCGCTTTGAATTGGATGGTATCGTATTTGAAGAACCCGTTCCCAATTTGTTTTCTTTTAATAATCCGTATGGTGCTTGTCCGGTTTGCGAAGGATTCAGTCAGGTATTGGGTATTGATACTGATTTGGTCATTCCTGATAGACGACTCAGTGTATATGAAGGGGCAGTGGCTCCCTGGAAGGGCGAGAAGTTGAGTTGGTGGAAAGAACAGTTCATCAAAGGAGCTTCTAAAGTTGGATTCCCGATACACAAGCCTATCTCAGAACTCACCAAAGAACAGTATCAACAATTATGGAAAGGGGTAACTGGGGCTTATGGGATTGATGACTTCTTTAAAGATGTAGAACAGAATTTATACAAAGTACAGTTCAGGGTATTGTTGAGCCGTTATCGTGGAAGAACTACCTGTACTGCATGTGAAGGGTATCGATTGCGCAAAGAAGCTTTGTATGTGAAAGTTGGTGGTAAACATATTGGGGAACTATGTGAATGGCAGGTTCGAGATTTGAAACAGTGGTTCAATGAATTGGTGCTATCAGAACATGATCAACAGATTGCAAAAAGAATCCTCATTGAAATTCATCAACGATTACAAACCCTATTGGATGTGGGTTTGGGCTATCTCACACTGAATCGTTTGGCCAATTCACTCAGTGGAGGAGAAAGTCAGCGTATTCAATTAACCAGAAGCTTGGGAAGCAATCTTACCAACTCCTTGTATATTTTAGATGAACCTTCTGTCGGACTTCATTCCAGAGATACGGAAAGATTGATCAGTGTACTGAAATCGTTACGGGATATGGGTAATACAGTAGTAGTGGTTGAACACGATGAAATGATGATGCGGGAGGCTGATCATATCATTGATATGGGACCATTGGCTTCTCATTTAGGGGGAGAAGTGGTTGCTGCGGGTGATTATACAACTATCACCCATCATCCTGAAAGTCTGACAGGTAAATATCTTACCGGAAAACTAAAAATCGAAGCGCCAGATAAAGTAAGAAAGTGGAATCGTTCCATCATGGTGGAAGGTGCAGCACAGAATAATCTTAAAAATATCACAGTTGGATTTCCACTGAATACACTCTGTGTAGTAAGTGGTGTGAGTGGTAGTGGTAAAACCACATTGGTAAAGCAAGTGTTATATCCTGCCTTAAAAAAAATGAAGGGCGAGCCTGCGGAGAAAGTAGGATTGCATAATAAGATCAGTGGTGACACCGATTATATTTCACAGATAGAATTGGTAGATCAAAACCCGATTGGTAAATCATCGAGAAGTAATCCGATTACCTATATCAAAGCCTATGATACCATACGTGATTTGTATGCGAAACAGCCATTATCAAAGATGCGTGGGTTTCAGGCTAAACATTTTTCTTTTAATGTGGATGGAGGAAGATGCGATGCTTGTAAAGGAGAAGGAGAGCAAATTGTAGAAATGCAATTCCTCGCAGATGTACACCTCACCTGTGATGTTTGTAATGGCAAACGATTCAAAGAAGAAGTACTGGAAGTGCAATACAAAGGGAAAAATATCTTTGACATACTGGATATGAGTGTGGATGATGCGATTGAATTTTTCACCGAAGAAAAAAATATCAAAACAGCCATACAACCTTTACAGGATGTAGGATTGGGCTATATCAAACTCGGACAAAGCAGCGATACATTAAGTGGGGGTGAGGCACAGCGTGTAAAGCTTGCGAGCTTTTTGGGTAAAGGAAAAGGGGTAGGTCATATGTTGTTCATCTTTGATGAACCCACTACGGGCCTTCATTTTCATGACATCAAAAAACTACTGGCTTCATTTCAAGCATTGATAGAGCAAGGTCATTCTTTGATTGTGATTGAACATAATACAGATGTGATTAAATCTGCCGATTGGCTCATTGATATGGGACCTGAAGCCGGTGATGCCGGTGGGCAAGTAGTGTATGCTGGTATTCCTGAAGGGATCAAAAAAGTAAAAGAAAGCAATACTGCAAAATTTTTATAAATAATAAAGCCACGGATTCATAGCATAATCTGTGAATCTGTGGCTTTATTATTATAGTTTTTCTATCTAAGTCTATCTACACTCTTTACCAGTTTTTCATCCTTATTGATTCCAATAATCGCCATGATAAAGAAGATGGGTATTGCAAAGCTGAATACAGCACTCAAAGCAATAGCGCCTGTATCATACTTTTTCGTGAACACAAAATATAATACAATATTCAGGATGCTTACTGCCATCCCTGCTAATGCAATTTTGAGTTGCAGAGGTCTGTTATTGTACAGGAATATAGATACCAAAGCAACTATTGCAGCAGCGATAGTGAGTATGAGTATCAACAAATGACTCATGGCTGTAAACTCTTCTGCAGCAGTAGCACCAACGCTACCTACATAAAAAGGCATTTTCAAAGTAGCGAATCCGCAAATGGATGCAGCCAGTAGCCATAATGATTGTACACGTTGTATCATAATATTTTTTTTAGCTAAAAATTCTTTTAAGACTTGTTCCTTGTCTCTTCATTCTTGAATCTTTCTCATTGCATTTCAGGATACAAAGAGAACTGTGACATGAAATCATTCACTTGCTTTTTGATGTTTTTCAGTTTCGATTCATCATCAGCACTCATCAAAGCCTGATCAATTGAATTTACAACAAATTCCATATCCTTCTCAATCATACCACGTGTAGTAATAGCTGCTACACCAAATCGAATACCCGAAGTAACGAAGGCGCTTTTATCATCATATGGAACCATGTTTTTATTGGCAGTGATATCTGCGTGTCCCAATACCTGTTCTGCTTTTTTACCACTGATATTTTTATTTCTCAGATCAATAAGCATCAAGTGGTTGTCTGTGCCACCACTAGTGATCTGATATCCTCTATCAACAAATGCTTTTGCCATGGCTTGTGCATTCTTTTGTACTTGTTGTTGATAGATTAAAAATTCATCTGTCAAAATTTCTCCAAATGCAATTGCTTTTGCAGCAATTACATGTTCCAATGGGCCACCCTGTGTTCCGGGAAATACAGCCATATCAATGAGATTACTCATCATGCGTAAATTTCCTTTTACATCCTTAAGGCCAAATGGATTTTCAGTATCTTTTCTCATCATGATCACACCACCTCTTGGTCCACGTAGTGTTTTGTGGGTGGTAGAGGTTACGAAATGACAATGATCAAAAGGATCGGATAATAAACCTTTAGCGATCAAACCTGCCGGGTGAGCGATGTCGGCTAATACAAATGCGCCAACCTCATCAGCAACTTTACGAATACGGGCATAGTCCCAATCTCTGCTATAAGCACTTGCGCCACAGATAATAAGCTTAGGTCGAACAGTTCTTGCTTTTTCTTCCAGCATTTCATAATCTACCAACCCATCTTCTCTTTTCACGCCATAAAAATGAGGCTCATACAACTTACCGCTGAAGTTAACAGCAGAACCATGTGTAAGGTGTCCGCCCATACTTAGGTCTAGTCCTAAAATTTTATCACCGGGCTGCAATATCGCCAGCATCAATGCAGCATTGGCTTGCGCACCACTGTGCGGTTGCACATTAGCGTATTCTATATTGAATATCTGTTTAAGTCTATCAATTGCCAATTGTTCTGTTTGGTCCACAATTTCACAACCACCATAATATCTTCTACCCGGATACCCCTCGGCATACTTGTTGGTCATTACATTACCCATGGCCTGCATAACTTGTAAGCTGGTAAAATTTTCCGACGCAATCAGTTCAATGCCACGACGTTGACGTTCTAATTCCTGTTTAATGAGATCGAATACGAGGGTATCTCTTTGCATGATGAAGTATTTGATGCAAATATAAGCCAAGAGGGGCATGGTACAAGCTACAAGCTGCAAGCCACAAGCTTCAAGTATTTATTAATATTAAATTTTGCTTGATTTTACATGTAGACACTTTCCATCAAGATATACTTGCAGCTTGAAGCATGTAGCTTGCGGCCTAAATTTCCACACCACTTGCCCAATGACCAGATTTTCCTATTTTCGACCTCTTGATGAGTAGGGCAGCTTCCGGGTGGAGCTGTTGTAAGCATGGTGCGAATGGGCTCGTCAAAAAAAATCTCCCATGAAAGCAATCATACCAGTAGCGGGTGCAGGTACCAAACTCAGACCGCATACTTATACACAACCCAAGGCCTTGATTCCTATTGCAGGAAAAACCATTCTCAGTTATATCGTTGATCAACTCAGAGAAGCCGGTATCAATGAATTCATTTTTATTGTAGGTTACCTGGGTGAAAAAATTCAAGATTATGTAAAGCAGACCTATCCTGATATGACTGCTCATTTTGTTTTTCAAAATGAACGTCAGGGTACAGGACATGCTATTGAATTGACCAGAAATATTGTAGGTCAGGATGAAGTGTTTGTTGCACTTGGCGATACCATTTGTGAGTATGATGTAAAGGAGGTGGTGAATAGTCCTTACAGTATGTTGGGTATCAAAAAAGTAGATGACCCCAGAAATTTTGGAGTAGCTTCTATAGGTGATGATGGTTTTATTGAACAAGTTGTAGAAAAGCCAGCCATTCCTAAAAGCAATATGGCACTGGTAGGTTTATACAAAATCAAGGAAACGCATTTTCTTTTTGAATGTTTGCATCATCTCTTTACGCAGGATATTAAAACCTATGGAGAATATAATCTAACAGATGCATTGGATTGTATGATCAAACGTGGTGCAAAATTTCAATCATTCAAAGTAAAGAACTGGTTCGATTGTGGTAAGAAAGAAACTTTATTGGAAAGCAATGCTACACTGCTGAAAAAGTTTGGAGGTAATATTGTAGACGGACACGATTTCAAAGACACCATCATCATTCCTCCAGTCAGTATTGCGCCGGGTTGCGATATCGCTAACTCCATCATTGGTCCACACGTAGCCATTGGAGCCAACACCACTATAAAACATTCCATCGTAAGAGATAGTATCATCGGATCTTACACCAGTCTCTATGAAGTAGTCCTCGACAATTCACTCATCGGCAGTGATGCATCTGTAAAAGGTTTGAGCAGGAGTTTGAATATTGGGGATAATACGGAGATAGATTTTGGATAATTTGAAAATTCAATAATTTGAAAATTTGAAAATATCGTAATCTCATAATTTTAAGCTCGTAATAAAATGGTTATTTTTAGATTATAAAAGTCGAATAACCTCTTATTTTCAAATTTTCAAATTGCTTTATTTTCAAATTAATGAACAGAATCACTTTTCTATTCGGAATCCACTATCCATTAATCCAAGCCGGTATGATATGGGCGAGTGGATGGAGGTTGGCGAGTGCGGTGAG
The DNA here is from genome assembly GCA_013391385.1 of Sediminibacterium sp. Gen4. Lineage (GTDB taxonomy): Bacteria > Bacteroidota > Bacteroidia > Chitinophagales > Chitinophagaceae > Sediminibacterium. The sequence goes on along the minus strand of JACBFI010000006.1, from coordinate 87,076 downwards.
TAATGCGGGTGGACTGGGTTTATTGGGTGCGGGGAGTATGTATCCGGATGTATTGCGCGAGCATATCCGAAAATGTAAAGCAGCAACAGATCAACCCTTTGGAGTGAATGTGCCTTTGTTGTATCCTGATATTGATCAGTTGATGAATATTATTGTAGAAGAAAAAGTGCCAATAGTTTTTACCAGTGCGGGAAATCCTAAAACATGGACCGGCTTTTTGAAAGATCACGGGATCAAGGTAGCGCATGTAGTGAGTAGCAGTAAGTTTGCTAAGAAAGCCGAGGAAGCAGGTTGTGATGCTGTTGTGGCAGAAGGATTTGAAGCAGGCGGACATAACGGTCGAGAAGAAACAACAACCATGGTTTTGATACCTGCCGTACGTGCAGCTGTTAATATTCCGGTAATAGCGGCAGGAGGAATTGCTACCGGCACACAAATGCTCGCCGCAATGGTATTGGGAGCTGATGGTGTTCAAGTAGGAAGTAGGTTTGTATGTACACCGGAAGCTTCATCTCACTTAGCTTTTAAAGAAGCAATTATTAATGCGGGTGAAGGTGATACACAGTTAGCGATGAAAAAAGTAGTACCTGTTCGACTCTTAAAAAATAAATTCGCAGAAGAAATCAAAGCGGCTGAATTGCGCGGCGCTTCAGAAGAGGAACTGAAACAAATCTTAGGAAGAGCGAGGGCGAAAAAAGGAATGTTTGAAGGTGATATGGAAGAAGGTGAATTAGAGATTGGACAAGTAAGTGCACTCATCCATGAAATTAAACCTGCAGCAGCGGTGGTTGAGGAAATAATGATGGAGTGTAGGTCAAAATTTGAAAATTTGAAAATTTGAAAATGAGGAAAGCGAGTATTTCATTTTCAAATTGCCTCATCTTCAAATTTTCAAATTGCATCCGCCTAGACGGATCAAATTAGCTAGTCTTTATGCAAATAAAATGAGTTGGCTTGTGATGTGCAGGTGACAACGAGATCATTGATACAAACATGTTTAGGTAAGCTGGCTGTGTAATAAGTAATGTTTGCAATATCTTCTGCTTGTAATGCTTGGTATCCATTATATACCGCATCTGCCTTGGATGCATCTCCTTTGAATCTTACAATCGAGAATTCAGTTTCAGCTGCACCCGGATGAATAGTAGTTACTTTGATATGATAAGGGAGCAGGTCAATACGCATTGCTTTGCTGATAGCATCAACAGCATGTTTACTTGCGCAGTACGTATTGCCATCTTTGTATACTTCTTTACCGGCAGTGGAACCAATATTGATGATATGCCCTTTCTTTCTACTGATCATAAAAGGTATGATGGCTTTGGTAACGTACATCAATCCTTTAACATTGGTATCCATCATGGTATCCCAATCATCTAGGTTGGCATTTTCAAAACTGTCTCTTCCCAGCGCCAGTCCGGCATTATTCACCAGAACATCTATTGCTTGCCATTCTTCCGGCAGATTACCGAGTGTATCTGTCACTGTTTTTCTGTCTTGCACATCAAAAATCAGAGGCAAAACTTGAATGGCATATTTGGTTTGTAAGTCTGTAGCAATGGTATCTAATCTTTCTTTTCTTCTACCCGTTATGATACAGTTCCATCCGGCAGCAGCAAACGTATAAGTAATGGCTTTTCCAAAACCGGATGTAGCGCCAGTAATGAGTATGATTTTTTTCATGGTGCAAAGTTAAGGTAGCAGACAGCTAATAGGTCATGGTTTATAGCAAATGGTTTACGGCGAATAGCTTATCGCAGAACATACTGATTGATTTTTGCCATACGCTATGACCTATTAGCTATTCGCGATAATCCATTTACCATGATCCATTTGCCATGCGCCACAAACTATCACCTAATCAACACAATCGTTCCCTTCTTATACACCCGATTACCCAATTGATCGGTGCCCACGGCTTCAAATACATAAGTCCCGGGTGGTTGAGGTGTGCCGTTAAAGATACCATCCCAGCCTTTTCCTGTTTGACTGGTAGAGAATACCAATTGTCCCCAGCGGTTATAAATTCTGAAGTATTGCAATGTAGCGATACCTACACCTACGGGTCGTATCACATCATTTTTCCCGTCTCCGTTTGGTGTAAAGGCAGAGGGTACAAAAAGATCGGGGCCTGTTTTAAAGACACGAACAATCACATCATCTTCAGCATAACAACCTCCGGCACCAATGGCACGAACGATATAACGAATAGAATCGATGGTTTCAGGCAGTGTTACGGTTGGAGAAGCACTGTAAGGATCATCCAATCCTGTAGTGGGAGTCCATAGATAACTATTCCCACCTTCTGCGAGTAGCTGCACCGGTCTTCCTGCAACCACAAAAGTATCTTTACCTGCATAAGCAGTAAGCGGTTGGGTGACAAATATGGTTACGGTATCTCGAACAGGTTTATCACAACCTAATGTATCAATCGCTGTAAGAATATATTGTGTGGTTTTGGATGGACCCGCAATTGGAAACAATGTATTGCCGTTGATCAAAGATGAAGATGGCGACCAATTAAAAGCGGCACCTACTATAGCTCCTCCCAATTGTACGCGATCGCCAAAACAAATGGTGGTATCATTGCGTACTGTTACTTGCGGATAAGGAGCTACTCTCACAAATACAGAGTCTCTATCTTGACAATAACCCAAATTGGCAGTCACATAATACATGGTATTCACCAATGGTTGTACCAGAGGATATTTTGTATTACCGGGAATAACCACTCCGGTAGATGTAGTCCATTGATAACTAAGTGCATCACTAACCGGACTTAGGGTGAATTGATCGGTGCGACATATACTCGTGTCCATTCCGAGTTCAACATCTATAAAATCCAGTACGTTTACCGTGACGGTGTCTGTATTGGTACAACCATTGTCATTGATCGTAATAAAATATCGAGTAGTATCAACCGGATATACGATGGGGTTGGGTGTATTGATATTCAACATGCGGGCCAGACTTGCGGGTCTGTCTGTAGTCCATGAAACTGTTCCGTTTCCAATGGTGCTTCGTAAAGTAAGGGTATCAATACTGCATATCAATGTATCGCGAAATGCAAGATTGACGAGAGGTTTATCACGTATGATAACGGGTTTTGTGATGGAATCAATACAGCCTTTACTATTACTGGTCACCAATTTTACCTGAACCGTTTGTGGAGTCGCATATTTCCAAGCGGTATCTTTTCTTCTGGATGTATCGGCTGAAGTTGTAAGATCACCGAGATCCCATCTCCAGCTATTCACTACACCATAAGCTGTTGTGGTAGCGTCAGTAAAATTAAAATTATTGAGATAGCAAGTGCCTTGTACATTGAAATCGGGAACAAAGCCGGGATATACCCTTACCTGCGCAGTTGCGGAATCTTTACACCCTCCTGAACTGGTAACTGTTAATTTCAACACATAAGTTCCGGTATCTGAATATGTGTGAGTAGGGGTGGGCGCAGAAGAATTTGAGTTGGTTGTATTTTCTCCAAAATCCCACAGATAACCTGTAATATTTGAGTTGCTAGATTCATTCTGAAAATTCATAGTGAATCCGTTACAGGTAATATAATTAGGTTTCAGACTAGCGCCAGTTAGTGAACAATCTGATACCCGTAATGTAAAATCTTTACGATGTTCAGAAATAGCGACTCCGTTTCGCCATTCAGTAATACAAACATTCACTACATAATATCCGTTTACTGGAGCAATACCGGAAATGATACCTGTAACAGGATCTATGGTTGCGTTAGGTCCTAATGGATTGGATCCTGAAAATCCACTGTTATATGCTACAAAACCAAAAGGCGGATTAGAATAGTTGTTGTCGTTTGCATTAGTAGTATTGCCTCTGTCATAAGCAGCACACAAACTATAAGATAGAGAATCACCCTGATCCGGATCAGTAGCGCTAAAATCAATTTTGAAGGGCGAGTTCTGACAAACCAGTGTAGTGTCTTTTAAACCAAAAACGGGGCTTGAATTGGTTCCAGACCCTAAATTATTGGTACCCGGAATAGTACAGGAATAAGTCGCGCCTTCACCTACAGAGTTAGGGGTTACTTGTTGTTTTACAATATTTGTGATGGCATCAGTCCTACAACAAGTTTGGTACATAACGATGTAACCAGCGGAACTGATAGGTAATTCTGTAGTAAACGTGTAATTAGCCAGTTGATAACAAACAGAGACATTCCCGGTAATACAAGGGTCAGGACTGCCTAATTTTAATTCTTCGATATTACCTGACCTTGCAACAGTAACTAGGTTGCCAAATCTTGTAGAAGGTAATGTATTGTTATAAATACCAATTTGAACTGAGATCGGTAATTGTGCCACATTACTTCCACTAGCATTACAATCTCTAAAAAGGCGTAGTGTAATCTGATACCTTGCAGTATTGGGAGAACCCCCTGTTCCTAGGTAAGCATAATATATTTCCCCACCTGCAATATGCCCCGCATAAGTCGTGGCCAGAAAACCCAATAACAATATAGTCAGTATCGCTTTTTTCATGCTTGAGAACCAAAACGCCGTTCTTCCAGTTTTGTGAAATTACATACCACGCTATCCGGAAATGCAGTTCGTATCTTTTTTAACGGGTTTACAACATCCCTAAGAGTAAAATCAGGTATGAATTGCTGCTTATTCTGTCAAATAACAGGAAATTCTTTTATCTGACAATCAAAAGGGGAGATTAGTTGCCTGAAAATATGGGTGTATTTAACGGATTAATACAGCTGTGCCTTTACGAAATACCGTTTTCCCATAAATATCTTTTCCCTGCGTAACAAAGACATAAGTCCCCGAACCCTGTGGAATACCATTATACCTGCCATCCCATCCAATACCTTGTTGACTGGTACTAAATAGCAATTGTCCCCACCGATTGTAAATCCTGAAATATTGAAGCTCAGTAATACCTACCGGTATGGGTTTTAAGATATCATTTTTACCATCTCCATTGGGTGTAAATCCACTGGGTACCAGAATATCGGGTTGACTTTTCAATACTTTCACAAGTATATCATCTTCTCCATAACAACCTCCGGCATCTGTTACCCGAACACGATACAAGATAGAGTCGACATCATTTCCCAATTGTACAACGGGATTATGAATCATGGTATTATTCAAACCGAGAGAAGGTGTCCAATTAAACTGAGTGCCACTGGATGCTATTGCTTCTAAAGCTAGTAATTGATCAGGCACAATCATGGTATCCCTTCCTGCGTTCACGATAATACTGGGGATTACCTGTATTAGAAGAGAGTCACGTACAGACTTGGGACAACCGGATAAACTATCTCTCACAACAAGCGTATAAATCGTAGTTCGAGTTGGTCCTGCTAATGGATTCAAACTATTTGTATTCAACAATGCATTGGTAGGTGCCCACCTAAAATCTGTTCCCGTATAGGTTGCATTTAGTTGTACACGACTTCCATAGCATATTATGGTATCACGTGTGGTGATATTCACTTGCGGATAAGGTGCTACCCTCACTGTAATCTGGTCTGTGGCCTGGCATCTACCCAAATTACCGATCACGGTATAAGTAGTGTTAGCTGTAGGCTTTGCGATGGGATTCTTATCGTTAGCGTTATTAAGTGTTAATGAAGGTGACCAAGAAAAGGAGCTCGCTATGGTATTGGTTCTAAGTGTGATCAGATCAGTTAAGCAAATGGTAGTATCAGGTCCGGCTTGTACAGTGATATAGTCAACCACATTCACGGTTACCGTATCGATATTTGTACAGCCATTTTCAGACATGGTAACAATGTATCGTGTAGTGTCTTTGGGAAATACAATCGGTCGATTGGTATTGGTGCCAAGAATATTTGTATTAGGTATCCAATTGAAATTACCGGTACCTGATACAGGAATCAACAGACTGTCAACACTGCAAATAACAGTATCTCTAAAAGGGAGTTGAATGATGGGTTTATCGCGAATGGTGATCGATTTTCTGATACTATCTACACAGCCCTTACTGCTTTCAACAATCAATCTTACTGATGCCAGCAAACTTCCGGCATATTTATATTGCGGATTGGCCATTCTTGATGTGTCTGCCAATGTGGTATCTACTCCGAAATTCCATTTCCAGTTATTGATCACACCATACTTCGCAAAACTCGCATCTGTAAACTGATAAGGTAATTGTGCGCAAAATCCGCTGCTGTTAAAGTCGGCTTTGAATCCGGGATAGACCAATACTTCGGTACTGTCTTTGCCTTCACATCCTTCCGGACCTCTCACGGTTAAACGTGCTATATATTTTCCAGTATCAGCATAAGTGAAAACAGGTGTTGCGGAAGTAGAGGAATTATTTGGACTACCGGGCACACCAAAATCCCATAAATAGGATGTGATAGCAGATGAGGTAGAACCGTTTTCGAACTTCACGGTATTGTCATCACATTTTACAATTCTCGGTGGGAGATCGGCTTCTATCAAATCACAATCATCTACTTTTAAAATAAAATCTTTTCGATGTTCTGTAATGGGCTTTCCATTTCGCCATTCGGTAATACAAACACTCACCACGTATTGCCCCCCTGGCGGTGCGATACCTGAAATGATACCGGTTTCAGGATCAATGGTTACCTTATCGCCCAATGGTTGACCGCCATTATAAGGGAAAGCATAACTTAACGGATTCAGTGTGAGACTTTGTGGGATGGGGGCATTATTGCTACCACTATTTCCGGCAAATCCATCACAAAAAGAATACGTCAATTTATCACCATCTGTATCTGTAGCACCAAAATCTAAGATGAATTTTTTTTCTGTGCAAACCAATGCAGTATCTCTTACACGAAATTGGGGACTGCTGTTATGTTGTCCATCGGGAAGTGAAGCAGTACCGGGTATTTTTGTGATATAGTTACTGCCGACACTCACCGGTACTGCCAGATTAGAGATGCGATCGATTCTACAACAACCTGTTCTGGAAAGAAGATACCCACTTTGATTATTGGGTAAAGCAATTACATTGGAATAGATCGCCACTTCATAACATACTACCGGATCACCTACTAAACAGGGAAATAAATCTGTTCTGAGTCTAAGCTCATTAATAGAACCAATCATTGGCAAGGAAAGGTCGGTATACAGAATATCGTTCTGATAAATTCCTACGTTCACTCTTTCATTTTCTAAACGAGGTCCCGGAGAAGAACATTCCCTGAAAAGACGTAAGGTGATCTTGTAATTACTGGTGTTGGGTGCATTACCCGAACCCAAGTATTCATAGAACAATTCTCCACCCGCCACATGTCTGGAGAGTGCGGGCAATGTGCATAGAAGAAGAAACATTATGAAGAATGATTTCTTCATAAAAAATATTAGGATTGATGTATAAACGCATCGATATATTGATGAATCCTTTCTGTTGATTCTAACATGCCCATGTGACCAATTCCATCCAGTATATGAATATACGAGTTTAGTGGAAGATGCGTTTGCTGCAATACATCGTTTAAGGGAGCCGCTACATCTTCCGTTCCGAGAACGAACAAAACAGGTAAGGGGTTGCCTCTTAAAACAGCTGTTCGGTCAGGTCTTTGCATCATGGCAGAATAATAGGCCTGTAAACTGGAAGTTGGAATGGATGCTGATTTTTCAATCAGTGCTTCTATGATTTCGGGATGATTTTTTTTGAAACTAGTTCCAAAGAGATTGGGGATCGTATTTTTTAAAAAAGCAAAGCCACCATACTTATCCATCATTTCAATACCTCGTAAGCGATTGTTTTTCTTCTCTTCACTATCAGCAAATGACGTAGAATGAATCAACCCCAAACCAAGTAATTGCTCCTTATACTTTTCAGCATACGCCAATGTGATATAGCCACCCATACTATGTCCAAGCATGAAGCATTGATCGATTTTTTCGTTTACTAGCATGGAGTGAACAGCATCTGCTAGGGTATCAATGGTGAATGTCCGGAGGACTCCTTTCGGAGGTGAATATCCGTAGGACTCCTTTCGGAGGTGAATGGCATTTTGTTGAAGTGAGATGTGTTGGGCGCTTTTCCATTCTGATAATCCGGTGCCGGGTAAATCAGGAATAATGAGAGTACAGGTTTTCTGTAAGTGAGCTATTGGTGCATTCCAGATACTGCTGTCTTCACCAAATCCATGTAACAACACAACAGGAATACCTGTTCCTACTACCTGATAGTGAATAGTGCCGTCAGACCAAGTACATTGTTTATGCATTCGGTTGTTTTTTTCGAAGTTTATCCGTGAATTTCCACAAGATCAATAACACGCTAATTGCCGAAGCCAATTTGTATAGATAATCTCCCCACCGAACATAAAAAGTTTCTCCACTAACTACCGGTACTGCATATTTGATCGTGGTTTTTTGATTCCAGGGTTCACTAACTTTAATTTCACCGAGAGGATTTATGACCGCAGAGATTCCGGTGTTCGCGCTTCTAGCTACCCATTTTCTTGTTTCAATAGCACGGAGTTTGGCATAATGTAAATGCTGACGGTGTCCCGGTGTATTTCCCCACCAGCCATCATTGGTCATAATGGTAAGAATATTGGCACCTTGTTTCACATATTCACCTACATATTCTCCATACACACTTTCATAGCAAATAATGGGAGCACTGCTATACGGATTTTGTGCTGTTGTAAATGCAGTGGCACTTTCAGATCTACCATACCCTCCGGTAGTACCTCCGAACTGTTCAAAAACAGGCGCCATGAAATTTAAAAAGGTAGGTAATGATTCTACACCCGGTACCAATTTACTTTTATTGTAAAATGCAATAGGTTGTCCATTGCTGATATGCACTGCCGCATTGAATGCATCATAATAGGTGCCGTTACCGCTTATTCTTGCAGTAGCTGTTTGTTTTTCGTACCCATAATTTTTATAGGTCTCAATTCCCGAAACGATACTGATGGAAGGATGTTTTTTGCTAAACTCAAAAACAGGCTGATAGTAGCTGTTGTATAAAACATTGTCTTGCCATTCTGCAGCACTCATCGCTGTTTCAGGCCAGATGACCAAACTGGTATTACTATCAATCGCTTGTTCAGTCAGTTGTAATAAAGAGCTGATTTGTTCACTAGTAGACCCTGCATTGAATTTTCCATAAGGATCTACATTGGGTTGAACAATGACCAAATTGTGTTTGATGTTTTCTTCTTGTAAAGAAGGTTTAATGAAAAGGGAGATCAATACGGGGAGGATCAAAATAGTTATCGTGATGGCTATTTTTTTTTGGAATGCAGTTTTATGTTGATAAGCACCAATGGTTTCATACAAGAAAATATTAGCGATCAATACCCATAAAGTTCCACCTTGTACACCTGTGAATTCATACCACTGAATACTATCAGGATACATGGCAAATACATTACCTAATGATAACCAGGGCCAGCTGAGTTGCCAATTGTGATGTATGTATTCAAAACACATCCAAAAACTGATCAAAGAAATATAACCAATACGTTTTCCTTTTTTCTTCAGATGATAATAACCCCACCATGGGAAAGTCATTAACATGCTATTGAACATAATGGCAGCGATGGTTCCAACATCTGTAGAGTTCCACATCCACCAGGTAGTGCCGGTATTCCAAAGTAATAATCCCCAAAAAGCAAGACCAAAAAATGTAGAAGCTTTTTTTGCTTGATCAGCTACCATGAGCATAGGAACCCACGCAAAAAAAATGAAGGGTGTTAATGATGACACTGGCCAGGCAGCAAATAAAAGTATTCCGCAAATGGTACTATATATGAGTGATGAGTTTTTCAAGTGTAGTGTTTTGCTTAATCAACAAAGTAAAATAAAAATGTGAGAATAGCCGAATAAACAAATACTATGATAGTATATTAGGGAAGGGTAACTGTAAATAGTTAATATAGTTTGACAAGTGTTTTAAGTAGTATTTTCTAAAAAATAATTACGTATCAAAATAGCCTCGAACTGCTATCACATAGAAAGGTTAAAAAATTATGTTCATAAGTCAATTACATTATAGTTACTGTATGTTTACCTCATAGTTTTATCAATGAGTAGCATATGAAGCAAGTTTTAACATTCGGGTTGTTCATTTTTTTATTTTTTATAAAAGGGATTTCTCAAATGCCTTTTACATTCAAGTTGGGAGGAAATATTGCTACTACAAAAGGGTTAATACAATATCCGAAAAACAGAATAGGGTTTTACACAGGATTTTCAAGTGAATTGAAGATCAACAAAAAATTTTCACTAAAGCCTGAACTTATTTATTCTACGAAAGGAGAACGGGCTACTGTTAGCGGAGGTGATCAAACCAATGCTCTCCGTTTTAATTATTTGAATCTTCCTTTACTTGTTTCGTTTAACGCGGATGAGCGGACGAAATTTTTAATAGGTCCGGAATTCGGTTATTTATTGTCTGCGAAATACATTATTTCAAAAAACAATATTGATGTTTCTGCTAATTACCCCCAACGATACGATGTAGGGACTTTAGTAGGTATAGAATATAGGCTAAGTCAATTTTGCAGTGTAGAAGCAAGATATATTTATGGATTTAATACGCTCTATTATGAAGACTATGCTGGCATTCGGCATTTGAAAACTAATGGAGCCAATCGTGTATTTCAGTTAGGTTTAGCTTTTAGTATGATTCATTTAAAACAAAACAAAAAATAAGCCCCCTTTTATTTTTCATACTTATTTCTTAGTTACCATAGCGAAGATTGAATAAGTGTATTATTAAAAACACTGTATTAATGAAGAAAAAATTTCTCCAATAACACAGTGTCGTATATTTCTTTAGTAAGAAGTTATAAGATTACTTACGGCTATAATTCGGAGCCTCTTTTGTAATATCAATATCATGTGCATGGCTTTCTTTCATCCCTGCATTGGTGATCTTAACAAATGTAGCTTGTTGTAAGGCTTTGATGTTTTTAGCTCCACAATAACCCATCCCGGCCCTTAGTCCACCTACGTATTGATAAATAATCTCACTCAAACTTCCTTTATACGCAACACGACCTTCAATGCCTTCCGGTACAAACTTTTTAATATCATCTTCCACATCTTGGAAATAACGATCACCGCTACCCTGACTCATTGCACCTAAACTTCCCATACCTCTGTATTCTTTGAACTTACGTCCTTCATAGATGATGGTGTCACCCGGACTTTCCTGTACGCCTGCAAAAACACTACCCATCATCACCAAGTTTGCACCTGCTGCTAATGCTTTTACCATATCACCGGTATAGCGAATACCACCATCGGCAATAATAGGAGTACCTTTTGTTTTCAAAGCATGACTAGCTTCCATGATGGCAGTCAGTTGTGGAACACCTGCACCGGCAACAATACGAGTAGTACAAATAGAACCCGGACCGATACCTACTTTTACAGCATCGGCACCTGCATCTGCTAAAGCTTTGGCTCCTGCGGCTGTGCCTACATTACCTGCTATGATCTGTAAGTTTTTGAAATTTTTTCTCAGTGCTTTTAATGCTTCAATCACACCTTTGCTATGTCCATGAGCACTGTCAAGCGTTACCACATCTACACCAACTTGTTGTAAGGCAGCAGCACGATCCATCAGATCACGAGTAATGCCTAATGCAGCACCTACCAATAGTCTACCTAAGTTGTCCTTAACACCATTGGGGAAATTACTTAGTTGCATGATGTCACGGTAAGTAATCAAACCAATGAGTTTGCCTTGTTTATTGACAACAGGGAGTTTTTCAATTTTATATTGACGTAAGATCTTCTCCGCCTTTTTCAGATCGGTACCTTCGGGAGCGGTGATGAGATTTTCTTTGGTCATCACTTCTTTCACCTTTCTTTTTTTATCTGTCTCAAAACGAAGGTCTCGGTTGGTGAGAATACCCACGAGTTTTTGTCCGCCGTCGATGATAGGAATACCACCAATCTTATTCTCTTTCATCAATTTCAACGCATCACCAATCGTAGCATCTACCAACAAGGTAACAGGGTCGATGATCATACCACTTTCACTACGCTTTACCTTACGCACTTGCTCAGCTTGCTTTTCAATGGTCATGTTTTTATGAAGAATGCCCAATCCGCCTTCACGTGCCAATGCAATGGCCAAACCTGCTTCTGTGACGGTATCCATCGCAGCGGATAGGATCGGAACATTCAATGTAATGGCTTTGGTGAGTTGTGAACGGATATCTACTTCGCGGGGAAGGATTTCACTGTAAGCGGGCATCAACAGAACATCATCGAAGGTAAGCCCTTCGCCAAATAACCTGGATGCAGCAGCATTGTTGCGGGGAGAAGATTTTCTTGTTGCCATGTGCAAAGATAGTTCAATGGGAATATTGGTTCCAAAAAATGATTTTAGCTGATAGGAAATGGCTTATAGGTTATGGCATATAGTTAATAGCGTATAGCTCATAGCATATAGTTCATGGTGCCTTCTTACTATATGCCATAACCTATATGCTATACGCTCAATTCGTACCTCTTCCCCGGCAACTGAATAATGATATTCTGTAATTCAAGATTGAGTATGGCTGAGGCCATGGCTGAGCTGGGGAGTTGAGTTTTGAGGTAGAGCTCATCTACATGTATTTGATGATGTTCAGTGAGTATTGATACGATGATTTGTTCTTCTGATGAAAGTTCAGGGAATAATTTTTTTTGTAGATTTTTTTTCTTTTTGGGTTCTAACCAACCCAATGCGTTGATGATTTGTTCAGGGCTAGTAAAAGCCGTGGCTTTGTTTTGAGCGATCAATTGTAGGCAGCCACTGCTACGTTGATCATAAATACGTCCAGGTACTGCAAAAACATCACGGTTATATTCAAAAGCCAGATCTGCCGTGATCATACTTCCACCTTTCACTGCAGTTTCTATGACAACAGTTGCATCCGAAATACCGGCAACAATTCTGTTACGTTGTGGGAAATGATGTTTGTCGGGTAATGCATCCCACCAAAATTCTGTGAGTAGCCCACCTTGATCGATCATTTCCCTTGCTAGTGATCGATGTACGTGCGGATATATCGTTTTGAATCCATGCGCCATCACACCAATGGTAGGTAATTGTTGCTGTAATGCCGATCGATGTGCAATGGCATCAATACCATGTGCCAATCCGCTTACAATCATCACATCATAGGGTTGTAATGCTTTGATCAATTGCTCAGTAACCGTTCTGCCATAGTCGGTTGCATTCCTACTACCAATTACACTGATGATTCTGGAAGGGTTCAAAGATTTATTTCCTTTGAAAAAAAGGACCAATGGGGGATCAGAACAGTTCTTTAATCGTTGCGGATATTGTTCATCAGTGATGAAAAGTAGGGTAAGCTGATGTTGCTCTATCTTCTTCAGTTCTTGTTCAGAGGAATCATGATCTGAAAATTTCTTGATCTGCGTAGCTCTTACTTCTCCAATTCCTTCTACCGCAGCCAATTCTTTTTTTCTGGCTTTGAAAACAGCAGAGGCAGATCCGAAATAGTCGATCAGCTGTTTGGTGAGAATACTGCCGATATCCGGTATTCGGGTGAGTGATAATTGATAAATACTTTCTTCTGTCATCATGCCGACAATGTCAGCAAAAAAATAATGGAGAAAACAGGTATTTATACATAGGGAATTACCTAATTAGTCCTTACATTCAAATTCTAAATTTTTAAAATGCGTAGGATTATTAATGGATTGTTTTTCCTGATGATCTGCATAAAGCTTGATGCTCAGCTATTGGAAAAGCCATTTATTATTGAATATAAATCGGGCTATCTGGCATTGACGGATTCACTTCAGGTAAAGCTGTTAACAAAGCCTAAAAAATATCACCCTTTGAAAGACTATGAAATCATTGTAACAGGCGATATAGCATTTGTAAATTTTATTGAATCCGCAAGAGATAAAAATGCGAAAAAGCTAGGTACAAATTTCCGACATGATAATGTGTATTCTGATTTTAGTCAGCAGAAGGAATATCATCAAATACAAAGACATGAGTTAGATAATCGGCGATTGTTGGTGGAACGTAATTTTCCTGAATTACAATTTGATCTATATCAGGATTCTGTAAAAATTCTGGGATATACTTGTTATAAAGCAATGCCTGCCAGAAATAATTATTTTAATGCAATGGTATGGTATACACCACAAATTCCTTATCCGATATCTAAACATGGGTTTACTGGGTTACCCGGTGCTATTTTAGCGATGGAAAGTTTCTCACATGGAATCAGGTATGTGTCTATTGCTTCCTCTATCAGACCCGAAAGTAGAATTCCTAAAAAACCTACGAAAGGTTATCCCATTTCCGGAAAGGAGTATGTTGAAATGATGAATAAAGCGATTCCGGAAAATGTAAGAGCTGCTTTTACAAACCAGTAATGGTAAAGCTTGTTCTTCTGTTTTTCGCCCTGCCTTCTTCTGTACTATTATCAGCAACCGGTTGTGTATCGCCATAACCTTTATACGATAATCTTTCAGTGCCAATTCCCTTACTCACCAAATAATCAACAATAGATTTGGCACGATTGGTAGAAAGTGTCAGGTTATCTTTTGCATTACCGATATTATCTGTATGACCACTGATCTCTACTTTCAATGTTGGATTATCATTCAAGACCTGTATCAATTGTGACAGTTCTGCCAAACCATTCTCAGGTAAAGCATAACTATTGGATGCAAACAAGATATTATTAAACACAAAACTCTCATTGAGTTTCACCGGTTTCAGCGCGATATCTTTTTTGTATACACTATCGGCCTCTTTTTTACTCAATGCATACAATTCACTATAAAACAGATAACCTTTTCTATTCACGGTGAACGTGTAATCTTTTCCGGTGGGAAGTGTGATAAAATACTCACCCAATTCATCTGTCTGCACACGCATCAACACCACATCATTGTTGTTGTCTGTTAATTCAACAGTAGCCGGTACTCCTTTTTGTGTATTGGCATCGGTTACTTTTCCTTTTACATACAAAGTTCTGTTGGGTCTGATATTCGGACGTAACTGAAAAGCATACAAATCAAGATTACCCCTGCTATCACTCCTGTCACTTGCGTAGTACGCAGTGAGTCCATCCGCAGAAACCGCAAGACTGCCTTCATTTTCAATCGTATTGATCGGATAACCTAGATTTTCCGGATAGCCCCATTCTCCTTTATCATTTTTGCGCAATACAAAAAGATCTGAGTTGCCATAACCGGGTAGTCCATCCGAAGTATAAAACAATGTTTGATTATCTGCATGAATGAAAGGTGAAAATTCATCACCCGCCGAGTTGATGGTAGGTCCCATGTTGATGGCTTTGCCCCACTTGCCATTGGGTTGTCTGATAGACATGTATAGATCTCTTCCACCGTAGCCACCCGGACGGTTACTGCTGAAATAGAGCACACGTTTATCAGGACTGATAGAAGGAGAACTTTCCCAGAACTCAGTATTGATGGCCGGACCTAAATTTTCAGGTTCACTCCAGCCTTGTGGTGTGTATTGAGAGAGATAAATATCATACCAACCCAAACCTCGTCCGGAGAAATCACCCGCAAACAATAACCATTCTCCATCCTGCGAAACAGTGATGGCGCCTTTTCTGGGTTCGAGATTGATATCACCATCTATGAGTTGTGCTTTACCAAATTTTTTGTTGGTGATGGTGCTCTGCATAAAGTCTTCACGTTGATCACCGGTTCTTCTGGTGAACACCAATAGACTATCTGTGACGGTAACCGATGGATAATATTCAGAGCGTGGTCCATTCACACTATCACCCAGATTGACAGGTGCAAACTGATAATCGGTCACCGGATGTTTGGATGCATAATCGATCGCAAACTGATATGTTTGTTTACGATAAGCAGCGCTTTTTTGTCCACGTTCACTGATATTCGGAATCGATAAGAAAATATTCACCGCTTTCAATGCCTCTTCAAATCTTCCCAATCCGGCGAGATTAATGGAATAGGGGAGTGTATAGATGGAAAAGTATGCAGGGTCTTTTATTTGTGCTTTCTCATATAGATTTACTGAGCGTTGGTATTGTTTGAGTTCACCGAATGCTCCTGCCAATGATAAGTAGGCATCTAAAAAATTAGAATCAATATTGATGCACTCCAACAAAACAGGAACTGCCTCTCGTGTAAGTCCGTCTTTTAATAATTGAATGGCATTTTCATATCGAGCCAATGCTTTGGGCTTTACTTTATCAGCATCATAAGTTTGTGCGAATAGATGAGCACCTAATAGTAAACAACTTAAAAAGAGGATCGATTTTTTCACTGCCGAAAGTTCGGAAAAAAGAGAAGGTCATCTTGTTAAAATTCCAACGATCAGGGAACGTTGATGTATTTGTGCGTTTGCAAACTCAACTCCCATTGGGGATGTGCTTTGATATAATCGATGATCAGGGGTAATACTTTTTCTGCTTTGTCCCATTCCGGTTGCAGGTACAATTTACAGTTTGGGTTTACTTGTGCAGCATAAGTTTCAGCCCAGTCAAAATCATGTTTGTTAAAAATCACCACTTTCAGTTCATGCGCCAATGGAATGATCTCAGGCAAAGGTGCTTTGAATTTTTTAGGTGAGAGACAGATCCAATCCCAATCTCCACTGAATGGTGAGGAGCCGGATGTTTCAATATTGGTTTCAAACCCTGCAGCTTTTAATGCATGGGTAAGTTCATCCAACTGATGCATGAGTGGTTCACCTCCGGTGATTACAGCGAGTCTGCCGGGATATTTTTTGGCTTCCGTTACAATATCAGTAACCGATTGTAGCGGATGTTTAGAAGCATCCCAACTATCTTTTACATCACACCACACACAACCCACATCACAACCACCCAAACGAATAAAGTAAGCAGCACGACCCTGATGAAAACCTTCACCTTGGAGGGTGTAGAAAGCTTCCATGACGGGAAGGCTTTGTTGTTTTACTATGGTTGATGTAGTGTTCATTTGCTTATGGCTTATGGTTCATGGCATATAGCTTATAGTTGTGAACAATTGATTGCTGCATATGAGATATTTCTTTTTCTATAAGCTATTCCCTATTAGCTATCAGCCCTCTGCTCGTAAGCCTGCATCGTATTTTTCAACAACCCTGCAATGGTCATCAATCCTACTCCTCCCGGAACCGGGGTAATAGCTGATGCCTTGGTAGCTACTTCTTCATAAGCAACATCTCCTTTGATCCGAAATCCTTTTTTGGCGGTACTGTCGTCTACACGGGTGATGCCTACATCAATAATCACTGCACCGGGTTTTACCATATCTGCAGTAACAAATCCGGGTCTGCCTAAAGCTGCAACAATGATATCAGCTTGCAGACAAAGTTCTTTCAAATTCGGGGTATGCGAATGACAAATCGTAACGGTGCAATTACCTTGTTTGAGATTACTGCTTAAAAGAATACTCATGGGTCTGCCCACAATATTGCTTCTGCCGATTACGATTGCATGTTTTCCTTTTGTTTCAATTTTATAATGTTCCAGCATCAACATGATACCGTAAGGAGTGGCTGGTATGAATGTAGAAAGTCCCTGAACCAACTTACCGACATTGATGGGATGAAAACCATCTACATCTTTTAAAGGATCAATCGCTTCAATCACTTTTTGCTCACTGATTTGTTTGGGCAATGGTAACTGAACCAAAATACCATCAATAGAGGGATTGCTATTGAGTTCGTGAATGGTTGATAATAAGGAAGCTTCATCAATCGTATCTGCTAGTCTGATGAGGGTAGATGCAAAGCCTGTTTCCTCGCAGTTTTTTACTTTACTGGCTACATAGGTTTCACTGGCTCCGTTATTACCCACTAAAATGGCTGCCAAATGTGGTTTTCTTTTTCCTTCAGCCGCCAATTGAGCGGTTTTGATTTTTAGGGATTCCTTGACTGCGGCGGCAGCTATTTTACCATC
Source organism: Sediminibacterium sp. Gen4 (assembly GCA_013391385.1). Classification (GTDB taxonomy): domain Bacteria; phylum Bacteroidota; class Bacteroidia; order Chitinophagales; family Chitinophagaceae; genus Sediminibacterium. The sequence goes on along the minus strand of JACBFI010000006.1, from coordinate 69,165 downwards.
TAATACTAACATGGCGCAAAAGTATTTAAAAGCTAGGTATGTAAATTCTTTATTGATACATGTTGATTTTTTTAATGTCTAAACCTTTTGATGAATGAACAACTGTTAGCTTCTTGGCAAGGGATGGATACCCGATAAAAAAAATTGAATAAAAAGGCTATAATTTTTTAGGAAAAGAAAAAAAACGCTAAATTCATTACCAGTTATTAAACTTTTCACTCGTTTTCAGTTTTTATAGTTTATCATGCACATGAGAATGGCCGGTAGTCTTACCGGCCTTCTCCTTTTTATTAAGTGCACAACATTAATAGCTTATTTTTGATCCCTTAAATCATTATAATGGAACAGCAACCCAATCAGTTGAATATTGAGATCAGTGAAGAAATGGCGGAAGGTGAATATGCGAATCTTGCCATCATCACGCATAGTAATGCAGAGTTTGTGATTGATTTTGTAAACGTAATGCCCGGTACTCCTAAGAGCCGCGTAAAATCACGCATCATCTTTACACCCATGCACGCCAAGCGTTTTATGAAAGCGTTGGAAGAAAATATTGCACGTTTTGAAGCTGCCAATGGTTCTATTCAGGATCTGGAGCATATTGAAATTCCCATGAATTTTGGTGGTCCAACAGCACAAGCCTGATACAGGGTTCAGAGTTTACCATGATCTGCAAAGCTGTAATGTCCTTCATTACTTACAATGATATGATCCAATAATCTGATATCGAGTAATAAGCTCGCTTCCTTGATTTTTTTGGTGATGAGTTCATCTGCTGTACTAGGATCCAAGTTGCCACTGGGATGATTGTGACATATCACCATGGATACTGATTCATGCAGCAATGCTTTTTTTAAAATAATTCGAATATCTACTACCGTGCCGGTGATACCACCTTCACTCATGTGTTCAAAGGCGATCACTTTATTGCTGCGGTTTAAAAAAAGTACACCAAATACTTCTTTGGGCTTGTGACCCAATTTTGCTCTCAAGTAATCAGCAATATCACTGCTGCTTTTGATCACTTCTTTCTTAACATGACTCAAATGTCTGCGCAAACCCAGTTCCAGTGCGGCGGTAATATGAATGGCTTTTGCCGGTCCTAAACCTTTAATCTTCAGCTTGCAAAGCGATTGAACAGAAAGTCTACCCATGGTATTGAGATCATGGTTACACTGACTCAGCAGGTCTTTTGCAAGCTCTAATGCCGATTTTCCGGGTATGCCATTGTTGATAAGAATGGCTAATAATTCAGAATCACTGAGATTTTCAGCTCCTTTATGAAGCAGTTTCTGACGTGGTTGGTCATCGGTAGCCCAATCTTTGATGGTATTTTTTTGCATTGTAAAAAAATTGAAAATTTCAAATGAAAATTTGTGAACCTAATCTCTATCTTCGCCGCTCATTCCTGCAATTATGAATCCATCTGTCAAGATTTTCTCCGGTACAGGATCTCAAGTGCTGGCAGAAAAAATAGCACAGCGTTTCGGCGCCCCCATCGGAAAAATCAATATTCAGAAATTCAGTGACGGTGAATTTCAGCCCATCTTTCTGGAAAGTATTCGCGGCGATTATGTTTTCCTTGTTCAAAGCACTTATGCACCCACCGATAACCTGATGGAATTACTCCTGATGATCGATGCTGCCAAACGTGCCAGTGCTTATAAAATCATTGCGGTAATACCTTATTATGGTTTTGCCCGCCAAGACCGAAAGGATAAACCCAGGGTCGCAATTGGCTCCAAACTTATAGCAACTCTATTGGAAGCAGCCGGAGCGGACAGGGTGATAACCATGGATCTCCACGCCGCTCAAATTCAGGCGTTTTTTGATGTACCGGTGGATCATTTAGATAGTTCAGCCATTTTCATTCCTTATATCGAGCAACTGAAATTGCAAAACCTGACATTCGCAGCTCCGGATGTAGGAAGTACCAACCGTGTAAGAGAGATTGCTAGTTACTTCAATGCAGAAATGGTGATTTGTGATAAGCATCGTAAACGTGCCAATGAAATTGCCAGCATGGTTGTGATTGGTGATGTAACAGATCGTGATATTGTATTGGTAGATGATATCTGTGATACAGGGGGTACCCTTGCTAAGGCTGCAGGATTATTAAAAGAAAAGGGTGCCAGAAGTGTACGAGCACTCATTACTCACCCGGTACTAAGCGGTAAAGCCTACGAAAATATTGAGGATAGTGTATTGGAGGAGTTAGTCGTATGTGATACCATCCCTTTAAAAAAGGATTCTCCCAAGATCAAAGTAATTTCCGTAGCCGACCTTTTCGCCATTGCCATCCGCAATGCATATGAAAATAAAAGCATCACCAGCCTTTTTATTCATTCTCAATTGAAGGGAAGAGGGTAGGAGCTTTGAGCTACGAGCTACGAGCCGCTAGCTTTTAGTTTTCATATTATTTAAAATTCATTACAAATTATTGATTATCAATATTTTGTAATGAATTTTAAATTTTATTTTAGGCTCGTAGCTCGTGGCTCGAAGCTGGTAGCTTAAAATCGTCAGATTTTCCCTACTTTTGCCGTCCAAAATTTTAAATATGAAAACAATTACAATCGAAGGACAACTGAGGACCGAACATGGCAAAAAAGCCGCCCGCCAGATTCGCTCTCAGGAAAACGTGCCAGGTGTAATTTACGGGGGTGCACAGGAGATCAATTTCTTTGCTCCTGCAAAGGCTTTCAAGCCTTTGGTTTACACAAGTGAATTTCAGCTGGCCGAGGTTAAAGTGGATGGTAAAACTTACAAATGCATTCTGAAAGATCTTCAGTTTGATAAAGTAGAAGACTCACTGATCCATGTTGATTTATTAGAGTTGGTGGATGACAAAAAAGTAGTCGCTACACTGCCACTCAAATTTACAGGTACTTCTGTGGGTGTGAAAGAAGGTGGTAAGCTGGTTACAAAAATGAAAGCATTGAAAGTAAAAGCTTTCCCTAAAGATCTGAAAGAAAACATTTCAGTAGACATTACCAATCTTGAACTGAACGGTAACGTCCGCGTAGAAGATGTAAAAGCAGATAATATGGAGATTTTGAACTCTCCACGTATTCCAATTGCTTCAGTAGTAATGACTCGTCAGCTGAAACAAGAAGAAGCAACTGCTGCAAAAGAAGAGAAGAAAAAATAAGTTGAACATACTTATGAAAATAAGAGGCTGTGTCAAAAGTTTGATACAGCCTCTTTCTTTTGCTGTAGACCATTGACCATAAGCCATGAACCATAAGCTACTTATTTTCTTTTCAGACACCCTCTCTGTTATATCGTAGCAGGAAATGACACAAAGAATATGGTGCCCTTGGGTTGATTTTCTTCTACCCAAATTCTACCTCTATTCTTCTCAACAAATTCTTTACAGAGTTTTAAACCCAGTCCTGTTCCTTTTTCATTCAGTGTGCCCCTTTTTGAAATGATATTGGCAGAAGAGAAAACATGCTCGCGTAACAACTTATCCATTCCATCTCCCTGATCTGCTATCGAAATCATTACTTCATGGTTACGGGTATAATGATGAATATCTATGGTTTGATTTTTATAACTGTATTTGATAGCATTGGATAGTAGATTCCTCAAAACCAGTTGTAAATGATCAGGATCTGCCCAAATCGGTCCCCCTTCAGACTGTACACTCACCTTGATCTCTTTGTTTTCAAGCTCAGCTTCCATCATGGATAATACCAAACCCATCATATGTTTAAAATCAACTTTTTCCGGTTTCGCCTCAATACCTTCTAGCTGACTATTGCTCCATTTCAACAAATTGTCAAGACCGCCTTGTAATTGTTTTACTTGTATCGACACATGCTCGGTAAGCTTATTAAATTCTTCCGGGGTTAACAGTTGTCTGTTCACTAAGTCCAATGTATTGCGGAGTTGTGCAATAGGAGAACGGAGGTCATGGGCGATGATGGAAAAGAGTTTCTCTTTGGTGGTATTCGACTCTTCTAGTTCTGCATTTTTTTTCTCCAGCTTAAGTTGACTGTCTTGTAACTCCTTCTCGTAAAAGATTTGTTCATATCGATAATACAGAAGCCCAAGAAAAGCCAGAATCAGCGCACTGGTCATATTAATTTTTACTCTGTATTCGGGAAATGCCTCATACATCCAAATACTGGTATCGTTAACACGGATAAAAACAAAACAAAAAATAGTGAGTATAGAAAATATACTAATCAGTATAGGCTTTTTAAAAATGATATTAATGATTACCAAATTGGTAATTAGGAAATATTCATTACCATTTTGAAACTTAATAGCACTTAAACAAAGACTCGCAGTAGATAAAAGACTCAAAATTAGACGAGCTGTTTGAATGTACTTGTAATAATTAATCAGTAGAAAAATCAATCCACCCGTAAAATTCAATACCAGTAATCCAACATTCCAGAAATGTCCTTCATAAAGATTAATAGGTATAAAAACCAAATTATGAAGCATTCCCAACAAAACACAAAGATTCAAAACCCTTGTTTTCTTTAATTCAATGGGGTCTAAAGTGGCGTGAATGCCAAAATCTAATATGTTTCTGATTGTCTGGGGAATGTACATGTCTCTATTTATCCATTGCGCCCATGAAAATTAAGTCATCTACTGAGAAAACTCTTGTTTATTTTTGCCTGTCTATGAATAAATTTTTGATCGTTGGGCTAGGTAATATTGGAGATGAATACAAACATACTCGTCATAACATTGGCTTTGATGTAGTGAGTGCATTTGTGTTGAAACATGGTACTTTTTTCAAACTAGATCGTTTAGCAGAAGTTGCTGAAGTGAAATGGAAGGGACGTGTATTTATTTGTATCAAGCCCACCACATATATGAACTTGAGTGGAAAAGCGATGAAATATTGGATGGACAAAGAAGGGATTGATATCAGTCGTACACTCACTATTGTGGATGATCTGGCTTTACCTTTGAGCAAATTAAGGTTACGGGGCTCTGGCTCTGATGCAGGGCATAATGGATTAAAAGATATTCAACTGACTTTGGGTACAGACCAATATCCCAAACTTCGTTTTGGTATTGGCAATCAGTTCCCCAAAGGACGTCAGGTTGAGTTTGTGCTAGGCAGGTGGTTGCCGGATGAACAAAAAATTATCCAGTCTAAGATTGAGAAATCTATCGAAATTATTGAGTCATTTGCAACCATTGGGTTGGAGAAAACCATGAGCCAGGTAAATAACCTCAATTTCTTATAATATTAGTCTGTTTCAGACGTTATTATATCTTAATAAGACATTATCATTACCATAATTCTGTGAAAAACATCCATCCTTTTCAGGAATAGATGTGAAAAGATGTCTGGTTAACATGATAAACGTACGCGTATGAAAATTTTTTGTGTAGGCAGGAATTATGCAGATCATGCCAAGGAACTGGGAAATGCAGTTCCGGAGGAGCCCGTTATTTTCATGAAGCCAAAATCTGCCCTGCTTCAGCCTAATGCCCCTTTTTATTATCCTGAATTTACCAATGAGCTTCACTATGAAGCAGAGTTGGTGCTCAGGGTTTCTAAGAATGGTAAATATGTTCAAGAGCATCAGGCATCAAAATACTATGATGCTATTACGGTAGGAATCGACTTTACCGCCAGAGATATTCAGGCAGAACTGAAAAAGAAAGGACTGCCTTGGGAAAAAGCGAAAGCCTGGGATCAATCTGCCATAGTAGGAAAATGGGTGCCTATTCGGCCCGAATTCATGAGCTCACCGATTCAGTTCTCCATGAAGAAAAATAAGGAACTGGTTCAGGATGGTAATACCGCTGACATGATCTTTTCTTGTGATTACATCATAGCACATGTATCCCAATATTTTTCACTCAATATTGGGGATTTGATTTTTACAGGAACACCTTCCGGTGTAGGTGAATGTGTAGTTGGAGACGTATTGGAAGGGTATCTCAAAGAAGAAAAAATGTTTGAACTCGAGATCAAATAATCATCAGGAAAAGAAGATCGTCTAATTCATGTTGACTCCGGAATTATTACTGAAAGCATATCAACTCATGGTCACCGCAAAGTCCATGTGTGATACCTATGATGCGAATAGACAGATCTGTAAATATGTACATTCCACCTCTCGCGGACATGAAGCCATTCAACTGGCAACCGGTATGCAGTTGTTGCCTTGCGATTGGGTAAGTCCTTATTATAGAGATGATAGCATCATGTTATCCATCGGGTTTCAGCCTTATGAGTTGATGTTGCAATTGTTAGCAAAAAAAGAAGACCCTTTTTCCGGAGGACGATCCTATTACTGTCACCCTAGCAGCAGAGATGAAAATCGTCCATCTATCATCCATCAAAGTAGTGCCACTGGTATGCAAACCATTCCTACCACAGGATTGGCGCAGGGGATACAATATCTGGAAAGAATACAAAGTGATAAGTTACGCAGTGTTGATGGACAATTACCCATTGTCATTTGTTCATTAGGCGATGGGAGTGTTACGGAGGGAGAAGTGAGTGAAGCCTTACAGTTTGCAGTGCTCAAACAATTACCTATAATTTATTTGGTGCAGGATAATCAATGGAGCATCAGTGCTTCTGCTGAAGAAGTAAGAGCCATGAATGCGTATGATTATGCACAAGGGTTTAAAGGGTTGAGAAGATGGCAATGTGATGGTAGCGATTTTATTCGCAGTTATGAAACCATGACAGAAGCCATTGCCTATACACGTGCGGAGAGAAAACCTGCATTGGTACATGCTAAAGTGCCTTTGTTGGGGCATCATACCAGTGGTGTTCGACGAGAGTTTTATAGAAGCAGAGAAGATTTATTGAAGCATGGGTTGTATGATCCGCTTCCTAAATTAAGATTATTACTCACGGATGTAGGTATTGCCGAACATGTGATTACAGATATTGAAAAGCAGGCAGAAGAAAAAGTATTGGCAGATTTTCAGCGTGCACAAGCAGCACCTGATCCCGATCCACGTTCGGTAGCAGCACATGTGTTTGCACCCACACCGGTAACAGAAGAAAAAGGCCAGCGCAGTCCAAAGAACGGCGAGAAAGTATTGATGGTGGATGCCGCACTGCATGCCATAGAAGAACTGATGGAAGAATACCCGGAAGCTATTTTATATGGTCAGGATGTAGGAGCCCGTTTGGGTGGTGTTTTCAGAGAAGCGGCAACACTAGGAGAAAAATTTGGAGAGCATCGGGTTTTTAATACGGCTATTCAAGAAGCCTATATTGTAGGTTCAACAGCAGGTCTTTCTGCACTCGGTATCAAACCCATGGTAGAAGTGCAGTTTGCAGATTATATCTATCCCGGGTTTAATCAACTCGTCACAGAATTATCAAAGTCCTGCTATCTCTCCAATGGAAAATTCCCGGTAGGGATGGTGTTAAGAGTACCCACAGGTGCTTATGGTGGGGGCGGACCTTACCATAGCGGAAGTGTTGAAAGCACTTTGTTGACCATCAAAGGTATTAAAGTGGTGTACCCATCGAATACCGCTGATATGAAAGGCTTACTCAAAGCCGCATTTCATGACCCCAATCCGGTAGTCATGCTGGAGCACAAGGGATTATACTGGAGCAAAGTGCCCGGAACGGAAGATGCAAAGATGGTAGAACCGTCAAAGGATTATCTGTTGCCATTGGGTAAAGCCAATATTGTACTGGCGGCCGATACAGCCCGTGTGAAAAAAGGAGAAACCGTTTGTGTGATCACCTATGGAATGGGGGTGTATTGGGCCAAAGCAGCCGCAGCTCAGTTACCCGGACAGGTTGAAATTGTTGATTTACGGACCCTGTATCCTTTAGATGAAGAAATGATCTTCACGCAGGTCAAAAAACATGGAAAAGTATTGGTTTTGAGTGAGGAACAGCAAAATAATTCCTTTGCAGAAGCATTGGCGTTACGTATTACCAATCATTGTTATCACTTTTTGGATGCCAGGGTAGAGGTAATGGGGGCATTGAATTTACCTGCAGTGCCCATCAATCTGGTATTGGAAGCTGCCATGTTACCCAATGCCCAAACCGTTAAAGAACGAATCGCCAAATTGTTGGCATACTAAGCATGAACCCCTATATTTGCACCCCGTAAATGAAAATTTACAAATGGCGGGGTAGCTCAGGTGGTTAGAGCGTTGGATTCATAACCCAAAGGTCTCGGGTTCAACTCCCGATCCCGCTACGATACAGAGTCTTCAATGAAGGCTCTTTTTTTTGCCCATAACCCAAGGTCTCGGGCCGAGACGATCAGCCAAGGCTGATATCTCAGTGCCAATAAGATCGTTGGCTTTCAAATCCTGCCCCTGCTAATAGTCTCGTTGATATCTCGCTACATGGTATTTTCAGAAAAAAATATTTTTTAGTTTGTAGAGCATTCATATATCGTTCAACAAAAAAGCGTTGATATATATTTTTTTCATAACTTTTCCGAACGCTGAGCAGATGTTGATCATAAAATAAAATATTTATGAAGGCACCCTTTGTACCGTATGTACTTATCATGCTCTCGTGTTTCTGTGTTTACTTTCCTGCAAATAGTCAGGGTACTATACAACGTAGTGAAGGCCGCTTTCTGGCCTCATTAGATTTCAATCCAGCATCGGGTATCTATAACGGGCGTAAAAATAGAATTCAGAATTATTCCAATCTGCCTAGCTTTCCGGATGAGTATAGAGAAAGTGGGATTAAAGTAAACGGTATGGTAAAAGCGGCTGTGCTCACTATGGAATGGTGGACATTATTTGGAGAGCCGGTGGAAAATTATAATTTTCAATGGACTACTAGTGGGAGATATCAAGTATATCAGGAAGGTGGTGCTGGATATACTGTTGAACGTAATAAGTTGGCAAAGTACCCCGATTTATTATTGCGTTTTGACGCTATTAAACCACTTGATGTAAAGTTTGTCATTTATTGGCGATTTGATTTCGACACATATAAACGAATCCACTCTTCATTTTCTGCTGGTTTTAATTATAATGTTACCACCAATGTAGAAGAAGGTTTGTTGTTTGAGCCCAGCGGGAAAAATCCCTTAAGCGTACCTGGCATTAGAAAGGGTAAAGGAGAGAATTTTATTGATAAGAAATTTAATACTCATCAGCATTATGAAATTTATGCTGATGCAAAAAAATCCTGGTTACAGGAATTCAATCAGGCAAAAAACATTACCATTGATCAATTTTATGTTACATCAGCCCGGTGGCCGGTAAAGGAAATGTTAACCATCGCCACACTTTTTGAGCAATATGAAAAAGGTGAAAAGAAACCATCGCCTATGGAAGAAGTGCAGGCGGCACTTGTCCAAGTACGGGAAACTCAGCCCTACGCCCGCAATGATTTTTGGGGTGAGACTGATCAGGTAAAAAAAGATACGTTTATGTTTGTCACTGTTAACGGGAAAACTGGTATCAAGAATGGGTATGGTAAATATATTGTGCCGACTACTTACAAGGAAATCTCGCAGAATAATCAAGGTACTTTATTCATAGCTCGTATGGAAGGCAAACGTTACCAAAGACCCAGTGAAAGGGCCTATATTCAATTTCCGATTCAATCAGACATTTATTCGATCAAGGGTAAACTGCTGCTAACTTATACCAACGCCTATCCACAATTTATAGAGTCTGTAAACTGTATCTTGGTAAGAACACCCACTGGTGTTTCTCTGGTAGATGCTGAAACATTACAAACGCTATTTCAGGTTTCTTACCCCAATCCATACACAGAATATCAGGGTTACTTTCATGGTATTACAATACCGGCCGATATAGTTCAAACTTTTCCCGTAGCAGAATATATTGGGCCTAATTGTGGTTCTAGTTCAACGGGTTGTGGTACTAGGTCTCGCACCCATGTTTACGGGATCACTAAATCCAAGCAGGTGCGATTTTTAGGTACTTATCAATAAAATACCCGCTTCCTTTTTTAACATCATTCATGAATCAAAAAGTATGCATAAATCTGGTGAAATAATTAAGAGACAATTATTAATTGTACAGCTTCTAAAGCTGAAACGATTGCATATACTTGTATTGTTGATTTTGTTATTTCAAATCCAAGTTTTTGCACAGGATTATATACAGATTTACAAACAAGCAAAAGTTTTTTACGAAGAAGGGGCATTTACATCAAGCATCCGATTACTGAAACAAATTGAAACAGGGATAGGCCCCACCATCAAAACCCAATCGCTACTGGTTTATAATTACCTGCACAATGAACAATTCATCGATGCCAAAATTGCCATTGAGAAATACAAGCGTCTGGCTGCATACACAACCGGTGATGCCCATCAAAAATTATTACAACAAGAGGCGCTGATCAATGCCGGTTTAAGAAAACTAGAGGATGATTTCAGAAACAAGGAGATGACGCCTCAGAAAAAGATGCAGGCAGCTCGTGTTGCCATTCAGGCCAGCTATCCACCTAACAGTCAAACTAAAACGCAAAAGGAGATTGATGACATTCGAAAACAGTTTGAAACCAGCAGTCTACTGGAAAGAAAATATGACGAATATTTGAAACGGATAACCGATGCTGCTGCGACAGAGCTGAAAAAAAAGGCTAATACCTTCAGCGAGGAACAGGCCTATTTCAAGGATTTGGCGCTTTACTCTATTACTGCGGGTAATATGACTTGGACAAAGGAAAACCTGAAGATGACCTATTTCAGTGATGGAACGCCTATTGTAATGGCTAAAAATGAAGAAGACTGGATCAATTATTTTCATGCAGAAATTCCTTGCTGGCGCTACCATCAATATGACCCCAATCAGGATCCACGGCTGGGTTTAGAATACAATATGTATGTAATTATGAATGAAAAAAGAATTGCACCTGAAGGTTGGCGAGTGCCAACTATCAATGATTGGAAACATTTTAGTGCCAATATCGGCGATTGGCATGAGCTATATATTCCAGATGCTGTTTTTACCCTAGCCACAAAAGACGGAAGCAAACAATATGGTGCTGTTTATTGGAACAGCGGTCATAGAAAAGATGAGAGCCGCATTCTTAAACTCAAGGGCAAAAATAAATCAGGCTTTTCTGCTATCCCTAACCGTTCAATCTCGCGTTACGGAAATGCCGTAGACAGGAACGATAATAATAAAGCTGTTTGGTGGGCAATGACCCCTAAAAATGATTGGTTCAAAATTGAATACAAAACAACCTACAATAATCTCCTTGAGGTTCGGAAAGATTATAATACAGAAGTAGCTGGGTTTTATTTTACTAACAGTTATGACATAAATCTGCCTTACTCTAAAAAGACAATTTTTATTTATTGGAATTTTTTAACTGAAGATCGATTGGCAAAAGCACAAAACCGAAAACCCAGATATACAGATAATATTTTCACCTATGACATAACTAAATTTAATACACAGGGTCAGATAAACGCACCTGAAAGCTATGAAAGAAGGTCTACAGTTCACATGCAGGGATATCCGATCAGACTTGTGCGTTAAAGATCAACCCTATGAGTTGCCCAGTCAGTTAGTAATTAACTTGTTTATGAGTATTTCCAAGACCTTAATCAGGGACTGAATATTGTTGAAGTAGCATACATATGAGTAGGCGATGATGCTGTTATACAGTACCCTCAAATTGTAGTAACTTGATGACTATAATGAAAAAGCTACTGATCTATTTCTTTTTGATGATGCCTTTATTGGTAGGGGCACAACAAAAATTTGTTTATGCAAGTGGTCAGCATATTTATTCCCCTGAAGGAAAACCTTTTCTTATTAAAGGAACCAATCTTGGCAACTGGTTACTCCCCGAAGGCTATATGTTCAAATTCGACAAAGTGAACGCACCCTGGATGATTGAGCAGGTGTTGCTTGAACTCATCGGTCCATCAGCCAATACCCGTTTTTGGAAACAGTACCTGGATAGCTATATCACCGAAGCGGATATCCGCCTCTTGAAAGAAATGGGATCCAATAGTGTTCGTCTTCCATTCGATTATCGGCTCTTTACCAATGAATCGTACTTAGGAGCAAATGATAGTACCCGCGGATTTTATTATATGGATCAGGTAGTAAACTGGTGTAAAAAATACCAGCTTTATCTATTGCTCGATATGCATGGAGCACCGGGTGGTCAAACGGGAGATAATATTGACAATAGTTATGGTTATCCTTTTCTGTATACCGACAGTGGTTGCCAAGCGCAAACCATTAATATCTGGAAACGCATCGCAAACAGGTATAAAAATGAAACGATTATTCTTGGCTATGATTTGCTCAATGAACCCATCGCTCATTTCTTTGATCAGGATCAATTGAATCCTTTGCTGGAACCACTGTATCGAAAAATAGTAGGTGCGGTCAGAGAGGTAGATAACAATCATCTTATTTTTTTGGAAGGCGCACAATGGGCTTCTAAGTTCCATATTTTCTCAAAACCCTTTGACGATAAATTGGTCTACAGTTTTCATAAATACTGGACCGATACCACGCAAGAAGTAATACAGGAATATGTAGACTTTCGAAATCGATACAATGTCCCCATTTATGTAGGCGAAACAGGAGAAAATAATGATGCGTGGATTCTTTCGTTTAGAAAACTACTAGAGAAAAATAATATCGGCTGGCATTATTGGCCCTATAAAAAAATGGAAAGCACCAGTTGTGTCGTCAGTTTTCCCAAACCGGTAAGCTGGGATAGCTTGGTAGCTTATACAAAAACGGTAAGGGTTTCACATGAAGACATTCGAAAAGCGCGTCCCAAAAATATGCAGCCGATTCAGCAGGCATTAAGCGATTTTCTCGCCTTCATGCAAAATCAATATTATAGTAAAAATCCTGCATATATCACCGGTATCGGTTTGAGCATACAACAATAGGAATCGTTTTAAGTAGCTGCATGTTCAACTTATGCAGCTCCGCGTTCACCCGTTTATCTAATAATGGTTGGATGATCATTGATTTGCGGATGCTTTTATTAACTTCCGTCAATGAAAACCAAAATCAACTTAAGGCAGCGAAGCCATTACAGTTATGTAGCCTCGCTTTTTATCGTTATCCTTTTACTTCTGGGTAATATTTCGTATGCTCAGCGTCCCGGATTCACACAAACGCCGGCAATCAAAGACCCGATTGTGGATGCTATCGTAAAAGAAGCCACAGAAAATTCTCAGTTGGAGAAACTTGCACACGAGTTAATGGATGGTATCGGACCACGTTTGGTGGGAAGTCCAAAAATGAAGCAAGCCAATGATTGGGCGGTTGCAAAATATACCGCTTGGGGTATTCCGGCAAGGAATGAAAAATGGGGTGAATGGCGTGGATGGGATCGTGGTATTACACATGTTGATATGATCTCACCATGGGTAAAATCATTGGAAGGCATGCAATTGGCTTGGAGTCCAAGTACCGGTGGTAAGACGGTTACCGGTGAAACCATTGTTCTGGCAGATGCAGCTGACTCTATCGCTTTTCAGCAATGGTTACCCAATGTCAAAGGAAAATTTGTATTGGTTTCTATGGCACAACCTACCGGTAGACCTGATTACAACTGGGATGAGTTTGGAACAAAAGAGTCTATTGAGAAGATGAAGAAAAACCGTGCTGAATTAACCCAGGCATGGCAAAGAAGAATCTCTAAATCCGGTTACAATGCGCGTACACTGGCCGTTGCTTTAGAAGAAGCAGGTGCATTGGGGGTTATTCAGTCTAACTGGTCACAAGGCTTTGGCGTGAACAAGATCTTTAGTGCGAATACCAAAAAAACACCCACCATTGATCTTTCTCTGGAAGATTATAGTTTGTTGTTCCGTTTAACGGAATCAGGCAGCAAACCACAGATCAGTGTTCGTGCTGATTCAAAAGAAACAGGTGTTCAGCCTACTTTCAATACGATTGCAGAAATCAAAGGTTCTGAAAAACCGGATGAGTATGTGATCCTCTCAGCACATTTTGATTCATGGGATGGTGGTACAGGTGCAACCGATAATGGTACCGGTACACTCACCATGATGGAAGCCATGCGTATCCTCAAAAAAATATTACCCAATCCGAAGAGGACCATTTTGGTTGGACATTGGGGTAGTGAAGAGCAAGGTTTGAATGGTTCACGTGCTTTTGTAGAAGATCATCCTGAGATCGTACAAAATGTACAAGCACTTTTCAATCAGGATAATGGTACCGGACGTGTTGCTAATATTTCCGGACAAGGTTTTTTGAATGCATATGAATACATCAGTCGTTGGCTCACGCGTGTGCCAAGCGATATTCGTCAGCATATCACTACTAATTTCCCGGGTTCTCCAGGTGGAGGCGGATCTGATTATGCTTCTTTTCTTGCAGCAGGGGCACCCGCTTTTTCACTGAGTTCACTTGGCTGGTCTTATGGTAATTATACCTGGCACACCAATCGCGATACGTATGATAAAATTGTATTCGATGATGTAAGAAACAATGCCATCCTTACCGCTATTTTAGCATACATGGCCAGTGAAGACAATACCAAAACATCACGTGAAAAAATTGTGTTACCGATCAATCCTAGAACAGGTCAACCGGGCCAGTGGCCAACGCCAACAAAAGCTACCCGTAAAGGCGGATTGAACTAATCTTCTTATAACTTTTAAGATAAGAGGCTGTATCAAAACTCTGATACAGCCTCTTTCTTTACTATAGATCATGGACCATAGACCATAGACCATAGACCATAGTCTATAGTCTATGGTCCATAAGCTATACCCATCAACCCTATTGCAGTTTCTATACTCTACTTTCAAGACTCCCTCTGCTTTTACCATGGACTATGGACTATATGCCATCAGCTATACCCCATACCCCCTCAAGCCTCATTTTATGTAGTGTAATTACTACCGAATGTATCCGATCACCTACTGTTTTTTGAAGGGAAACGTTATTGTAGAAGGCACTGAATGAAACTTACTTTGTTAAACTGAATGAATGTATTTCTCGTAAGTAAATGTATCCATTCAGAGGTTTCAAATCCAATATCCACCCCCCCTAATGAAATTCACTGTTAACAGCAGTGGAAAGGGATTCGATAACCTAAAAAACAAAGTATATGTTCAGGAAAGTAATGGTTGTGAACGATGATGAGATTTCTTTGTTTGTATCCAGCAAAATGATCAGCAAAACAGCTTTTGCTGCAGATGTCATTACCGCAGGTAATGGTTTAAAAGCCTTACAAGTATTTGATCAGTTATTACTCAACAGTAGAACCCCCTCGGATGTACCGGAATTGGTGTTTCTGGATCTTCACATGCCGGTGATGGATGGATGGGAGTTTCTGGAAGTATTCTCAGAAAAATATGCATACATATTTCCTTCGGTACGTTTTGTGATTCTTTCTTCTTCTATTGATCCTGATGATATTGTAAAACTGAATCGTTTTTCAACAGTCATCGATTTGATTCGTCATCCGATCAGTTTTGAAATATTGAATGAATTGAAGTTGAAATATGAAAAAACGAATTTCAAATTCCCGCACGTCAATCATCAGCAGAATGTAGCCAAGCAAATGATTGCTTAAGATAATTGGGTGGGTAGTGAATCATAATACCTGATTGCAGTGGAGCGGATTAACACAGCGATTGTATTTTCGAAATTCATTACCCCCCATTTTTATTCCGGACAATCCAGCTTACTGATGACTTTTCTTTTATTAAAAGGATGAATGCTTAACATCAAGTAGCCACCACCACTTAGATTTTTAATTTGTTTTACCCACTGGAGATTATGAAGCCCCAATACCAGGGGACCGGCTTTGAAAGCGGCACCGATATGAAACTGATTTTGACTATTGTATTGGATCGGTAAATAGAAACCCCAGTTCAAAGTCTCCCATCTTGGAGTCACAGTCAGTAAGTTGACTTCTCTGGTTAAAAGTCTTCTGAAACCAGACGTTCCATGTAAATTGATACTCAAGTCTGTATTCAAATACAAGTTGTTGCCAAAAGACCTGTCAACATTGATAACAAGTCTGGTTGGATTACCAATTTTAAAACGATTACTGATATTTTCTGAAGTAGTGAAAATGGTGGCTAAAGAATCTCTCAAATCTCTTGCAGATTCAATATTCGTAAACTTTCTATCTGCATCAATATCTGTAATGGACGGATCAATATTTCTGTATACTCCCCCAAACTCTCCGGATTTGAATTTATTGGCACCCAAGTCCATTAAAGCAACGCCTATTTTCCATTGATAATTGATGGCATTGTTTTGTTGATAGCTGTTATTGTTTTCTCCATACAACAAATATTCAGCACCAATGCTTAATCCCAATCCGGTTAAACTATTTTTTACAAATTCAGATCCGGTGGGTGTTCCAGATGGTGATTCATCGTAATTGGAAGAATAACCAAATGCACTGCCACCGGTAATAAAATTATAGATAGTGTCTGTAGATGTTTTTGTTTCCAAATAACTAAGCTTATTGATCCTGGCAAAAGCTCCGGAGATACCTTTCATGATCTGAAGTGTAATGCCACCTGTTAGTTTACTGTTATAGGACTCATGTAAAACCCGCGAATAATTCAAATCAGCTTCTAGCCAACCGGTATGTGTTGCAAAGCCTTCTAAGTAAGGTGTAGATCGGTTTTGTACAAGAAAATCATGGATACTATAAATGGAATCACTTGCAGTAAGCGGTTCTGTTCTGATATGGTTATAGGATCTTGCTCTCAGATTAATGGCAAAAGCATGTTT
Organism: Sediminibacterium sp. Gen4; assembly: GCA_013391385.1. Classification (GTDB taxonomy): domain Bacteria; phylum Bacteroidota; class Bacteroidia; order Chitinophagales; family Chitinophagaceae; genus Sediminibacterium. Next base: position 52,479 of record JACBFI010000006.1, on the reverse strand, counting down.
ATTATTCGGCTTGTATAAAAAATTGAATAAACTGATATCGATGTTATTGTGTAAGAATCTGTTTTTAAAAGGATGTGTAAGGAAAACCGAGTCATTCCGCATGAACAAGGAGTTGGTACTCACTTTAGCCTGCACAGTAAAAAGCGTAAGGTCCCATTTATAGGCAGAATTTACCGATGCGGCCGGATTATTTCTAATGCCTGTACTTCCTGCATAGGCAGATCCATAGGTAGAGGTATAGCTTTGTGCGTTCACCTGCGAACAGGTGAACAGCCAAATCGTAAGTATAAAAGCGAATGGTCTCATAAACAGCGAGATACTTTTTGAGCGAGTATTGTTGCTCTGGTCATCTCTAAACAGTGTTAAACAAATATCAAGGATTTAGCCGAGAATAGCTATGATGGAAGCGGGATATAATGCAACCAAAATGGATGCATTCTAAGGCATATGATCTTGTGGGTAGGTATTATCAGTTCTTCTTTTGCATTAGCAGCACAATGATGGACAATTCATGAACTGATTTCTTTCTTTAGTAATAACCGGGTGCCGGAGAAGTGCAGTAAATAAAAAGTCCTCTGTAGAAACAGAGGACGGTCTTCGATTGCTTGCCATATAAGAAAAAAGCTATTTCATGTTTGTATGCTACAATTCAGCAACATATTATAAAGATAGGTATTTTTATCGATTTTTCATATAATTATTTAAACAATATCTAATAATTCGTAAAAAATGTTCAAAAATTTTATAAAATTAATCATTTAATAAACATTATAAATATTATAATATATTACATAAAAATAGCTTGATGTATTTGCATCAAGCTATTTTTATGTAATAATAATTGAAAATCAATCTATTGACGACCAGGATACGCTTTTAAAGCTTTTTCCAGACAATCCATAGCCGCATTGATATCCTGGAGATTTAAAACATAAGCAAGTCTTACTTCTTTTTTCCCCAATCCGGGTGTGCCATAAAATCCGGTAGCAGGAGCTAACATCACGGTTTGCTTTTCATGTTCGAAGGATTCTAGAAGCCATTGACAGAAAATATCTGCATCATCAATCGGTAATTGGGCCATCGCATAAAAAGCACCACCCGGATTCGGGCAAAATACCCCTTCCATGGCATTGAGACGCTTGACGATCAGGTCGCGGCGTGATTTATATTCAGCTTTTGTGGTATCAAAATAATCTGCAGGCAAGTCAATCGCCGCTTCACCGGCAATTTGTGCAAAGCTCGGTGGACTGAGTCGCGCCTGTGCAAATTTCATGGCGGCATCCAGCACTTGTTGGTTGCGTGTAATGAAAGCGCCAATTCTACCTCCACAAGCACTGTATCTTTTACTGATGGTATCCATGATGATCACATGATCATCTACTCCTTTCAAATGCAAAGCACTTACCTGATGACCTTCATAACAGAATTCGCGATAGGCTTCATCAGAAAATAAATACAAATTGTGGCGTAAAATAATATCCTTCAACTGTTCCATTTCAGCCGCACTGTACAAATATCCTGTAGGATTATTCGGATTGCAGATCACAATAGCCTTGGTTCGGGAACTGATCTTTTTTTCAATCTCTTCAATGGGGGGTAATGCAAAACCATTTTCAATATGAGAAGTTACCGGAACTACGGTTACACCGGCGGCAACGGCAAAGCCATTGTAGTTGGCATAGAAAGGTTCAGGAATAATCACTTCATCGCCGGCATCCAGGCAAGACATAAAACCAAATAAAATGGCCTCACTTCCACCGGTGGTGATGATGATTTGTTGAGGGGTTACATCAATCCCTACAGATTGATAATATCCTACCAGTTTCTTTCTATAACTCTCATTACCGGCACTGTGACTGTATTCCAATACCTTAAAATCACTATGGCGAACCGCATCAAGAACCATTTTGGGGGTTTCGATATCCGGTTGTCCAATATTCAAATGATATACTTTGGTTCCTTTCTTTTTAGCAGCTTCTGCATAAGGAACAAGTTTTCTGATGGGGGATGCAGGCATGGCCTGTCCACGTTGACTGATCTGTAACATGCCGCAAAGATAGGGCTACAGTTGTGTACAAAAGAAAAGCGATCCTTTATCAGGACCGCTCTTCCACTAAATATATTTAGCGACTACTATTTACTGGCTTTTGCAGTGGTTTTCGCAGCTACCACTTCACCTTCAATGGTAAGAATCACTGGATCATTAACACCCGCAAACTTAATGGTAACACGCTTACTAAAAGTACCCAATGCTGCTGCATTGTAGGTTACTTTGATAGTGCTGTTCTTGCCTTTTAAAACAGGCTCTTTGCTGTATTCAGGTGTTGTACAACCACATTCTGCAGTTGCAAATTCAATAACAGCAGGCTTAGCACCATTATTGGTAAAAGTAAATACATGGGTCACAGGTTTATTCTGCTCAATTTTTCCAAACTTAAATGCACCTTCAGAAAATTTGATATCCTGTGCCATTACTCCAAAACTGGCAACTAAACCCAGTACGGTTAAAAACAAAAACTTCTTCATATCAATAGGTATTTATTATGCTTTTCTCAAAGTTACAACAGAAATAAAAGCGGTAAGACTAGGATTTGCCAATTTTTTATCCCAAAAGGTCTTTTACCGCCATTCTAAGACAAATAATGCGAATATCATGCCGTTTTTTGCGGGTTACTACAATTTTTGCAGAAAACTAATTTCCGTTAGCCTATTCCGTTGGTAATGTTATTTTTGCCGCATGGAATCAAGTTCATCTTTGGGATATAAAAACGACATGTTGTCTTTCGACGGATTTCGCAATGCGGTGATCGAAGATTATCGTATCGCTATGATTAGTCGTGAAGTGAGTTTGTTGGGTAGAAGAGAAGTATTGACCGGTAAAGCCAAGTTTGGAATTTTTGGTGATGGAAAAGAAATCGCGCAGATTGCCATGGCTAAATTTTTTCAACCCGGCGATTTTAGAAGCGGTTATTACCGTGATCAAACATTCATGTTTGCAACAGGCCTGGCAAGTGTTGAACAATACTTTGCACAGCTGTATGCGGATCCGGATATAAAGAATGAACCCTTTAGTGCTGGTCGTCAAATGAATGCCCATTTCTCTACCCGTTTTGTAGATGAGAATGGTAATTGGTTGGATCTTGCTAATAGAAAAAATGTTTCTTCTGATATAGCGCCTACTGCCGGACAAATGCCCCGCGGATTAGGCCTTGCTTTTGCTTCACGCTGTTTTCGATCAACAAAGAATCCGGAAGCGTTTGAGCAATTGAGTCATCATGGAAATGAAATCTGTTTTACCACCATCGGTGATGCCAGTACCAGCGAAGGACATTTCTGGGAAACGATTAATGCCGCCGGTGTTTTACAAGTGCCACTGGCAGTATTTGTTTGGGATGATGGTTATGGCATCTCTGTTCCGAAAAATTTTCAAACAACAAAGGGTTCTATCTCTGCTGCACTAAAAGGGTTTCAAAAACAAGCCGATACCAACGGTATCCATATTTATAAAGTGAAAGCCTGGGATTATGCCGGCATGTGTGAAGTATTTGAAGAAGCCTTACAAAAAGTACGCGAAACACATCAACCCGCTTTATTCCATGTGGAAGAAGTTACACAACCACAAGGACATTCTACCAGCGGTAGCCATGAGCGTTATAAAAGTCCGGAGCGATTGGAATGGGAAAAAGAATGGGATTGCATCAAGAAGATGAAAGAGTGGATGATTGAAAATGGACTGGCTTCTATCGAAGAACTAACAGAAGTAGAAGCGGCAGCAAAAGAAACCGTGAAAGAAGCGCGTAATCGTGCCTGGGAAAAATATGTTGCTCCCATCAAACAACAAGCAGAGCAAGCTGCAACATTGATTCGTCAGGTGATGGTGAATGATATTGATAAGTACAATGCCATCCAACAAATGGCAAATGAATTGGCAGCCAATAAAGAACCATTACGAAGAGATATTTTACGAGCAATAGCTGTTGCCATTGAAACTGCACCTTTTTCACCTTCTGCTGAAGAGCTGAAAGCATTAAGAGCGCAGCTGCTGGAAGAAAATACATCCTTATACAACAGTCATCTGTATAATGAAGGTGCTAAAAGTGCACTCAATGTACCGGAAGTAAAACCCCTTGTTGCTTTTGATGCACCTACGGTAAATGGGTATGAAGTATTGAACAAATATTTTGATGCCTTATTTGCAGCCAATCCGAAAGTGTATGCTTTTGGAGAAGATGTTGGTTACACTGGTGATGTGAACCAGGGATTCGCCGGGTTACAAGAGAAACATGGAAAAGACAGAATACTGGATACCGGTATTCGTGAATTAACCATTGTTGGACAAGCCATCGGTATGGCATTGCGTGGATTGAGACCCATTGCTGAAATTCAATACCTTGATTATTTGCTCTATGGTTTACAACCTTTGAGTGACGATGTATCCACAACGCATTTCAGAACCAAGGGACAGCAAAGTTGTCCCGTAATCATCCGTACACGCGGACATCGTTTGGAAGGCATTTGGCATAGTGGTTCTCCGATGGGTGTGGTGATCAATGCGCTACGTGGTATGTATGTGTGTGTGCCAAGAAATATGGTGCAAGCAGTAGGTATGTATAATACCATGTTACAATCCAATGATCCTGCAATTATTGTGGAGTGTTTGAATGGCTATCGATTAAAAGAAAAATTACCTGATAATTTATTAGAGTATACAGTTCCTTTGGGTGTACCTGAAATTATTCGTGAGGGTACTGATGTTACATTGGTTTCTTATGGTTCTACATTACGCATTATTCAGGATGCTACAGATAGACTTGCTGCTGAAGGAATTGATTGTGAGATTGTAGATGTACAAACACTATTACCGTTTGATTTGAATCATGTGATTTTGCAGTCACTGAAAAAAACCAGTCGTATCATTTTCATCGATGAAGATGTTCCTGGAGGAGCAGCAGCCTATATGTTTAATAAAGTGATGGAAGAGCAAGGCGGTTATAAATGGTTGGATGCAAGTCCAAGAACCTTAACCGCAAAAGCCCATCGTCCCGGATACGGAAGTGATGGTGATTATTTTGCCAAGCCGAATGCAGAAGATGTAATGGATGCAGTGAGATCTTTAATGGCAGAGTGATTGAGTGAAAAGCTACAGGCATCAAGCTACAAGCTTCACGCTGCAAGCTGCAAGTCAAGCTGCAAGTGATTATTTTTTGGCCATAGATTCAAGGATTATTCATTAATCTGTGAATCTGTGGCTTATTTATTCATAAAATAATGCTTTCAAATCAGGAGTAGGAAGCCAGCAAGCATCTTGTTTGCCAAACCATTTGTACCTGTTCTTGGCAACTAAATCATAAAAAAAGTTTCGGATGAAAGGAGGGACGATGATGAACACATATAACAGCGACCACAATCCACTCATCTCTTTAGCCACTTTCAATGCTGCAGTAGATTTGGTATAGATCTGATCTTCTTTCAATAAAATAAACGTATTGAAATCTGTACCGGATAAATGAAATTGCTTCAGCACTTCTTGTCCGAAAGAACCTTGTAAAGAAGCAAACCGAAATTTTCTTTTCGGATCATGCTTGATCACTTTCTGAACACTTGCATTACATAAATTACAAACCCCATCGAAGAGAATGACTGGGTGGGGGGAATGTGTAAATGTGTTCATAGTGTAAAGGTAAGAGCATTTGGGCAGGCCTCAAGCTTCAAGCTGCAAGCCACAAGTTTTTTAACAAAGCAGCCATTCCCAAACTGGAAATGGCTGCTGAAAATATCAATCTATTGTTTTTTAGCTTGAAGCGTGTCGCTTGAAGCATGCAGCTTGCAGCTTTCTTAACCCATATTATGAAACACTTTATTCACATCATCATCCTGTTCTAATCTTTCGATCAGTTTACTTACGTCTTCGGCTTGTTCATCTGTAACAGGAACGGTGGTGGTAGGAATCCATTCAAGCTCGGCGCTGATGGGGTTGAGGCCTTTGTCTTCCAGTGCTTTTTGCAGACTACCAAAATCTACAAATGCGCAACGTAAGACAATAATTGGATTTCCGTTATCGTCATTACTTTCTCCCAATTCTTCTAAACCAAAATCAATCAGTTCCAATTCAAGGTCATCAATATTCAACCCCTCAGGCTTTAATTTGAATACACCCATTTTTTTGAATTGGAAACTTACACTACCGCTATTGCCTAATGCGCCATTTCCTTTATTGAAATGACTCTTAACATTTGCTACGGTTCTTACATGGTTATCAGTAGCAGTTTCTACCAACAATGCTACTCCATGTGGTGCATATCCTTCATACAGGATCTCTTCATAATTCGAAGTGTCTTTACCCTGTGCTCTTTTGATGGCAGCTTCTACACGATCTTTGGGCATACCCACGCTTCTCGCATTCTGAAAGCAACGACGTAAAGCCGGATTGGTGGCAGGATCTGGTCCGCCGGCTTTTACTGCTATCACGATCTCTTTACCGATACGGGTAAACTGTTTGGCCATTCTGTCCCAGCGGGCGAACATGGTTGCTTTACGTACTTCAAAAATCCTTCCCATAATGATCTGTTTAGGTGAACGGGTTGCAAAAATAAGTGTATTGGACATAAAAAAGCCCGCCACCGGGGCAGGCTTTTTTAGCAGTTAGTTGGGTTGTTTTATTGTCCATTACGGAGTTTGCTATGATGTCTGCTATATACAAAGTATACAACCAGACCCAAAGCCATCCATCCGAAAGCTACTTTTAGGGTTTGTGCATCCAAAGCAAAGATCATTGCGGTACAAACGATCACGCCCAAAATAGGAACCAATGGAACCAATGGGGTTTTGAATGGTCTTTCGATCTCTGGCGATTTTACACGTAGAATCCAAACACCTGCACTCACCAATACGAAGGCGAATAAGGTACCAAAGCTGGTTAAATCACCCGCTACGTGGCCTGGTACAAATGCTGCAAACAGTCCTACGAACACAAATAATATCCAGTTGGCTTTATAAGGTGTTTTGAATTTAGGATGTAATACACCAAATGCTTTAGGGATCAAACCATCATTACTCATGGTATAGAAAATACGGCTTTGTCCCATCAACATTACCAGAATCACAGAAGAGAAACCGGCAAGGATGGCAACTGTTACAGCGGTAGATAACCAACTGTACTTCACCATATAGGTAGAAATGGCATATGCTACAGAAGCTTCACGTCCTTTTTCAGGATCAACAAACTCTTGCCAGTTGGCAACACCTGTTAACACGTGACCGAAAAGAATATAAAGAATCGTACATACTACCAATGAACCGAGGATACCGATTGGCATGTCTCTTTTGGGGTTTTTAGCTTCCTGTGCTGCAGTACTTACCGCATCAAAACCAATAAAGGCAAAGAATACGATGGCTGCGCCACCTAAAACACCACCCCATCCATGTTTGAACACGCCTGTATAATCAGCGATCACTTTTCCTGCACTATCTGTAACAGCAGCAGTTCCTTCAGGGATCATGTAAGGTGTATGGTTTTCAGGACGGATATACTGCCAACCTAAAACAATAAAGAGAATCACAATGGCTACTTTAATGAATACGATCACAGCATTCACCATAGCAGATTCCTGCGTTCCTTTGATCAATAATAGTGTCAACAATAAAAGAATAACCAATGCAGGAGCATTGATGATTCCTTTATGCAATACCCCGGCAGAGTCGGTAAAACTCTCAAATGGACTATGGCACCATTCATATGGAATGCTTCCATCGAATAATTTATTCAGGTATTCACTCCATGCAATAGATACAGTAGCTGCACCCAATGCATATTCCATGATCAATGCCCAACCGATGATCCATGCTACCAATTCACCCATGGTTACATAACTGTAAGCATAAGCACTACCGGCAATTGGAATCATGGCTGCAAATTCTGCGTAACACAGACCTGCAAAAGCACAACCGATCGCAGCAATAATAAAAGAGATCGTAACAGCAGGACCAGCAGCCTGTCCGGCAGCAGCAGCTGTTCTTACGAAAAGTCCGGCACCAATGATGGCGCCAATACCCAAAGCAACCAGGTTGCCGGCTCCGAGCGTACGTTTTAATCCTTTTTCGCCCTCATCAGCCTGAGCCAGTAATTGACCCAATGGTTTCTTTACAAATAAACTCATAGTACAGTTTGGTTAAGTTTCTGAATTAGAAAGATTTGGCAAAATAGGGATTTCTGGCTTTCGTGCCCTAAAACTTTTATGAATCGGTCATTTCGCCGTTCGCAAAGACCATTTCACCAGAAGTATTATATTGCGTCACTAACAAGGCCCCAATGAAGAAATCGAATAGGCTTACGCTTTATATTGTTATAGCCATGATTGCAGGCGTTATTCTTGGCTATTTTGTACATGATAACGCATCTGCTGAAACCATTCAGAGTTTTTCTAAGAACCTGAAGCTGTTTACCACCATCTTTTTACGTCTCGTTCAGATGATCATAGCTCCCTTGGTATTTTCAACCTTGGTGGTAGGTATTGCTAAACTGGGTGACTTAAAAACGGTAGGTCGCGTGGGCGGCAAAGCATTATTGTGGTTTATTTCCGCCTCATTGGTGAGTTTGTTATTAGGGATGCTGCTCGTGAATATTTTCCAACCCGGGAAAGGAATTGATTTGAGTAATGCGGATATTTCGGGTGCACAGGATCTTGTTGGTAAAACACAGGAATTCAGCATCCAGAAATTTGTGGAACATGTGTTTCCTAAAAGTGTGATTGATGCCATGGCTACCAATGAAATTTTACAACTGGTAGTATTCAGTATTTTCTTTGGTGTGGCAACAGCTGCACTAGGCGAAAAGGCGAAAATCGTTGTAAAAGGATTGGACGCCGTTGCTCATGTGATCTTGAAAATGGTAGGTTATGTAATGAACTTTGCACCCATTGGTGTATTCGGCGCAATTGCTGCTGTGATTGCCACCAAAGGATTGGATGTATTTATTTTCTACGGAAAATATCTTTTATATTTTCTGATCGGCATCGCTGCATTGTGGGCTATCTTATTAACGGTTGGTTTTATCATTTTAGGAAAACGTTTACCGGATCTGTTACGCCGTATTTTCCCGCCACTTATTATTGCATTCAGTACTACTAGTAGTGAAGCAGTTTTTCCAAAGCTTACAGAAGAACTCGAAAGATTCGGTTGTAAGGATAAAATCGTATCCTTTATTCTTCCATTGGGTTATTCTTTTAACCTGGATGGTAGTATGATGTACATGACTTTTGCCAGTATTGCTATAGCACAGGCTTATGGAATACAATTGGATATTGGCACACAATTGACCATGCTGATTGTACTCATGCTTACCAGTAAAGGTATTGCAGGTGTACCACGTGCATCATTAGTAGTGGTTACCGCTACTTGTGCCATGTTCAATATTCCACCGGAAGGCATTGCACTTATCTTACCCATCGATCACTTCTGTGATATGTTTAGAACTGCAACCAATGTGGTAGGAAATGCGTTGGCAACAAGTGTTGTAAGTAAATGGGAAGGTGCATTGGATGAGCCTACCGATATTTCTGTTTCAGCTTAACCTAAGAACAATTCCATGTTACAAATATTATTATCCGATTTTCACTGGAGTCAGTTATTGCAACCTCAGTTTTACATTGAGCATGGAGGACTTTGGCTCATACTTTTTGTGGTCTTCGCAGAAACAGGTTTGTTTGTAGGATTCTTTTTACCGGGTGATAGTCTCTTATTTGTAGCAGGTATTTACAGCAGTAATCTGGCCAATGAATTCATACCCACCGGTAATGAATACTTGGATCTGTTATTATTGATGCTACTCATATCCGCCGCTGGTATCGCCGGAAATACCGTTGGTTATTGGTTTGGACGAAAAGTGGGTCCGGCGATGTATAACTGGAAAGAGAATATGCTCTTTAAAAGAAGATATTTAGAACAAGCGCATGAATTTTATGAAAAGCATGGAGGTGGTGCTATTATTGTAGCACGTTTCATTCCCATCGTCAGAACTTTTGCACCTATTGTAGCAGGCATTGTACAGATGGATAAGAAGAAATTTGTGTTCTTCAATATTGTTGGGTGTTTTGCATGGGTATTCAGTATGTTGTTTGCCGGACACTTTCTGCAGAAATGGATATTGAATCAATTCGGATTTGATTTGAAAGACCATTTGGAAGTGATTGTGCTGGGTATTGTACTGGTAACAACTGCTCCGGTCTTCATTAAATTATTTATTGGAAAAAGGAAAGATAAAAAAGACGCGTAACAAAATAATAGCGCTTTCTTTTAACTTGTCATATAGACAAAAGAAGCCATCATTCACTATCCAAATTGCCTGTCATGACCGAAAAAAAATACGGTGTCCTTTCGCTTCCCGTTATTGTTGCTGCATTGGGTTATTTTGTTGACATCTACGATCTTCTCTTATTTACCATCGTTAAAAAGCCCAGCATGTTAGGTGTTGGATCAACGGATGCTACCATGTTAGTGGATAGTACACGTGTGATCAATTGGCAGATGACGGGTTTATTATTGGGAGGAATTATCTGGGGTATGCTGGCCGACAAGAAAGGAAGATTGAGTGTTTTATTCGGTTCCATCATTTTGTATTCTATTGCCAATTTCGCAACCGGTTTTGTTCAAACAGTTGATCAGTATGCTGCATGTAGATTCGTAGGTGGGTTGGGTCTTGCAGGTGAACTCGGTGCAGGTATTACTTTGGTGAGTGAATTATTACCTAAAAACAAAAGAGGTATTGGAACGTCTCTGGTAGCAGGTATTGGATTGAGTGGAGCAGTAGCAGCTTACTTTACCTATCAGTTTACCGATGATTGGCGTTTGTGTTATAAGATAGGTGGTGGACTAGGAATAGCGTTGCTTTTATTAAGAGTGAGTGTTGCAGAATCAGGAATGTTTAAAGAGGCGAAAGAACAAAAAGTAGTACGTGGAAATTTCTTCATGCTCATTAATAATGGCAAGCGACTCAAGAAATACATTTTTGCAATTCTGATCGGATTACCTACTTGGTATGTGATTGGCATTCTCGTGAACCAGAGTGATCGTTTTGGGAATACTATGTTTGGGAGTACTACCATTGATTCAGGAAGATCCATCATGTTTGCCTATGCCGCCATTGCCATTGGTGATATGTTGGTAGGATTGGTGAGTCAATATTTTAAAAGCAGGAAGAAAGCATTATTGATCTATTATATGCTCACCATTATTGGACTGATCCTCTTCTTTAGTGGTTATAATCGATCAGACTCTACGATGTATGCTATTTGTACACTCTTAGGTTTCAGCACCGGTTTCTGGGCCATTTTTGTAACCATGGGTGCTGAGCAGTTTGGTACCAATCTTCGTGGTACGGCAGCTACTACCATTCCCAATATGGTAAGAGGAGCATTGCCATTGATCAATATGATGTTCCTCGATCTGTTTCAAAAATCGTGGGGATGGAGTTTGGTGTACAGTGGTATCATCACAGGAATAGTAGTCATGACGATTACACTTATCGCCTACTACTTCACCGAAGAAACTTTCCATAAAGACCTCAACTACGTTGAAGAATAATCATACTCTGTGAAACTCTGTGCCTGACTCTGTGTAACACTGTGGTTAACCACAGAGGTAACGGAGTTGAGCACAGAGTTACACGGAGAGGGGATAGTTATACTTCTTATCTTGCAGCTATGAAATTTTTGGTCATTCGTTTTTCTTCTATTGGAGACATTGTTTTGACAACACCGGCCATCCGTTGTTTGAAATTACAAGTACCCGATGCTGAAGTACATTTTCTGACCAAACAATCGATGAAAGCAGTTACAGAAGCGAACCCTTACATCGACAAGTTCTATTATTTCTCTCACAATCTCGATGCGCTGATCAAAGATTTACAAGCAGAGCAATACGATTATATCATTGATCTACATAAAAATTTCAGAACCTGGCGTATCAAAAAAGCGCTCAAAGTACCGGTGCTGGCTTACCATAAAGAAGTCATAGAAAAAGTACTACTCACAAGGTTGCACATCAATAAAATGGCAGGCAGACATATTGTAGACCGTTGTTTGGATACACTGGCGCCACTAGGTGTTCAGAATGATGGGAAGGGAATGGATTATTTTATTCCTCCTCATGTGAGGGTGAAAGCAGAAGATCTCCCATTGTCGCATAGTGCAGGTTTTGTAGCCATTGTGATTGGCGCCAGTTATTATACCAAAAAACTACCTGTTTATAAATTAAGAGAACTCTGTGCCAAATTGCAATACCCGATTGTACTAGTGGGTGGAAAAGAGGATGTGAAAGAAGGAGCGGAGATTGCAGAAGTTGATCCTGTTAAAGTTTACAATGCTTGTGGTAAATTCAGCTTGCATGAGTCAGCTGATATCATTCGTCAATCCAAAATAGTGATCTCACATGATACCGGTATGCAATACATTGCTTGTGCACTTAACAAACCCGTACTGGCTATTTGGGGCGGCACTTCACCTGCATTAGATGTAGAACCTTATTACGGTACAGAACAACTGCTACAACATAATAAGCCTGCTTATCACAACTTTATTGTAAAAGGACTGTCTTGTCAGCCCTGTTCAAATTACGGAACTAAGACTTGTCCGAGAGCGCATTTTAAATGCATGCAGGAGCAGGATGTGGATTTAATTGTTAGAAAAGTAAATGAATATTTATAAGCAATGATATTAAGTAAGAATTTATTGTTACTGTTCTTTTCTGGAATTTCTGCAGTTACACTTATTGATACTTTAGGAGCTATTGCGTCTCGGAAGTTTAATTTTAAATACGAAATTTTAGCCCTTTTTTCTTTTTCAATATATCTTTTAATCGGTTTTTTTGGTTCGAAAATTCTGGATCCAAATAGTGCTATATCAGTGGCAATATTTGTTGGACTATACGATGCAACTGTCGGCTTGTGGTTATCTTTTAAATTAAAGGCTAAAATGGAAATTACAAATGAGGAAAAGAAAGAACTCGTTGGGATTTATTCAATAATTATTATGATAATTACATCGTGTATTTTTGCTGTAATTGGCTATGCATTAACTTATATTTAGTAAGTGGCTAGTCTATTCAGTATGATTATAATCTGACATAGTAATACGTACTTTTAAAATCTGTTTACTATTGTAACAATAAAAAAGCCCCGAAATTTCGGAGCTCTTTCTTTATTACCAAAACCAACTACTATCCTTTGATACGTTTTGCCTCACTCTCCAATCCTGTCTGACGCTGACGGGCAGCTTTTACCTGATTGTTACCAAATCTCCAAGTAAAGCTCATACGAACTGTTTGACTCTCCCAACGTCCACCACCTTTGATATAGAGACCGCCAAAATTGCTGGTAGCGGTCCATGGATTGGTGAGGAAAATATCCGTTACACTCAGTTTCACGGTTCCTTGCTTTTTCAAAATCTGTTTTTGTACACCGAGGTCAATACCACCTTGTGAACGTGTTCTCCAAGTTGCACCCCAAACATTCGGTCCACTGAACCATCCGCTTAGTTCTCCGGTATATCCTTTACCTAAAGTAAACGTGTGTTGCATATAGGCTCCAAATATTGGGATATCTGTTTTGATCTCATTGGCACCAATTTTTCCTTTGAACATCTGATAGTTGTACCAAACATTCGCATAACCATTCCACCACTTAGCAATCGGTAACGGAGAACCAACGCTGAAACTCAGGATACGTTGTGTTGCCAGATTTCTTTGTTGTACATAAGTAGCATTGTTAGTAGTATCAGTTGTTTGTGTAGCAAAATCTTTTACATGGCTATAGCCGATGGTGGTGTTCAACATGTATTTGAATGTGTGCGACAATTCAACGGTATTGGTATACTGCGGACGTAAGAACGCATTTCCTTTTTCATAAGTCAACTCATCCAATTTATTTTCAAACGGATTCAGATCCTGATAAGTTGGACGATCAATACGACGACTGAAAGTTAAATTCAAAGTATTCTTCTGGTTAACAGTCCAGGTTAAAGCCGCACTAGGGAAGAAATCCAAATAACTACGCTTCACTGTATTATCAGATTGAACAATACCATCTGCTCTGGTCAATACACCTTCACTATTGGTTTGCTCCATACGTAAACCTGTCTGTAAACTCCATTTCGGACTGAACTGGCGCTGATAGTTGACATAAGCTGCATTTACATTCTCTTTATAGGTAAAGCTGTTGCTTCTGCTTAAGATCTTTACAGGAACACCATTGATATCATTGAAGAAATCAAAAGTATTTTTTGTCTTTACATAAGAGAACTTAGCGCCATATCCCAATTTACCTTTCCATTTGGGTTGATCAACATCTACTTTAGCCGTATAGATATCAATATCCGTAGGCGTATAGTTACGGTTAATTACCTGAGATAACATATTACCTGAATTATCGAGGTAATTGTTGGGTTGAAAACTTCTGCCGGTACCACGGAATAAACCATAGTCAGCATCAAAGTTGATCTCCTTACCACTGGTATCCGCATAACGGTAGTTGATATTCGAATTCATATTCGTTCTGCTACCCGGAATGGTATTTAATGCTACTAACTTTTTTACAAACTGCTTTGTAGGATTGTATGAGATATTGGTATTACTCACACTGCTCCAATCATTATCACTGAAGTTGGTAGTTACCAAGAAACCTAGGGTATTCTTACTATTCAGAAATAAATCCGCACCCAATTTAGCGTTCACACTTTTGTTGTTACTCCAATTGGTACTTTTTTGGTCATAGATAGAATCTAACTGTACACGATATAAATCGAGTGTGTTTTCATATCGACCGATATTGGTACCCACATTACTGAACAGGTTCACTTTTTTATCGCGATAATTCAAGCTTACAGAACCATTGCCTTTTGGTGTAACACCTTGTACCAATCCCATATTCACAGAACCATTCGTTCCATATCTTTTATTCTTCTTCAATCGGATATTGATAATACCTGCATTACCACTGGCATCATAACGTGCACTTGGATTGCTGATCATTTCAATGGCTTCAACGTCATTGCTATTAATACTCTTTAAATAGGCAGCCAAATCCTGACTACCCAGTTGGGTCATTTTTCCATCCACATAAATGCGAACACCGGTTTTACCTTTCATAGAGATGTTCTCATTGTTATCAACCTGAATACCCGGACTTTTCTGTAATAATTCCAAGGCGTTGCTACCAGTTGCATTGATGCTGTTCTCTACATTAAAAACGGTTTTATCTGCTTTGATTTCGATCATAGGTTTGCGAGAAGTAACAGTTACATCCTGCAGTTTAGTGGCTGCCGGTTGTAAAGTGATACTGCCTGCATCAAATCCTTGTCCGTTTTTTACTTCAAAGACAGGGGAGTAGGTTCTTTCAAAACCAATCATGATATAGCTCAGCAGGTATTTTCCTTCTTTACTGTATACCATTTCAAATGCACCATTGGCATCTGTAACGTCTGCTTTTACAAGGGAACTGTCTGTAGACTTTAGTAAGGATACAGTAACAGACTGTAAAGCCTTACCAGTGTTATCACTGATCTTTCCTTTAATTGTACTGCTTGTTTGCGCGATAGTGGTGTTCAATAATGAACTCAATCCGATCACAGCCGCAGTTAAAATCCTTCTCATTTTATTGTTGTTTAGGTTGCTCAATCAGACGCAAAGCACTTAAGAATGTTACAGCAGACTTGGTTGTTTCAGGATGAGCAGTGACAAAGCCATGACAAGCGGTCGCAGGTCGAGATAAAAAAATCCCTGTCTGTTTTTTACAGACAGGGACCTATGTATAAACGGTTCTGTTAAAGGATGAACAGTAGCTTATAAAGTCTTCAATACATCATTCATGCTTCTAACAGCTTCTGCACTCTTATTGAACAATGCTTGTTCTTCTTCATTCAATTTGAAATCGACGATCTTTTCCCAGCCATTTTTGCCGATCACAACAGGAACACCTAAACAGATATCTTTCTGTCCGTATTCACCTTCCAGACTTACACAGCAGGTAAATAATTTCTTTTCATCACGTAGAATGCTTTCTACCAGTGCTGCTCCGGCAGCTCCTGGTGCATACCATGCAGATGTTCCGATCAATTTGGTTAATGTAGCACCACCCACCATGGTATCAGCTACGATTTGTTTTTGCTGTTCTTCAGTTAAGAAGTTGGTAACAGGTGCACTGTTCCAAGTTGCTAAACGAATCAAAGGAATCATAGTGGTATCACCATGTCCACCTACCACCACTGCATTCAGGTCTGCAGGACTGCAGCCCAGGTGTTGGCTCAGTTGGTATTTGAAACGAGCACTATCCAACGTACCACCCATACCAATGATTCTGTTTTTGGGTAGTCCGGTAGATTGCAGTGCCAGATAAGTCATAGTATCCATCGGATTACTGATCACGATGATAATAGCGTTTGGAGAATATTTTAGGATGTTTTCACACACACCTTTTACAATGCCAGCGTTGGTGCCGATCAATTCTTCACGTGTCATACCCGGTTTACGAGGCAAACCCGAAGTGATGACTACCACATCAGAACCTGCGGTCTTTGAATAATCATTGGTACTGCCGGTAATGCGGGTATCAAAACCTAGCAATGCGGCAGTTTGCATCATGTCTTGTGCCTTACCTTCGGCCAGACCTTCTTTAATATCCAGTAATACCAATTCTTCGGCCAATGCGGCGCGTGCAATATTGTCGGCACAAGTAGCTCCAACGGCTCCGGCACCTACTACGGTTACTTTCATAAACAATGATTATTTAAGTGAGGAATTTTTTCCGCTGCAAAGGTAAGGGTTGACAGCCGTTTGTATACGAGGTTTCAGGCTTTTTGACACTCCTGTGGATAGCGGTTTAACAAAGTTTTCGTGAGAGGGGTAATTATTGCTGATAGTCTTTCAAAAGGGCCAATAAATCAGGCATTTCCACACCTCCCTCAAAGGCTTTTATGTAGTTACCTTTTTTATCATACACAGCTACATATGGTGTATATTTTACCTGAAAGAAAGAAGGAATACCATAATTGGGGTCTCTACCCACTTTCAGATTTTTATGGTTGAAAAAGCCATACTCTTGCGCAAAACCTTTGATATCTGCCATGTCACGATAGCTAACCCAAAGAATAAAACTGTTCTTCAGGCTGTCCATTACACTCATCATCTCTTTGGCTTCATATTGACAATGCCCACAATCGGGACTGAAATATACAATGATGGTAAAATCTGAAGTAGGTAGCTGTTGTTTGGTAAACCAGGTGCTATCTGTTTGTAAGATGGTGAACTCAGGTAATTTTTTGGTCTTTAGGAAAGGAGGCATATCAGCACCGGTTTCCTGTGCATAGGACAGGGAGCCAATGAGCGATAGCAATACAACAACGAAGATTTTTTTCATAACCAATCTTATTAATCGTTTTTCTTATTAGCTGCGTTAGCTTCCATCATCCTCATTTCTTTTGCATCCTGTAAGAATTCGGATGCAAAAATGAATTTATTCAGCAACTCGTCTTTACTGAAGATGATGTCTTTATTGGTACCTTCCCATTGTTTTCTACCTTGATGTAGATAAACAATATGATCACCAATTTCCATCACACTGTTCATATCATGTGTTACTACAATGGTGGTAATATTATATTCAAGAGTGATTTCTTTAATCAAACGATCAATCACCATAGATGTTTGTGGATCCAATCCTGAATTGGGCTCATCGCAAAATAAATATTTGGGATTCAGTACAACCGCACGGGCGATGCCCACTCTTTTTTTCATCCCGCCACTGATCTCCGAAGGATATTTTTTGTTTGCATCTTTCAAATTCACACGATCTAATACCTCATTGACTCTTTTCTTCTTTTCTGCAAGTGACCAGTTGGTAAACATGTCAAGGGGAAACAAAACATTTTGTTCCACTGTCATAGAGTCAAATAGGGCAGTGCCCTGAAATAGCATACCAATTTGCTGTCGTAATAATTTTCTTTCATCATTGTTCATTTGCAACATATCGGTTCCATCATAAAGGATTTCACCTTGTTCCGGACGAAAGAGTCCAACCATGCATTTGGTAAGAACGGTTTTACCACTACCACTGGTACCGATGATAAGATTACACTTACCGGCTTCCAATACCGCACTGATATCTTCCAGGATGGTACGCTCGCCAAAAATTTTTTGTATGTTTTTGATCTCGATCATGTGACTGCAAACTACTCTTTTGTTTTAGAATGGCTCCACCAGATTCCTTAATAAATCCTCAAAAACCTCTCTTTTACGGATCAGATAGGGTTTGCCATCTTTTATCATGACTTCTGCCGGACGATAACGTGAGTTGAAATTACTCGCCATTTCAAATCCGTAAGCACCTGCATTATCAAACACCAACACATCTCCTTCTCTAATTTCATTCATTGGGCGTTCCCATGCAAAAGTGTCTGTTTCGCAAATATTACCGGTAATGGTATAGTTTTTTATAACACCCTTTTCATTGCTAATGTTTCGAATGCGGTGATAGGATTCATAGAACATGGGTCTGATCAAATGATTGAATCCGCTGTTTACACCTGCGAATGTTGTGGCACTGGTTTCTTTTAACACATTTACACTGGTGATCAAATAACCGGCCTCGCTCACCAAATACTTACCCGGCTCAAACCAAACCTGAAAACTTCGCTGATAGGTTTGTTCGATTTTTTGCTCAAAAGCTAAGATCTCTTTTGCCAGAAGTTGTATATCAGTTCCTTCCTCTCCATCCTGATAAGGTACTTTGAACCCTCCGCCGAGATCAAGAAACTGTAATTCTGGAAAATGTGGAACCAATTCAAAAAATACATCGGTCACTTTCATGAAGACTGCTACATCTTTGATTTCGCTACCAGTATGTACATGCAATCCGGCAATATGAATTTGATATTGCTGCATGATGCGAACGATATCATTCAGCTGTTCAATGGGAATACCAAATTTACTGGTATCATGTCCGGTAGAAATTTTTAAGTTTCCACCCGCCATGATATTCGGACGTAAACGAATGCCTACCGGATAATTGTGTCCATACTTCTTTCCAAACTTTTCCAGATTGGAAAGACTATCAATATTGATATTGATACCCAGTGCAACTGCTTCTTCAATTTCATCAAATGCAATACCATTGCTGGTATATAAAATATCACTAGAAGGAAAACCGGCATGTACCGCTAGTTTAGCTTCGTTGATAGAACTGCAGTCTACTTTACATCCGATAGACTTGATATGTTTCAGGATGCTAAGATTGGTCAGTGCTTTACAGGCATAAAAAAAACTGACTTTATCACTGTTAAAAGCCTGCTTTAATTGTTGGAATTGTTCAGTAATGCGATTGGCATTGTACACGTATACAGGTGTACCAAACTCAGTTGCAATATTTCTTAATTGCTCGTTGGATAAAAAAGATGACATACTGCGAAGATACTTGTCTCACAGATATTGATGTCACCACTGTTCCATCTTATTGTTGATTTTCGTCGGAAGGGTTTTCTTCGTCGGTGGCAGAATCCTGATCTAAATCAGAAGACTCGTTATTTTCCTCTGTTTCTTCTCCCTGAATGATCAATTCACCATCCTCATTCACAGTTAAAAGAGAGGTGTCTCCGTCAATAACAGGTTCTTCGTGGATGGTCTCTTCAGTAAGCGCATCTGCTACCGGTTGATCGGTAAAGTCTTCCGGACGAATAACTGTTCCTTCAACAATTTGCTCAGCCAGTACTTCTTTGATCTTTGGCAGATCTTCCGGGGAGTTGATACCGAAATAGTCCATGAAATTCTTAGAAGTAGCGTATACCAGCGGTTTTCCGGGCATTTGTTCGTTACGCCCGCTGATGAGGATCAGTTCTTTTTCCAATAACTTTTGGATACTATAATCGCTGTTTACACCACGGATAGATTCAATTTCTCCCTTGGTGATGGGTTGTTTATAAGCAATGATGGCCAGTGTTTCCAGTGCGGCATTGGATAAACGCTTGAGGAATTTATCACCATTCAGTTGTGCAATGGTTTTGTGATAATCTTTTTTGGTCAGGAATTGCCATCCACCACCACTCTCACGTACTTCAAAGGGATAAAACTCTGATTGGTATTTCTCACAGATACCCTGAATGGCAGCTTCTACCTGATCAAGCGTTACACGCTCTTCCAGAAATCCAAAAGTATTATTGATGAGTTCAACGATATCCAATGAAGTGAGCGGTTTCTCACTGGCAAAAATCAACACTTCAATGTGTGGTATGATCTGGCTTATTTCCATTTAATTTGAAAATTTGTCCGCCGCGGCGGATGAAAATTTGAAAATTTGAAAATCAAATAGTGGTGATTTTGATTATTATGTTCATTCAAACATAACAATCATTTTCAAATTACCACATTTTCAAATTTTCAAATTAGAATCTGCTATCCCTGTAAAGCAGCAGCACCACTCACAATCTCGGTCAATTCCGTGGTAATAGCAGCCTGACGGGCTCTGTTATAGCTAATCTTCAGTGATTTCAGCAATTCGTTTGCATTTTCACTCGCCTTATCCATCGCAGTCATACGTGCTCCATGTTCACTGGCATTACAATCCAGAACGGCTTTGAATAGCTGTGTATTCAGGATTTTAGGCATCAGTTCAGCAATCAGCTCTTCTTTTGCCGGCTCGAAAATGAAATCAGATTTTTTGCTAGAAGAGCTATTGGTCACTTTAGGAATCGGCAGGAACTGTTCAGCTTTATACTGCTGGGTAGCTGCGTTTTTAAATTCACTGTAAATAATTTCAACCGCATCAAATTCCTTACTCTCAAAAGCTTTCATAGCAGCTTGCGCTGCGGCTTGAACAGATTCAAAACTTAGGTTCAGGAAAATATCTTTATAGGTAGCGTCTACTTTATAACCTGCTTTTTGTAAACTCTCGAATCCTTTCTTACCAATATTCCAGATAGCCACATTGCCTTTCTGGTGTTGAACTGAATACTTATCAGCAATGGTTTGCTTCGCCAGTTTAATCAAGTTGGCATTGTAACCGCCGCAAAGTCCGCGATCACTGGTGATAACGATCAATAATACTTTTTCTACCGCTCTTTCTTCTGCCAGTTTAATATGGGTATCGCCTTCTGTGTTGCTAACAATATTACTCAGCATTTCCTGCAATTTCTGAGCGTATGGACGCATCTGAGTTATGGCATCCTGTGCACGACGCAATTTGGCTGCACTCACCATTTTCATTGCTTTTGTAATCTGCTGGGTACTCTGAACACTCTTGATCCTGTTACGTACTTCTTTTAACTGACCTGCCATGGGTAAAAAAGTTTCAATTTTCAAGAAACAAGGGTTCAAGTATCTCTTGAACTCCCTTTTTCAATTTGGCTGCAAAAGTAGCAGAATCGCCCTGAAATTCCATCAAAACTTTGGTTTTTTACCCACGGTTTGGTTCCACTCATTAAAAACGATAACTGAGCCCCAATCCATTGGCGGAAACACCCATTTGTAGATGGTCCATCTTATTTTCCAGCCATTTGGTGTTTTTCCGGTGTTGACCGTATTGAATCAGGTCAAAGACCAGTAAAAAAGCGCCTTGAAGCAACAAACTGTTACCAAATCCTTCATTACGTGTGTTATTAAGGCGAATACCCTTTTCCTTCAGATACAAGCCAGTGGCTATATAAGCCAGATCCAGTCCACTATTCAGCAATAGTATTTTTTCCAGTTTTTGTTGTTCTTTCAGGTTGGATGCAAGACCATATGCTCTCTTCATTTGCTTTCTAATTCCCAATAAACCAACCCCGGCAATCGCAAAATTCACGGTATTCCAATAGGCGTTCATTTGATGAAAAGCTTTTTCACTGCCTTGGGTATTGCTGGCAGAGATGGTTCCTTGGATGATATTGGCACTTGCCCAGGCCCCCAAAACATACATATTATTTTGTACCAGTTTGATGCGCTGATGGGCAAGGGAATCATTTTCATTCACTTGGGATTGTGCCATAAAGGCGGGAAAAAAAGCCGGAATCAGCAATACGACACGTAGTAGGGTCATCTTCAATTCGTTAAGTATTTGTATAAATGATCGCCAGTTGATAAGCGGAGCAAATGCTCTGATCAAATTCTTTACCTTTGGCGGCCTCAGTTAAAAATGCCAAATTGACTCAAAAACTTTTTGCGCACCGTTTTTGACTGTTAACTTTTTTCTAATACACCAGACGCGTTATATATGTTGAAACTTTTTTCAAAATTATTCGGAAGTAGTAAGAGTGAGAAGGATGTGCAGCAGATCATGCCCATCATCCAGAAAATAAATCAATTCTACGAACAATACCAGCAGCTGACCAATGATGAACTGCGTAACAAAACTCAAGAGTTCAAACAGCGTATTCAATCTTATCTGACAGATATCGATCAGGAAATTGCAGCTAAAAAACAAGAAGCAGAAAGTCTGCCGGAAAATGAGATCCATAATCGGGATACCATTTATCAGCAAGTAGATAAACTGAAGAAGGAAAGAGATAAAAAGATCGAAGAAATTCTAGCTCAAATCCAGCCGGAAGCTTTTGCGGTAGTCAAAGAAACGTCCAGACGTTTTAAAGAAAACCCGGAAATGGTATCTACGGCCACTCCACTGGATAGAGAGCTAAGTGTAAAGAAAGAACATATCCGCATTGAAGGTGATAAAAGCATTTTCAAAAATACCTGGATAGCAGCCGGTGGTAGCGTTACCTGGAACATGGTTCACTATGATGTTCAGCTCATTGGTGGTAGTGTATTGCATCAAGGTAAGATTGCTGAAATGGCCACAGGGGAAGGTAAAACCCTGGTGTCCACTTTACCTGCTTATCTCAATGCCTTGGCAGGAGAAGGGGTTCACATTGTAACAGTGAATGATTATCTGGCTCGTCGTGATAGTGAGTGGAATGGCCCCATCTTTGAATGGCTGGGTTTGAAAGTAGATTGTATTGATAAGCACGAGCCTAGTACAGAATCCAGACGTAATGCCTATCTCGCAGATATTACTTACGGTACCAATAATGAATTTGGTTTCGATTATCTGCGTGATAACATGGTGCATTCTCCTCAGGAAATGGTGCAACGTAAACACCATTTTGCTATGGTGGATGAGGTCGATTCCGTATTGATTGATGATGCGCGTACACCTTTGATCATTTCTGGTCCGATAGGACACAATACCGGTGAACAGCAATTTTTTGAACTGAAGCCAAGAATCGAAAAATTGGTAGAAGCTCAAAAGAGAGCAGTGAACCAGTTCCTGAATGAAGCCAAAAAGAAAATTGCAGAAGGAAATGATGATCCAAAAGATGGAGGTCTGGCTTTGTTTCGTGCACACCGCGGCTTACCGAAAAACAGCGCATTGATCAAGTTCTTAAGTGAGCCGGGGATGCGTGTGAAATTACAAAAAGCAGAAAACTATTATCTCGCTGACCAGCAAAGAGAAATGCCAAAAGCGGATGAAGAACTGTATTTCTATATCGATGAAAAAAACAATTCAGTTGAATTAACGGATAAAGGAATTCAATTGATCACCAAGGCTGGTGAAGACACACAATTCTTTGTACTGCCGGATATCAGCGTATCGCTTTCGGCGATTGATAAGAATGAAACAGTAGGAGCAGAAGAGAAGTTGCATCAGAAAGAGCAAGTGATCAATGACTATTCTGTGAAAGCAGATCGTATTCATACGGTTCATCAGTTGTTGAAAGCTTATACTTTATTTGACAAAGATGTAGAGTATGTGGTGATGGATGGTTCTGTAAAAATTGTAGATGAACAAACGGGTCGTATCTTGGATGGACGTCGTTATTCTGATGGGTTGCATCAGGCTATCGAGGCAAAAGAAAATGTAAAGATTGAAGCAGCTACACAAACCTATGCAACCGTTACACTCCAGAATTATTTCAGGATGTACCATAAATTAGGTGGTATGACCGGTACTGCTGAAACAGAAGCAGCAGAATTCTGGGACATCTATAAGCTGGATGTTGTGGCTATTCCAACCAATGTAACAGCAATTAGAAAAGATGAACAAGACCTTGTATACAAAACCAAACGTGAAAAATTTGGTGCAGTGATCGATGAGGTGGTGAAACTGCGTGATGCAGGTCGCCCGGTGCTGGTAGGTACCACATCTGTGGAAGTGAGTGAATTGTTGAGTAGAATGTTGCGTCAAAAACAAATACCTCACAATGTATTGAACGCAAAACAACACGCTCGTGAAGCACAAGTAGTAGCAGAAGCCGGTTTGGCGGGTGCTATTACCATTGCTACGAATATGGCAGGTCGTGGTACAGATATTAAGCTGGGACCTGGTGTAAAAGAAGCGGGTGGTTTGGCGATTTTGGGTACAGAGCGACATGAGTCTCGTCGAGTAGACAGACAGTTGAGAGGTCGTGCCGGTCGTCAGGGTGATCCGGGCTCTTCCCAATTCTTTGTGTCATTGGAAGATGATTTGATGCGTATGTTCGGAAGTGATCGTATTGCCAAGATCATGGATTTTGCCGGATATAAAGAGGGCGAAGTGATACAACATAGTATGATCACCAAATCCATTGAACGAGCCCAGAAAAAAGTAGAAGAAAACAACTTCGGTATCCGTAAGCGATTATTGGAGTATGATGATGTAATGAATAAACAAAGAACAGTTGTTTATACCAAGAGAAGTCATGCACTATTCGGAGATCGTTTAGCATTGGATCTGGATAACGCTTTTTATGCAGTGGCAGAAGATCTGGTGAATTCATTCAAGGAGCAGAATGATCATGAAGGATTCAGACTGGCGGTGATTGTGAATTTTGGAATTGATCCTTCTATTTCTGCAGAAGAATTATCAAAATTGTCTGAACAGCAGTTAGCTGAAAAGTTATACCTCGAAGCTGTTAATAATTACGATAGGAAGAAGCAAGACATCATGGCACAAGCCATTCCTGTATTTAAAAATATTCGTCAACAGCAGGGTAATCATATCGAAAATGTGATCGTACCATTTACGGACGGAAGAAAAGGTATGCAGGTGTTGGCGAATATGGAAAAGACGCTCAACAGTAATGGCGCTGAGCTGGTAAATGCTTTGGAAAAAACGGTAACACTGGCATTGATAGATGATGCCTGGAAAGAACATTTACGTGCGATGGATGATCTGAAACAAAGTGTTCAAACAGCCACCTACGAGCAGAAAGATCCATTGGTGATTTATAAAATGGAAGCTTACAATATCTTCAAGAAAATGGATAGCGAAGTGAACGTGAATATCGTTCAGTTCCTTTGCCATGCGGGTATTCCTTTAAATGATGGCGAAGAAGTGCGTGAGGGTCGTCAGCAAAAGACAGATCTGAGTAAACTCAGTACCAGCAAAGAAGATATAGACACACCACCAACAGAGAATGATTATTATGACCCTACACCGGTTAAACAACAACCCATTGTTGCAGGACCTAAAATAGGACGTAATGACCCTTGTCCTTGTGGAAGTGGTAAGAAGTATAAGGCTTGTCACGGTAAAGATTTATAAAAGAAGAGGGCTTATAGTTCATGGCTTATGGTCCATAGACCATAGTAGGAGAAAGCGGAAGTCTGACATGTAAAATGAAGACCCTGTAATTTGTTTCAATAAAAGAGGCTGTATCAGACTTTTGGTGCAGCTTCTTCTTTTTATACTTTCGTCTTTGTTTATTTTAGTGTCAATCATATTGAATATTTTATGAAAGAGATCAACAGCTATATAGATCATACCATTCTTAAACCCACTACGCTTATAACAGATATTGAAAAGCTTTGTGCTGAAGCAAAGCAATATGCATTTGCTGCTGTATGTGTACCACCGAATTTTGTAAAAAAAACAAAATCATTGGTGGAAGGTTCGGGTGTTAAAGTTGCTACTGTGATAGGTTTTCCTTTTGGTTATGCTGCAGTAGAAGCTAAAATTGCCGAGATCGTTTTAGCAATGGTAGATGGGGCAGATGAGTTAGATGTTGTGATTAATATATCAGCCATTAAAAATGCAGACTGGGTGTATCTCGCGAATGAGATCAATCATATCATGCCGGTAGTAAAAAGTAAAAATAAAGTCATCAAAATAATCATAGAAAGTGGCGTACTTACCGATGATGAGATTATTAAGTGCTGTGAATTATATGGTGTTGCCGGTATTGATTATCTAAAGACTTCAACAGGCTATGCAGAAAAAGGAGCAACGATTGAAGCGGTAAAGTTATTTCGTTTGCATCTCCCCGAGCAGGTACAGATTAAAGCTTCCGGCGGAATTCGAGACCATGTTTTTGCACAGCAATTAATAGATGCAGGTGCAACAAGATTGGGTTGTAGTGCCAGTGTTGCTATTGTACAAGGTGCAAAAGCTGATGGTGGCTATTGATTTGTTAAACGAATCGTCAACTTCTTTCTAACAGACAGACCTTTGTATCTTTGCAAAAGAATTTCATTAACTTTCTGAAAACATCCACTATGCGTATTGTTTTGTTTTTGATGGCGATAGGATGTATGCATGTCTCGCAGGCTTCGGATTCTGTTATTGTAAGAAAAGATCCTCGTCTGGATTTGCTTACTGCTAAACAAGCACAGATCAACAAGCGTTCAGCTATGATGACCAGTAGCGGACAATACAAGGGATATCGCATACAAGTAATCAGTACCAATAGTCGCGACCAAGCTTTGAGTATTAAAACAGAATTATTAAGTCGTTTTCCAGATCAGAAAACCTATACATCCTACCAGTCGCCATTATTTAAAGTACGTATTGGGAATTTTATCAGAAAAGAAGATGCAGAACAATTCCGAAAAACACTGAGTAGATTTTATCCGAGAGGTGTATATGTGGTTGAAGATGTAATTGAGTACAACCCCGTTGAGGATGAATTGACACAATAAACAGGATTATGTTATTACAGCAGATAAAAGATTTAGCATCAAAATATGCAGCAGATACTGTGGCTATACGCTCGCACCTGCATGCAAATCCTGAACTGAGTTATCAGGAATTTGAAACATCCAAATTTGTACAGTCGAAACTGCAAGAGATAGGAATTGAATTTGAAGTAATAGCCACAACAGGCGTACAAGCTATTATTCGTGGTAAAAACCCCGAAAGTCGTGTCATTGCCTTGCGTGCTGATATGGATGCATTACCGATACAAGAAGAAAATGATGTGCGCTATCGTTCACAAAAGCCTGGTGTGATGCATGCATGTGGTCACGATGTGCATACCTCTATTTTATTGGGAGCAGCTAAGATTCTATATGAGTTGCGTGAAAGCTGGGAAGGAACTGTGAAATTATTGTTTCAGCCGGGCGAAGAAAAAAATCCGGGTGGTGCCAGTTATATGATACGTGATGGGGCTTTACAAAATCCAACACCACAAGGTATCATTGGATTACATGTGCATCCGGGATTGGAGACGGGTAAATTAAGTTTTAGAAAGGGTAGGGTCATGGCGAGTGCAGATGAAATATACATTACGATTAAGGGTAAAGGCGGACATGCCGCTTCTCCAAATTTAACAGCTGATACCGTACTGATTGCATCACATTTGATTGTGAGTTTGCAACAGATCATATCACGGAATAAAAATCCATTGTCCCCTTCTGTCTTATCCATCTGCTCTATTCAGGGCGGACATACCACGAATGTTATTCCAAGTGAAGTAAAACTGATGGGAACATTCAGGGCAATGGATGAAGAGTGGCGTTTTAGAGCGCATGATTTGATTCGAAAAAATGCAATTGGTTTGGTAGAATCTATGGGAGGAGAAATTGATTTGCATATTGATATTGGATATCCTACGGTTGATAACGATCCTGTTTTTACAGAAACTGCATGGAAACAGGCTGATGCATTCATGGGTAAGGAAAATGTGCTGGAAACAGAAATGAGAATGGGGGCAGAAGACTTCGGTTATTACACACAAGTGATTCCGGGTTGCTTTTTTAGATTAGGTGTCCGCAATGAAGCCAAGGGAATCGTTCATAATGTACATACCCCACTATTTGATATTGATGAACGGGCCATAGAAATCGGAATGGGCAATATGGCTTGGTTGGGAGCGACTGTCGGTTAGTTCTGCGGTAAATACACTCTTTTTGCATGAATTAATACGCGATTACAAAACCTATGATGGTTGGTAAAGTAAGTGTAGGTAGTTTAGTGAAAAAGTCATTTTGGACGCTATACACATTCAACATAAAATTCACACCCTCCGAGAACAAAAAGTCATGCTGGATTTTGATCTGGCATTACTATATGGGGTACAAACGAAGCGTCTGAAAGAATCTGTTAGACGTAATATCGAGCGGTTTCCTCCTGATTTCATGTTTGAATTAAGCCAACAAGAATACCATTCTCTAAGGACGCAATTTGCGTCCTTAGAGAATGGTAAGGGAAAGCATAGCAAATATCCTCCATTTGCATTCACTGAACAAGGTATTGCCATGCTTAGTGGTGTTTTAAGCTCTGAGCATGCGATTCAAATGAACATAGCCATCATGCGGGCATTCATTGCTGTTCGAAAAATGATGATGCAGTATAGTGAACTGGCAGCTGAGGTAGAGCTGATCAGAACATCTGTTTCCAATCATGGAGAACAACTTGGGTTGATCTATGAGGCTATTGAAAATATCTTGGATGAACAAGCTGAGTACAAAGCACTACAAAACCGTAACAGAATAGGCTTTATGAAATAACCCACTGTTTTTTATTTATATTGTATTTTGCACCCTAATTTCCTCCCAAGTCCGGTCAGGGAACCGGAACTTGAAGTGAGTGACACAACAGTAGCCGAATAGGGATCTGTTGCTGGTAACGTAAAAAAATAATATGGCTAAACATAATGATCTGCGGAAGGAACAAGCACTTGAGTATCATTCAAGTGGCAGACCCGGTAAAATTGAAGTGATTCCTACTAAAGAAGCCAAAACCCAAAGAGATCTTTCATTGGCGTACAGTCCGGGTGTGGCAGAGCCTTGTAAAGAGATTCATAACAATGTAGAAGAAGTATATAAGTATACTGCAAAAGGAAATCTGGTAGCAGTGATCAGTAATGGAACTGCGGTATTGGGACTGGGAGATATCGGTCCGGAAGCTAGTAAGCCTGTGATGGAGGGGAAGGGAGTACTGTTCAAAATATTTGCAGATATTGATGTGTTTGATATAGAGATCAATGAAAAAGATCCGGAGAAATTCGTTCAGATTGTAAAAGCCCTGGAACCCACATTTGGTGGTATCAACTTAGAAGATATCAAGGCTCCTGAGTGTTTTTATATTGAACAGCAACTCAAGCAACAAATGAATATCCCCGTGATGCATGATGATCAGCACGGAACAGCGATCATTAGTGGGGCTGCATTGTTGAATGCATTGGAATTGCAGAAAAAAAGAATTGAAAAAGTTCGCTTTGTTGTGAATGGCGCCGGTGCCGCTGCTATGGCTTGTACACAACTTTATGTGGCATTAGGAGCACGTTATGAAAACTTTATCCTGTTTGATAAAGATGGAGTTCTTCATGAAGGAAGAACAGATTTGGATGCAATACGCAGAAAATTTGCAGTCAAGCGTTCTGATATTACCCTCGATAAAGCCATGAAAGATGCGGATGTGTTTTTGGGTTTGAGTGTAGGTAATGTGGTAACACAGGAGATGGTAAAAAGCATGGCCAAGAATCCCATCGTTTTTGCCATGGCCAATCCTGATCCTGAGATTAGCTATGAAGATGCGATAGCCGTTCGTAAAGACATCATCATGGCAACGGGAAGAACCGATTATCCCAATCAGGTCAATAATGTATTAGGGTTCCCGTATATCTTCAGAGGCGCTTTAGATGTGCGTGCTAAACAGATCAATGAAGCAATGAAACTGGCAGCAGTAAAAGCTCTGGCTGAGCTTGCCAAAACTCCTGTTCCGGATATTGTGAACATGGCTTATAACCAGACCAATATGTCTTTTGGTCCGGAATACATCATTCCCAAACCGCTTGATCCAAGATTATTGTCTACTGTAGCACCTGCTGTTGCAAAAGCTGCTGTAGAGAGTGGCGTAGCACAGAAAAAGATCCATAACTGGGACGCGTATGTATTGGAACTCAACAAACGCTTAGGTTTAGATAACCAACTGATTCGTGTCATCGGAAACAAAGCCCGTCGTGATCCTAAGCGATTGGTATTTGCAGAAGCCGATAATCAAAAAATATTAAAAGCAGCCAGTATCATTTATGATGAAGGTGTTGCTTATCCGATTTTATTGGGAGATCCTGTTAAGATCAATCGAATTGCGGAAGAACATAATATTGATATTACCGATTTGCCCATCATTGATCCACGTAGTGATGAAATGGAATCTAAGCGTGAGTTCTATGGTGAATTATTCTTTAAGAAAAGGCAACGTAAAGGATTCAATCACTATGAGAGTATTAAGATCATGAAAGATCGCAATCATTTTGGTTGTATGATGGTGGAGACAGGAGATGCAGATGCGATGTTATCTGGACTTACCAAAAACTATGCAGAAGCCATTCGTCCGGCTTTACAGATTGTAGGTACTGAAGAAGGGGTGAAGAAAATTGCGGGTATGTATCTGCTGTTAACCAAAAAAGGACCTTTATTCCTGGCCGATACAACGGTGAATTTTAATCCAACAGCAGAAGAGCTCGCAGATATTACGATGATGGTAGCGAAGGAAGTGCGTAACTTCAATTTGACGCCGCGTATTGCCATGTTGAGTTATAGCAATTTTGGAAGTAGTGATTCGGGTGAAGCTAAACTGGTGGCAGACGCAACCCGAATTTTAAAGCAACGCAACCCATCTTTGATCGTGGATGGTGAAATGCAGGGTAGTATGGCTTTCAATAAAGAAATATTAAGAGATAATTATCCCTTCAGTGAGTTGGTAGATGAGGATGTGAATGTATTGATGTTCCCTAATTTAACTGCCGGTAATGTGGCATACAATCTTTTAAAAGAAGTAGGTGGCGCGGATGCTATCGGACCCATTTTATTGGGATTGAAAAAACCAGTGCATGTATTGCAGTTGGGAAGTACAGTTAGAAGTATCATCAACATGGCGCTTGTAGCCGTGGTAGATGCACAACTAAAATGTAGAATGGACACCAACGAAGTTGTTCAACGCAGCAGTTGGTGGAAGCGTTTGAAGAAGAGGAAAAAATAGCTTTGGCCGATGGCTTATAGTTAATAGCGTATAGTAAATGTAATTTTAATAAAATACTACCATTTGCTATGACCCATATGCAATTCGCATATAGTTTGTAGTAGAAGGCTAACAGAAAATCGTACCATGTCATTCTTCACCCACTTAGGTTCCTACCTGCTCATGTTAAAAGGCATGTTTACCAAGCCTGAGAATTGGCGCATGTATTGGAAAGAGTTTATGCATCAGTGTGTGGAAATAGGATTGGGTGCTTTGCCGATTGTGGTTATTATTTCTTTGTTCCTGGGTGCTGTAACTACTGTTCAAACTGCTTATCAATTGGTGAGTCCATTGGTGCCTCAGGCAACCATTGCACAAATTGTTAGAGATAGTATGATCTTGGAATTATCTCCTACGGTGGTAAGTATTGTATTGGCGGGTGTAGTGGGTAGTAAGATTGCCAGTGAATTGGGAAATATGCGGATCAGTGAACAGATTGATGCACTGGAGATCATGGGCATCAATACCAAAAGCTATCTTGTAATGCCTAAAATACTGGGTTCTTTATTAGTAATTCCATGTTTGATCACTATTTCCGCAGTTTTAGGTATTTGGGGAGGAAGAACTGCCGGTAATCTTACCGGTATTTTGGCGCCGGATATTTTTGATATCGGATTAAGGCAAAATCTGAATTTGTACAATATCAATTTCGCTCTCTACAAATCTTACACTTTCGCTTTTATCGTAAGTAGTATCTCAGCCTATTATGGTTATAATGTAAAGGGAGGAGCTCTTGAAATTGGTCGGGCCAGCACCAGTGCAGTAGTGGTGAGTTGTATTTTGATTCTTTGCGCAGACTACCTGCTGGCATCTTTGCTTTTATAATGAGAAATTAAAATTCTTTTTGGCGTCAATCCAACAGCTCTTGGTACATTTATAGTACAAGTATTTGCTGTATGAATCCATCTTTTGACTCATTCCGAAAGCAGATTTCCAATCCGCTCAAGTTTCGTTTCTTTTTATTGCAACGATTGCCATCTGCTTTTTTCTCCGGATTAAAAATCAGATCCTTCGATCAATATCAATCTGTAATTGGAGTGCGTTACAGTTGGTTCTCTCAAAACCCTTTTCGTTCCATGTATTTTGCCGTGCAATCGATGGCTGCAGAAATGAGTACGGGTATTTTAGGATTTGCACAGATTTATCAGCGAAAGCCATCTGTCAGTATGTTGGTATTAAAAGTAGAAGGCCATTTTACAAAAAAGGCAACCGGATTTATCAGTTTTACTTGTAAGGATGGACAAATGATCGACGAAGCGGTTGAAAGGACAATACAAACCGGAGAGGGACAAACTGTTATTTGTCATTCGATAGGAACTAATGAACAACAAGAAGTGGTGGCAGAGTTTTGGGTAACATGGTCATTCAAAGTAAAACAAGCAATCTTATAAAATAATCATATGAAAATAGCATTTCATGGAGCGGCAAGAACAGTGACAGGATCTAAACACCTGCTAACGTTAGACAATGGAACAAAAATTCTCTTGGACTGTGGATTGTTTCAAGGCATGGGAAAAGAAACAGATGTGTTGAATGCAGAATTTGGTTTTGATGCCCGTTCAATTGATATACTCGTATTATCACATGCACACATTGATCATTCCGGATTGATTCCGAAATTGGTGAAAGAAGGGTTTGAAGGCAAAATTTATGCAACACCTGCTACCAAAGAGTTAGGCGCCATTTTATTGGAAGATTCAGCAGTTATTCAAAGAGATGATACCAAATTCATCAACAAAAGAAGAGCCAAACAAGGCTTACCACCCTATGAGCCTTTGTATGATCTGGATGATGCTGCGAAAGCTTTAGACCTCTTTGTTGAAGTAAATTATGATGAGTGGACGAATATTTCAAAAGGAGTTGAACTGCTGTTTACAGATGCAGGGCATATTATTGGAAGTGCAGCTGTGCATTTGCGTATATCAGAAAATGGAGTTACTCGTCAACTTACTTTTAGTGGCGATGTAGGAAGATACAATGATGCTATTCTACGCTCACCTGCTACTTTTCCGCAGGCTGATTATATTATTCTGGAGAGCACTTACGGAAATAAATTGCACGATGAAGTCCATGGTACTCCTGATACTTTATATGAATGGATAGATAAAACCTGTATTCAAAAGAAAGGTAAGCTGATTATTCCCGCATTTAGTGTTGGACGTACACAGGAATTGCTTTATGCGTTGAATCAATTGGATCTTGAAAACCGATTACCTAATGTGCCGATTTATGTAGACAGTCCATTAAGTAGAGAAGCAACAGAAATGCTGAAAGCTTATCCTCAATACTTTAATAAGCGCATCAAAAAAGTGATGGAAAAAGATGAGGACCCTTTTGATTTTCCCGGATTGAAGTTTATTAAAACAGTGGATGAAAGTAAATACTTGAATGTATTAACACAGCCCTGTGTGATCATCTCAGCGAGTGGAATGGCTGATGCCGGTAGGGTGAAGCATCATATCATGAACAATATCGGTGACGAAAAAAATACCATTCTACTGGTAGGATATTGTGAGCCTCGTTCTCTAGGTGGACGATTAGCCAACGGTGCTGAACAAGTAAAAATTTTCGGAGAAATGTATGAGGTGAAAGCGGAGGTTGGACAAATGCGTAGCATGAGTGCTCATGGTGATTATGATGATTTGTGTCAGTTTCTGGCTTGTCAGGATCCCAAACAAATACGCACTTTATTTTTAGTGCATGGTGAATATGATGTACAGCAAGATTTTGCACATCGGTTATTGCGAAAAGGATTCCGGGAAGTTGTGATTCCGGAAATGCATTATCAGACAAAACTGTAATCATGAACTTACTGATACAGGATGCAGGTCGTTATTACAGAGAGCAGTTTGGGGAACCGGAATTCATCGTTCGTTCACCCGGAAGAATCAATCTGATTGGAGAACACACAGATTACAACGGAGGCTTTGTATTGCCTGCTGCCATTGACAATGCAGTATATGTGTCTATCGGAAAGAGAACAGATGGTAAAATCGCTTTGTATTCAGTAGACTATCAGGAACGTTTTGAAATAGACTTGTCTAGTCTTCAAAAAACAAAGGTACACTGGGCGAATTATGTATTATCCGTTGTTGTGACCTTACAAGCGTCAGGTTATGTATTGGGTGGGTTTAATGCCGTAGTGCGAGGTGATATTCCGATTGGTTCAGGTTTGTCTTCATCAGCAGCAGTAGAATGTGCGATCATCTTTGGATTGAATGAGTTGTTTGGATTAGGCCTTGCCAAGATGCAAATGGTACAATTGGCTCAGCAAGCCGAAAATGAGTTTATTGGAGTGAAATGTGGTATCATGGATCAGTTTGCAAGTATGTTTGGTAAACAGGATCAGGTGATTCAGTTAGATTGTCGTTCCCTTGATTATACTTACTTCAATTTTCAGCCAAAAGAATATCAACTCTTACTACTCAATACAAAAGTGAAACATTCTTTGGCAGATTCGGAATACAATCTTCGCAGATTGGATTGTGAGGCAGGAGTAGCACATCTACAAAGATTATTCCCTGAAGTAATGAGTTTAAGAGATGCAACAGAAGATATGATTGAACAACATTTGAAAGAATTAAGTGATGCTGTTTATCAGCATTGTTTGTATGCTGTTCAAGAAATTAAACGGGTACAGGCAGCTTGTACGGATCTATCAAAAGAAGATTATACTGCATTCGGTAAAAAAATGTTTGAAACGCACAAAGGGCTGAGTGAGATGTATCAAGTAAGTTGTGCTGAGTTAGATTTTCTGGTACAATTTGCTGCAAAACATAAGGATGTGTTGGGTGCAAGAATGATGGGGGGAGGTTTTGGAGGGTGTACACTCAATTTAATCAAAAATGAAGGGGTAAGCGATTTTATAGACCGAGCCTCAGAAGCTTATTTAGAAGCATTTGGAATTTTACCCGGGGCTTATCCCGTTACGATAGCAGAGGGGACATCATTGGTACAACATAAATTTTAAGGAGGTTTACTTGCAAGAGCCGATTTCGTTTTGTAATTTTTGAGAACAACAAAACAGCCGGCCATGAAAAACTATCACATCGTATCTAAAATCGCGATCTATCTATTATCGGTAGTAATGATCAGTTTCGGGATATATCATTTCCAAAATGCTAGGGATCTGGTCGTTTATATTCCTTCTTCTTTACCCGGAGGCATATGGTGGGTATATCTTACCGGTGCCGCATTCATTTTGGTGGCGATTTCATTTATTACCAACAGAATGGTGAAGACATCAGCGTATTTACTTGCTTTTATTCTTTTTGTGTTTATTCTCACGCTGCATGTTCCTAACTATTTGAATGCAGGCGATAAAGAAATGAAGGCAATGGCATTTGTGAATCTTTTAAAAGATACTGCCATTGCCGGATTTGCGCTGCATATTGCTGCCGGCGCACATCACCAGAAACTGCACATGGAACAAAGTGATTGATCTATTTACAATCTGCGGCTATTTTTAATAGCACAAATTTATGTGGCGCATTCGATATTGTAGCAGCACACCTGGTACAATAGGGGTCATCTTCATGTCTGTCAGTAGCTTTAACCTTTATTTGTAAGCCTTTCAAAGAAGAAGCGGAAGCAGACATTTTTGACATATCGGCACAGCTAAATCTAGTGGTAAAAACATGGTTATAAGAAATGCCATCTAGTTGATAACCATTTTCTCCATAGTCAAAAAGCTTTGGATCCAGTATTTGTACCACAGCATTGCCACAGATTTCATTCAAAATTTTTACTTCAAAACATTGATCTTGTAACTCGCTGGAAGATTTATCACAAGCAGAGAAACCCAATGATAACAATAGTATTAGACTGATGTATGTAAGTTTCACACGATTATTTTTAATTAGTATTGCATTGTTGAGAAACAGAAACATGTAACCATTTACTAGGGGCATTGCTCACTACTGCTAAACAAGTTCCACAGTTAGGATCACTGGGTTCTGGTTGATCAATGATCTTTACATAAAATGGCTTGTCAGCCACTCCTTGATTTGGTCTTACGGATAAATTGTTATTCGGGAGCTTACAAGGAAATACAGTGCCGAAAACATGATCATAAGTAATGCCGTCTTTTTGATAACCGTTCTCACCTAGATGATAATAGTCAGGGTCTAATATTTGAAGTACTGCAGTATTGCAAACAGCATCTAATACCTTCACCTGAACACAACCTTCGGTATTATTTCGTTCGGTCTTTTCGCAACCGGCAGATAAGAACAAGAACAAGCTCGTAAGAATGATGAAACTGTTTCTTTTCATAATAGTTCGTTTTCTTTCTTGAGATGTACTACACTAAAACTGTTGCATGGAGTAGAAAAAATCTTGGGTTTTCACATTTTGATAGCAAGTGGTTGGGGAGGAACTATTTAAAACGATAAATCAATATTAATAGCCCTTGGGTCCATACGGGCCTTTCCAAGCCCATGTTGGTCGCCTGACCTACATGCTCTTTCAAAAGGATGATTATTCTGTTATTAGTGGAGCTCTTGTTGGTCAGGCGACCAACAAATCCAAACAAAAAAGACACTCATTTGAGTGTCCTTTGTTGTACCCGGTACGGGAATCGAACCCGTCTTTCCTCCGTGAAAGGGAGATGTCCTAGCCGATAGACGAACCGGGCATTTTTTTGTCAATCGGGACGCAAAAATAGGCTTTGAAAACTTCCTGCCAAAATTTTTTATGCTTTTTATGGAAATCAATGATTTAGATATGTAATCTGTGAATCTGTGGCTTATCCATTCTCCATCCAGTGATCAACTAGCCCCACAATCACTGCATTACAAAAAATATCCGCTCATTTCCTCTCAATCCATGTAAATTTGCCACTCTTAAAGCCCATATACCTTAAAAATTTAGTCAAATGAGTACAGTAAAAGTTGCCATCAACGGTTTCGGACGTATCGGCCGTTTGGTGTTCCGTCAGATTTACAATATGGAAGGAATTGATGTAGTAGCGATCAATGATCTGACAAGTCCAAAAGTATTAGCCCATTTATTGAAATATGATAGTGCACAAGGTCGTTTTGATGCCACTGTTACATCTACGGATGATGCAATCGTGGTGAATGGTGAAACCGTTAAGATCTATGCGCAAAAAGATCCTGCTCAAATTCCTTGGGGTAACCATGGTGTAGATGTGGTAATCGAATCAACTGGTTTCTTCACTGATAAAGAAAAAGCAGAAGCACACCTTAAAGCAGGTGCTAAGCGTGTAGTCATTTCTGCTCCAGCAACGGGAGACTTGAAAACGGTCGTATTCAATGTAAACCATCAGATCCTAGATGGTAGCGAAACCATCATTTCATGCGCATCTTGTACTACCAACTGTTTAGCGCCAATGGCAAAAGTGTTGAATGATCAGTTTGGTATTGCTACCGGTATCATGACCACTATCCACGCTTACACCAATGACCAGAATACGCTGGACGCACCTCACCCGAAAGGAGATCTACGCAGAGCAAGAGCTGCTGCAGCTAATATCGTTCCAAACAGCACCGGTGCTGCAAAAGCAATCGGACTGGTATTACCTGAATTGAAAGGTAAACTGGATGGTGGCGCTCAGCGTGTACCTACCATTACCGGTTCATTGACTGAATTGGCAGTCATCCTGAATAAAAAAGTAACTGCTGAAGAGATCAATGCAGCTATGAAGGCAGCCAGCAATGAAAGCTTTGGTTATACCGAAGACGAAATCGTAAGTTCTGATATCATCGGTATCAGCTATGGTTCTTTGTTTGATGCTACTCAAACCAAAGTGATGACTGTTGGAGATGCACAACTGGTGAAAACGGTAAGTTGGTATGATAATGAGATGAGTTATGTAAGTCAATTGGTAAGAACTGTGAAATATTTTGCAGGACTGATTTCCAAATAAGATTTTCATTTAAATATGTAAGAGGCTGTATCATGATGATTACAGCCTCTTTTTCTTTATAGGTTGGTCACAGTTTCTTATTTTCACCATTCAATGTCAAAATAATTTATGAGCAAGTTTTTGAACCACA
This sequence comes from Sediminibacterium sp. Gen4, assembly GCA_013391385.1. GTDB lineage: Bacteria > Bacteroidota > Bacteroidia > Chitinophagales > Chitinophagaceae > Sediminibacterium. The sequence continues at coordinate 14,235 of JACBFI010000006.1, read as the reverse complement.
ACTTTAGTAACCAACGTGCATTGATCCGCGTTGATTTTAATGTGCCGTTGAATGCTGCATATGAAATCACGGATGATAATCGGATGCGTGCCACCATCCCTACCATTAAGAAAATTCTGGCAGATGGAGGTAGTGTTATTCTGATGAGTCATTTGGGTAGACCGAAAGAAGGTCCAACTGAAAAATATTCACTCAAACATTTGGTGAAACATTTGAGTCAATTACTAGGTGGGGCAGAAGTATTGTTCGCGGATGACTGTATTGGAGCATCAGCAGTAAATATGTCGGCTGCTCTGCAACCCGGACAAGTATTGTTATTGGAAAATCTTCGTTTTTATAAAGAAGAAGAAAAAGGAGATACTGCTTTTGCCGAAAAGCTGAGCAAGCTGGGAGATGTATATGTGAATGATGCTTTTGGAACAGCACACCGTGCACACGCATCAACAGCTGTGATTGCGCAGTTCTTCTCTGCTGATAAAAAAATGTTTGGAACAGTCATGGATGGTGAAGTAGCCAGTGCAGAAAAAGTAATGCATCAGAGTGAAAAGCCTTTTACCGCAATTATTGGTGGTGCAAAAGTGAGCGATAAGATTTTGATCATAGAAAATTTATTAGAAAGAGCAACGGATATCATCATAGGTGGGGGTATGGCTTATACTTTCATGAAAGCACAAGGTGGTTTGATCGGCAATTCTTTGTGTGAAGATGATCGTTTAGAGACAGCGGTAGCATTATTAAAAAAGGCAGAAGCCAAAGGTGTTTGTATTCATTTGCCTTCCGATTCAGTAATAGCTGATCAATTTTCAGCGGATGCCAATACTTCCACAGCCCCAAGTAATCATATTCCGGATGGATGGATGGGACTGGATATCGGTGCTAATGCCTGTGAACAGTTCGCGAACTGTATCAAAAGATCCAAAACTATTTTATGGAATGGTCCAATGGGCGTATTTGAAATGGCAAAATTCCAACATGGAACCAAAACCATCGCCATCGCTGTTGCAGAAGCCACAGCCAACGGCGCTTTCTCACTGGTAGGCGGCGGTGATAGCGTAGCAGCAGTCAATCAGTTCGGCTTTGCTGATAAAGTAAGCTATGTATCTACCGGCGGTGGAGCCATGCTGGAATATTTTGAAGGCAAAGAACTGCCGGGCATAGCGGCGGTGAAAGCATAGGGAGGTGAAAAGTGAAAGGTGAAAAGTCAAAAAACTTCTTCTTTTCACCTTTCACCTTTCACTTTTGACTTCAATGTAATATTTTCCCTATCCCAACTACTAATGCTCTAAAAAGAATAAAAAACTTAATTTCATAACAAACAAGTTAAACATGAGTACAAAAAATTTAACCCTTATTGTCATTGCTGCATTGATCCTGATCTTGGGTGGTTGTGGCTGCAGAGGATATAATGGATTGGTAAAACAGGATGAAGTGGTAAAAAATGCCTGGGCAAATGTAGAAAGTGATTATCAGCGTCGTGCCGATCTTATTCCAAATCTGGTAAACACTGTGAAAGGTGAAGCCAATTTTGAGCAAACCACTTTACAGAATGTGATCGAAGCACGTGCAAGTGCAACACAGATCAAAGTAGACGCCAATGATCTGTCGCCTGAAAAGTTACAGCAATACCAAGCTGCGCAAGGACAGTTGTCTCAGGCACTGGGTCGTTTGTTGATGGTAACAGAAAATTATCCTAACCTGAGAGCGAATGATGCTTTCCGCGGATTGCAGGCACAGTTGGAAGGAACAGAGAACAGAATCAAAGTATCTCGTAACGACTTTAACAAAGCCGTTGCTGATTACAATGTGAAAGCACGTTCATTCCCGATGAATCTTCTCGCCGGTATGTTTGGTTTTAAAGTGAAAGAAGGCTTTAAAGCAGATGCAGGTGCAGAAAAAGCTCCGGAAGTTAAATTTTAATCATACAAACCACAGTGCGGATGTTACTGATCAGGAAACATAAGTAAACCTGATACCTGTTCTCACTGTGGTTTTTTAATGCCTCATTGTCATGTTCGGACTCTTTAGAAAAAAACCGGATCGCTATTTTTCAGATACTGAGAGAGAGCGTATTGTTAATGCCATTCGAAATGCAGAACAAAGAACCAGTGGTGAAGTGAGAATCTTCATTGAGAATAAATGTGAGTATATCGATCCGTTACGTAGGGCACAAGAGATCTTTGCTAACTTGAAAATGTACGAGACAGCTGAGCGAAATGCAGTGCTTGTCTATATAGCCATGAAAGACAGGCAACTGGCTGTTTTTGGTGATGAAGGTATTCATCAGAAAGTAGGTTCCGATTTTTGGAATACTGAGGTGAAGAAAATGTTAGCTGAATTCAAAGCACAACATTATGCAGAGGGCTTGGCAACCATCATTGAAGACATCGGTGAAGCATTGGCATTTCATTTCCCTTATGATAACAAAGGGGATAAAAATGAATTACCTGACGATATTGTTTTTGGTAAATAAAATCAATAGCTGATCAAGTAAATGACAGCGAACTGAAAGCATGAAAAAATTATTACTCTTATTTCTTACTTTTTGCTAGTTAGCAGTTGGTGTTGGACAGAATATTCTACCCAAGCCGAATCCACCAAAATTGGTGAATGATGCTGCTAATGTGTTATCACCGGAGCAGCGACAGATATTAGAACAGAAACTGGTGGCGTTGGATGATAGTACATCCAATCAGATTGCTGTGGTTTTGATTCCCACATTGGATGGTTATCCGATTGAAGAGTATGCCAATAAATTATTCCGTGAATGGGGTATTGGTAATGCGAAAACCAATAATGGAGTATTACTGATTGCAGCGATTGAGGACAGGAAAATAAGAATAGAAGTAGGGTATGGTTTAGAAGGAGCGATACCGGATGTGGTGGCATCCAGTATTATCAGGAATGAAATAGGACCCAATTTTAAAGAAGGAAATTTTTATCGAGGTATTGATAGAGCCACAGATGCTTTAGCAAAAGCAGCAGCAGGTGAATATAAAGTCAAACGTGAACGAAAAGGGTCAGGCGGAACTACAGGTAAATCTATTCTGACATTTGTCATCATTTTATTTGTAGTGTTAATGATCGTAGCCCGAGGTGGCGGCGGTGGAGGAAGAGGTGGTGGAATGATGAGCAGAAGAGGATATGGAGATATCGCAGAAGCTATTTTTTGGTCATCTGTTTTAGGAGGTGGTCGTAGAAGTAGTGGCGGTGGCTGGGGCGGCGGTAGTGGTGGTGGTTTTGGCGGCGGTGGATTTGGTGGATTTGGTGGTGGTAGTAGCGGTGGCGGAGGTGCCAGCGGCGGATGGTAAAATATAAACTAAATACTATGAGAAAAATTTTAATGGTAACGATGATGCTTAGTGGTATCATCGCTGTAAAAGCACAACAGGTAAAATTACCGGTCGGCAAAAAGTTTCAGGTGATTACAGAAGTAAAAGGAAACAGTGTTACTTCTGTGATGGGGCAAGACATGGAAATGTCTAACACTACAACTATATACCTGGATCATGAATTGAAGTCTGTAGGAACGAATAAGTTTTCCATGGGCATGATCATCAAAAGAATTACAGCGAATGTTGCTATGATGGGGCAAGAACAAAGTATTGATTCTGATGATGAAGCAGTAAGATCTAATCCTGCATTAGCTGAGGCTTTCAAATCATTGGGTAAAGAGATAGACATTACAGTCGATGGCGGAAAAGTGACCATGCAGGGAGAAATGTTAGAAGCACTTAAAACGATTCCGGGAGCAACTTCTGAGGGAAATGATATCGGACGTGTGTTTTTATTATTAAAAGAGGAAGATATCAAAGAAGGATATACTTGGATCTCTAATAACGCTTCAGAAAGTGGAACCTCTGAAACAAATAATGTCATCGAAAAAGTAACGGATAAAGAAATTCAGGTGCTAGCAAATAGTACGGTTAAATTATCTTCTACCATGACTCAAAATGGAATGGAGGTTAAGCAGAAAACAGAAGGTACTGTAAAATCAACACGTATTTATGATCGCGCTACCGGCCTAATGATTTCTGAGATTTCTACCGGTGATATCAAAGGTAATGTGGAAGTAATGGGACAGCAAATGCCGCTGACCAGTAAAACTGAAACCAGAACAAGTGTAAAGTTTTTATAAATTTACTGATCCAACTTCAACTAAAAGGCCGCACCGGTATTACCGGGCGGCCTTCTTCATTCAAATCGATTAGAGATTATTTTTTATCAGCAGGTAATTTACTTTTCACGTAAGCTGCCATTTCAGTAGCGCCGGCACTCTCTTTCTTTTGTGCTAATTCCTTTAACGCTCCATTGATTACAGGATCTGTTTGCGCTTTAGCTGAAGCAGGTATTAGATCACGGAATTCTACGATTGCATCTACTGCTTTTTTAAACTCATCCATATTCGTCAACTTGGCCGCAAATGCAGCATAAGTAGCACTCATCTGTACTTTAGGAAAAGACAAAGGCATTTTTTCATAGCTCTCGGATACAACCTTGAATGATTTCTCATCGCCATAAGTAATCAATACATTGGAAATGGCTTCATTCAAACGCCCCTTGGCCGGTTCTTTGCTTAATTCCTTGGTGATTTGTAAAGCTTCAACACTGTCAAGCTCGGTAAGAGCTTCTAAAGCGGCACCCGCAACTGTATAAGAAGAGTCTCTGGTAGCTTCCTTAAAGAAAGACTTATAACTTTGATTTTTTAAGTTGGCTAAATAAGAGATGGCTTCTGCCTTCACCATTTTTCTGCTTTCTTTTTTAGCGATCGCTTCAATTTTTGCAATAATGGCATCATCAGGTTTTACTTTGCCTAAGTTGGTAATGGCTAAAGAGCGAATTCTGAAATAAGGATCACTTAAGGCATCTACCAACAATTGAACAGCAGCAGGATCTTTTGTATTGTTACCTGCAAATGCAACTGCTTCGCGACGATCCAGATAGTTGCCCGCATGTTTGAATTGATGAATAAACTCAGCCAATGTTTTATTATCTTTTTTATCTACCAATAATATTTTATCGGCATCCACATTGATTTGGTCTGGCTTAGATTTCACTGTGAAGTTGAAAGTGTCGGCTTTATTCTCCATCCAAACCAACTGTCTTTTCTTTTCGTTGCCATGCCAGATATCAATAGCAAAAGGAAGTTTGAAAACTTTATCGCCAGCCTGAATTTGCTTAATGATCACAGAAGCTAATTGCGTCTCTGCATTGTACTGATAACTGATATCAATTCTGGGATGCCCATTTCCAAAATACCATTGATTGAAGAACCAATTCCAATCTTTACCGGTTACTTCTTCAAAAGCCAAGCGTAGTTTATGTCCGCTTCCGGTACCGAACCTGTTAGTGGTTAAGTACTTATTAAGCGAAGCAAAAAAAGCATCATCACCTGTCAGATTTCGTAACATATGTAAGATGCGTCCACCTTTGTTATAGCTAACTGCATCAAACATATCTTCTTTGTCTTTATAATAAAAGCGAACCAGATCACGTGATTGTTGGCCACTACCGATATAACCACGCATTTGATTAAAGTTTTCAAACATCGCTTCATCCTTGCCGTATTTGTGCTCTAACCATAATAACTGGCTATAATCAGCAAAGCTTTCATTGACGGTAAGATTACTCCAACTTTCAGCCGTAACAAGATCTCCGAACCATTGGTGGAACAATTCATGTGCAATGGTAGATTCCCATCCATTGCCATCTGTTAATTCTCTAGCATCTTGCTGTGCACTTTCTTGATGAAGTGTAGCCGTGGTGTTTTCCATCGCACCGCTCACATAATCACGAGCCACCATTTGGCTATACTTTACCCATGGATATTCAACGCCTAATTTTTTTGAGAAGAATGCCATCATTTCCGGTGTATCACCAAAAATTCTGCGTGCAACTTTTTCGTAAGCTTTCTCTACGTAATAGTTTACTTCTTTTCCTTTATAAGTGTCTTTTACAACAGCATAGTCTCCAACACCCATAAAGAATAGATAAGGAGCGTGGGGTTGATCCATTGACCAAGTATCTGTGCGGGTTCCATCCGTATTGGTTTTCTGCGCAATCAGTTTTCCGTTGGATAAGGAAACATATTTAGCAGGAACAGTCAAATTGAATAATTGTGTTGTTTTCTGATTGGTACGATCAATAGTAGGTACCCAAACAGAAGTAGCTTCTGTTTCACCCTGTGTCCAAATTTGTGTGGGTTTATCTTTTTCTTCTCCTTTCGGGTTGATGAAATACAAACCTTTTGCATCTGTGATAGCAGCACTACCATTGGCTTTGAACTCATTCGGCTTAGCTGTATAATCGATGTATACAGTATAACGTTCTCCTTTTTTATAAGTCTTGTCAAGCTGAATATTCAAGAAGAGACTATCATACGCATATTTTAATGGGATATTTTTTCCGGCTTTTACAATAGCAACTTGGTAGATATTCATTCCCTTTGCATCCAACTGCAGAGAGTCAGTGGCATAAAAATGAGGTTCGAGAGTAATCCATACTTTCCCATTCAAATACGATTTCTCATAATCGAATTTGGCATCCAAACGGGTATGCACAAGGTTGTTGATTTTGGTGGGGAAGGATCTGTAGACTTTTTTCCAATCTTCATTCCCCGAAGTTTGCGCTACCGCAAGAAAGGGTAGAAAAGCAATAAGCAATAATAAACGTTTCATATTTCAGTTTTAGAAGCCTTAAAGATAGTAGACAGAACTTGTGTGAATCGTTAAGAATTTGATCAGTGGTTGAAAGGTTATGCACCAAAGTATCCTGAGACAAGGAAAGTCTTAATTTTGATAGCATGAACCGTTACCTCTCTTCATTTAGTTGCAAAACTTGGTGCCTAATTACGGGGATGATATTTTTTTCTACGGTTAATGGTCAAACAGGACACTACTTATTTATACAAACTGAAAATAATCAGCCCTTCTACCTGCGGCTGATGGGAGCCAACTTGAGTTCCAATGCAACTGGATATCTGTTGATTCCCAAACTTACCAACGGTGAGTACGAGTTAAATATTGGCTTCGCACAAAGTGACAAAGAGCAAAAGTTTATGGTGAAGGTAGAGGGCAAAGACCTTGGATTTTCTTTAAAACAAGAGCTAGACAATACCTGGAGTCTTTTCAATTTGGTGGATTTTACCTTGCTCAAGGGGCTTTCGGTAAAGGTTCAGCCAAAAGAAGAAACAAAACAGCCGGTGGTTGAAATACCAGCCGAGCCTGTAAAACAGATTTCGAAGGAGCCCCTTACGGTAAAAGAAGTAATACCTTCTCCCAAACTTGTAAAAGGCTTACCGGAGATCAAAAAAATTTATGATAAAGCCTCTGAGGAGGGAATAGACATGGTATTTGTGGTATCCGGTTCACCCAAGAATGATACGGTTATTCTATATGTACCGGCTTTGAAACCGAAGGGAGAAGCCGGGGTTCCCGAAGAATCTATCAGACAAGAGCTGAAAGATAATCCTCAGACTATCATACGAACTGCAACCTATTTGGCTTTTACCAGACCCAAGTTATTCTGATGCGTTATTTCCTTGAACTTTCATATGATGGCACCCGCTATAGTGGGTTTCAGGTACAGGATGGTCAGGAAACCATTCAATCAGCGGTGACCAGGGCATTAGAAACCTTGTTCAGGCAGCCATTTTCGTTAACAGGTTCTTCAAGAACCGATGCAGGGGTACATGGATTGCAGAATTTTTTCCATTTTGACAGTTCATTGGAGTTAGAGCCAAAACACAGGTATAACCTAAATGCAATATTGCCTTCAGATATAGCGATCACTTCCATTTATAGGGTACCAGATGAAGCTCATTGTAGGTTTGATGCACTTCAACGAAGCTATAAATACTTGATTTACAGGCAGAAAGATCCTTTTATGGTGAATAGGGGCTGGTTATTTCCTTATCCGGTTAATCAGGAGCTATTGGATCGGATGGCATTGATTCTGATGGAATACAGTGATTTCACCTCTTTTTCGAAGCGAAACAGTCAGGTAAAGACTTATATCTGCACCATTCATTCATCTTATTGGGAGCAGGGCAGCAATGGGGCTTTGACGTATCGGATTCGTTCGAATCGATTTTTGAGAGGGATGATCAGGGGTATTGTAGGAACCATGATGCGAATTGCAAGAACGGAAGTATCCACTCAAGCAGGAGAGCAGCTGTTCAGGTCTGTTATAGAAAGCAAAGATTGTACAAATGCTGATTTCACAACACCAGCAAAAGGCTTATATCTTGAATCGGTGACCTATCCTGATGATATGTTGCATTTGATCCAATAGTGAAAGACATTGTCAAGAGAAAGTCATGAATGATGTCAATGTTCAGTATGGGTCTTCTTAGTTAGTACCTGTTCTATTTTTTTTATCTCTTGAAACGCTTGTGCAGTAAGTGTTTTAACAAATTCATCTAAAATACTTTTCAAAAAGATTTGGTAAGAAGAAAACCGCGCTTATCTTTGCACCCCGCTGATAAAAAAGCGGATGTTCTTTGAAGGCAGCTACAGTGAATGGCGAAAGAAAAATCAAGAATTTTAAAATAAAATTTGGTGATTAAAAATACACTCCTATCTTCGCCGCCCGTTCGACAAAAACGGAAGTTCATTGAAGCAAGAAAGAGGGGTTCGAAAAAATAAATTTCGAATAAAATTTGGCAGTAAAAATTAACCTCTTATCTTTGCCGTCCGTTTGAAAAAAACGGTAGTTCTTAAAACGATTTTGACAGCAAAAAAAGTTTGAAATTTCTTCAAATAATTTTGGCTGAGAAAATAAAGGCTCTTACCTTTGCAACCCCAACAAAATGGGTGGCTTGACAAATTGAAAATCATTCACTTGTCATTCTAAGCGAAGCGAAGAATAAGGCCAAAAGATCTTTGAAAGTTTGGAAGCAACAGCACAATTAAACATAATTACAAATTAGTTTACTTGTAAGGTTAACAGCAATCAAAAACAATTAACAACAAATCCGACGTTAATTTCGATTATTTGAGATTAAGTCAGATCAAACAACATTTACAATGGAGAGTTTGATCCTGGCTCAGGATGAACGCTAGCGGCAGGCTTAATACATGCAAGTCGTGGGGCAGCATGAATGTAGCAATACATTTGATGGCGACCGGCAAACGGGTGCGGAACACGTACACAACCTTCCTATAAGTGGGGAATAGCCCAGAGAAATTTGGATTAATACCCCGTAACATAACGATGTGGCATCACATTGTTATTATAGCTTCGGCGCTTATTGATGGGTGTGCGGCTGATTAGATAGTTGGCGGGGTAACGGCCCACCAAGTCTACGATCAGTAGCTGATGTGAGAGCATGATCAGCCACACGGGCACTGAGACACGGGCCCGACTCCTACGGGAGGCAGCAGTAAGGAATATTGGTCAATGGACGCAAGTCTGAACCAGCCATGCCGCGTGAAGGATTAAGGTCCTCTGGATTGTAAACTTCTTTTATCTGGGACGAAAAAAGGCGATTCTTCGTCACTTGACGGTACCAGATGAATAAGCACCGGCTAACTCCGTGCCAGCAGCCGCGGTAATACGGAGGGTGCAAGCGTTATCCGGATTCACTGGGTTTAAAGGGTGCGTAGGCGGGCAGGTAAGTCAGTGGTGAAATCCTGGAGCTTAACTCCAGAACTGCCATTGATACTATCTGTCTTGAATATTGTGGAGGTAAGCGGAATATGTCATGTAGCGGTGAAATGCTTAGATATGACATAGAACACCTATTGCGAAGGCAGCTTACTACGCATATATTGACGCTGAGGCACGAAAGCGTGGGGATCAAACAGGATTAGATACCCTGGTAGTCCACGCCCTAAACGATGGATACTCGACATACGCGATACACTGTGTGTGTCTGAGCGAAAGCATTAAGTATCCCACCTGGGAAGTACGACCGCAAGGTTGAAACTCAAAGGAATTGGCGGGGGTCCGCACAAGCGGTGGAGCATGTGGTTTAATTCGATGATACGCGAGGAACCTTACCTGGGCTAGAATGCTATTTGACCGTGGGTGAAAGCTCATTTTGTAGCAATACACAGATAGTAAGGTGCTGCATGGCTGTCGTCAGCTCGTGCCGTGAGGTGTTGGGTTAAGTCCCGCAACGAGCGCAACCCCTATCATTAGTTGCCAACAGGTAATGCTGGGAACTCTAATGAAACTGCCGCCGTAAGGCGTGAGGAAGGAGGGGATGATGTCAAGTCATCATGGCCTTTATGCCCAGGGCTACACACGTGCTACAATGGGCAGGACAAAGGGCTGCAACACAGCGATGTGAAGCCAATCCCAAAAACCTGCTCTCAGTTCAGATCGTAGTCTGCAACTCGACTACGTGAAGCTGGAATCGCTAGTAATCGTATATCAGCAATGATACGGTGAATACGTTCCCGGACCTTGCACACACCGCCCGTCAAGCCATGGGAGTCGGGTGTACCTAAAGTCGGTAACCGAAAGGATCTGCCTAGGGTAAAATCGATGACTGGGGCTAAGTCGTAACAAGGTAGCCGTACCGGAAGGTGCGGCTGGAATACCTCCTTTTAGAGACGGCTTTAACCGGCTGTTGCTTTCACAAACTTTCATTATTTAGTTCTTTAAAAAGTACTATTAGTACCCGAATCAGACCCGTAGCTCAGTTGGTTAGAGCGCTACACTGATAATGTAGAGGTCACCAGTTCAACTCTGGTCGGGTCTACTAGTTAAGCTTCAACTCTGAAGCTAAAACCATGGGGGGTTAGCTCAGTTGGCTAGAGCATCCCGAACTTGTTCGGGAGTGGTCAACGGTTCAACTCAACTAAAAAATGGGGGGTTAGCTCAGTTGGCTAGAGCATCTGCCTTGCACGCAGAGGGTCATCGGTTCGACTCCGATATCCTCCACATTAAGTAGAATAAGTGAGAGGGTGCGGTTTTTTAAAAGTTCTTTCAAACATTAGATGTTGGCATTAGGCCAGTAGGATCGAATCCTTAACATCTGCAACTGTATCAGTTGTATCCTGAATCTTGGTTCTTGAACCTTGATGCTTGTACACTTTTACTTTAGCTCTTTGACATATTGGGAAAGCGAAATCAATAACAAGAAGGTTATGACTCTTATGCAAGGTCATAACTGATAAATTTTTTAAAGCGAATAAGGGCGCATGGTGGATGCCTAGGGTCTGAGAGGCGATGAAGGACGTGGTAAGCTGCGATAAGCTACGGGGAGCTGCACACGAGCGTTATATCCGTAGATTTCCGAATGGGACAACCTAATATACTGAAGGTATATTACCCGCCGCAAGGCGGGAGCCAACCCCGAGAACTGAAACATCTAAGTACCGGGAGGAAAAGAAAACAACAGTGATTCCCCAAGTAGTGGCGAGCGAAAAGGGAACAGCCCAAACCGAGTCGGCGTGCCGATTCGGGGTTATAGGACTGCATTTAGAAAGTGTTATCAAACTGAATCATCTGGAAAGATGAGCCATAGCAGGTGATAGCCCTGTAGGTACAAATTAACATGGACGAGCAGTATCCTGAGTAATGCGGGACCGGAGGAATCTTGCATGAATTTGCCAGCACCATCTGGTAAGGCTAAATACTCCTCAGACACCGATAGTGAACCAGTACCGTAAGGGAAAGGTGAAAAGCACCCCGAACAGGGGAGTGAAATAGTACCTGAAACCGTGCGCCTACAAGCGGTCGGAGTCCGCCTCGGCGGATGACGGCGTGCCTTTTGCATAATGAGCCTACGAGTTACTCCTAACTGGCGAGGTTAAGTTCATATTTAACGGAGCCGAAGCGAAAGCGAGTCCAAATAGGGCGATTAGTCAGTTGGGGTAGACGCGAAACTTTGTGATCTATCCATGGGCAGGTTGAAGGTTAGGTAAAACTAACTGGAGGACCGAACCCGTTGACGTTGAAAAGTCTTGGGATGACCTGTGGATAGGGGTGAAAGGCCAATCAAACTGAGAGATAGCTCGTTCTCCCCGAAATGTTTTTAGGAACAGCGTTGCATATAGAAGTTTATTAGAGGTAGAGCTACTGATTGGGCTAGGGGGCTTCACCGCCTACCAAACCCTGACAAACTCCGAATGCTAATAAATATCTGCAGCAGTGAGGCTTTGGGCGCTAAGGTCCAGGGCCGAGAGGGAAATAACCCAGATTAGCAACTAAGGTCCCTAATACGTAGTTAAGTTGATCAAACGAGGTGGGATTTCTATAACAGCCAGGATGTTGGCTTGGAAGCAGCCATTCATTTAAAGAGTGCGTAACAGCTCACTGGTCGAGAGATCCTGCACGGAAAATAATCGGGCATCAAACTACGAACCGAAGTTCTAAATTTCCGCCTTGTGCGGAAGTGGTAGGGGAGCATTGAAATCTGCACTGAAGGTGTATGGCGACATATGCTGGAGCGATTTCAAAAGAAAATGTAGGCATAAGTAACGATAATTAAAGTGAAAAACTTTAACGCGAAAAGTCTAAGGTTTCCTGATCAACGTTAATCGGATCAGGGTTAGTCTGGTCCTTAGGAAAACCCGAAAGGGGCATCTGATGGAAAGCTGGTTAATATTCCAGCACCTGCTATACATTAAAAGTGACGCAGGGACGTGGTGGTTGCGTACGGACGGAAGTGTACGCCTGAGTGGAGTCTTCGGACAAAGCGAAACCATAAAATCCCTGCCAAGAAAAGCGAGTATAGCAGCCAGTACCGGAATCCGACACAGGTAGACGGGATGAGTATTCTAACGCGCTCGGGTGAGCCGTGGAGAAGGAACTAGGCAAATTGACGCTGTAACTTCGGGATAAAGCGTACCAGCCGCAAGGCTGGTCACAGTAAAATGGTTCAACCAACTGTTTAACAAAAACACAGGGCCCTGCAAAAACGTAAGTTGACGTATAGAGCCTGAAACCTGCCCGGTGCTGGAAGGTTAAGGAAGGGTGTTCGGCGCAAGCCAAAGCTCCTGACTGAAGCCCCAGTAAACGGCGGCCGTAACTATAACGGTCCTAAGGTAGCGAAATTCCTTGTCGGGTAAGTTCCGACCTGCACGAATGGTCTAATGAGTTGAACACTGTCTCCTCCACGAGCCCGGTGAAATTGTAGTATCGGTGAAGATGCCGGTTACCCGCCACGGGACGGAAAGACCCCGTGAACCTTCACTACAACTTTGCATTGATTTTGAGCAACAAATGTGTAGGATAGTTGGGAGACTTTGAAGCAGTGTCGCCAGGCATTGTGGAGTCATCGTTGAAATACCAACCTTTTGTTGCTTAGAACCTAACCCTGAACAAGGGGACATTGCATGGTGGGTAGTTTGACTGGGGTGGTCGCCTCCTAAAAAGTAACGGAGGCTCGCAAAGGTACCCTCAGTACGGTTGGTAATCGTACGTAGAGCGCATTAGTATAAGGGTGCTTGACTGTGAGGCAAACACGCCGAGCAGGAGCGAAAGCTGGCTAAAGTGATCCGGTGGTTCTGCATGGAAGGGCCATCGCTCAAAGGATAAAAGGTACTCCGGGGATAACAGGCTGATCTTACCCAAGAGCTCATATCGACGGTAAGGTTTGGCACCTCGATGTCGGTTCGTCACATCCTGGGGCTGGAGAAGGTCCCAAGGGTTCGGCTGTTCGCCGATTAAAGTGGCACGTGAACTGGGTTCAGAACGTCGCAAGACAGTTCGGTCCCTATCTGTGGTGGGCGCTAGTAAATTGAGTGGACATGACCTTAGTACGAGAGGACCGGGTCGTACGTGCCGCTGGTGTATCTGTTGTGCCGCCAGGTGCAATGCAGAGTAGCTATGCACGGACAGGATAAACGCTGAAAGCATCTAAGCGTGAAACCTTCCACAAGATGAGTTTACTTTTAAGGGTCGTCAAAGACTATGACGTTGATAGGCTATAGGTGTAAAGCTGGTAACAGCAAAGCCAAGTAGTACTAATTGCCCGTAAGCTTTATTTTTTTTCTTGTTATCATTTCCTTCCCAATATGTAACTTATTGTCACTGGTTTTATTACCATGATTTACAATCTTATGGTGGTTTTGCCGGGGGTGTTCACCTCTTCCCATTCCGAACAGAGAAGTTAAGTCCCCCATGGCCGATGGTACTTGCATTACGCTGGGAGAGTAGGTAGCTGCCATATTTATTGAAGCCGCACTGTTTATTCAGTGCGGCTTTTTTTATTATATACCTGATCCGCATTGATTTTTAAATTATAAATGCCGATGGTACTTTCCGCCTCAGGCGGATGGGAGA
>JACBFI010000056.1 GCA_013391385.1 Sediminibacterium sp. Gen4 | reverse complement strand
TCCGACATCCGACATCCGACATCCGACATCCGACATCCGACATCAATTACTTACCTTTGCCCCGAAAATCAAAGCCTTCTTTAATTTTCAAATTTTCAAATTTTCAAATTTTCAAATTCCCAATTACATGTCTCTCTACGCTCAACGTGGTGTTTCTGCTCAAAAAGAGGAAGTGCATGCAGCCATACAAAAACTGGATCAGGGATTATATGCACATGCTTTCTGTAAAATTTATCCCGATTTCCTCTGTGGAGATAACAATTGGGTGAATATCATGCATGCTGATGGGGCAGGTACTAAAAGTATTCTGGCCTATTTGTATTGGAAAGAAACAGGGGATCTGTCTGTTTGGGAAGGGATAGCCAAAGATGCAGTGGCCATGAATATTGATGACTTGCTTTGTGTAGGCGTTACCGATAATATTTTGTTTTCCTCTACCATCGATCGCAATAAACTTAGAATTCCGGGTGAAGTGTTGCAGGCAGTGATCAATGGTACGCAAGCTTTTTTTGATCAGTTGAAACAATATGGAGTGAATATCCATTACCTAGGTGGAGAAACAGCAGATGTAGGCGATGTGGTTCGCACCATTGCAGTCAACGGAACCATGACCAGTCGCTGGCCAAAAAATAAACTGATCACCAATGAAAAAATTACTGCCGGTGATGTCATCGTAGGCTTCGGAAGTGCGGGGAAGGCCGTTTATGAATCTGAGTACAACAGCGGTCTAGGCAGTAATGGACTCACCAGTGCCCGACACGATGTGTTGGAAAAATACTATGCCTCTCAATATCCGGAAACTTTTGAACCTCAGCTTTCTGATGCAGTAGTGTATATCGGAAAGAATAAGATGACGGAACGCCTGGCTGTAGCAGGTTTTGGAGAATTGGAGATTGGGAAATTGTTATTGAGTCCAACCAGAACCTATGCTCCATTGGTAAAGCAATTACTGGATCATCATTTTGATGCGATACATGGAATGATTCACTGCAGTGGGGGTGGACAAACCAAATGCATGAAATACCTGCCGGGTACATTTAAGGTTGTGAAAGACCAATTGTTTGCTATTCCACCGATCTTTGATTTGATTCGTGAGAATTCCGGCGCAGATATGCGAGAAATGTATCAGGTGTTTAATATGGGGCATCGTCTGGAAGTATTTACACCCCAGGCATCAGCCCAATCTATGATTGATTTGGCAAGTACCTTGGGTATTGAAGCAAAAATTGTGGGAAGAGTAGAAGCGGCAGTTGTATCATCACTTCATTTGCATACGACAGAAGGAGAAATTGTTTACGAATATTAACAGGTTAACAATCTCATGATCCTTATTTTTGAAGGAAGGTTTATCATCATCACAAGGAAAACTAATTTAGCAACATGTCTGAAACAGTAGTCTCCATACGCAACGCCAAAATCTATCAAGGAAATAGCCTGATTTTGGAAGATGTCAATTTTTCTGTTAACAAAGGAGAATTCGTTTATCTGGTAGGGAAAACAGGTACCGGTAAAAGTAGCTTGCTCAAAACCCTTTACGGAGAATTACCGCTTACCGAAGGAAGTGCTTCTGTGGTTGGTTTTAACCTTCGTGATATGGATTGGAAAAAAGTTCCTTTCCTGCGTCGTAATCTGGGTGTGGTATTTCAGGACTTCCAGCTATTGACAGATCGCAATGTACATGAAAACCTTCGCTTCGTTTTGAAAGCTACCGGTTGGCAAGATGAGCGATTGATTGAAGAAAAAATCAATGATGTGCTTGATAAAGTGGGGTTGAAAAGCAAGGGTTTCAAAATGCCTTTTGAAATGAGTGGTGGTGAGCAACAACGTGTAGATATTGCACGTGCATTACTCAACTCTCCCAAGCTGATCTTAGCGGATGAACCTACCGGAAACCTCGATCCTGAAACCAGTGACGAAATCATGCAGCTATTGATCCAAATCGCCCGCGATTATGGTACTGCAGTCATCATGGCTACCCACGACTTTATCGTCATCAATCGATATCCTTCACGCATATTGAAAACAGAGAAGGGTAGGGTGTTGGATAGTGCGGCGGTGGAGAGTTAGTGATTGGGTAATCGGGTGATCAGGTGATCGGGTTCTGGGTACTAGGTGCTAGGTTTAGTACTGTTTTACATTTTACATTTCTTATTTCTTATTCATTATTCTTCCTTCCTACCCTCCCCAAATCCAACCTACTTGTTTCTTAGCATTTCTTTCGTTGTTGAAGAGGGTGTCAGTAAGTGATTTTCTGTGGGTGGTTTCTGCTGACGTAAAAGGAGTAAAGAATAGTTCTTCTATTTTTTGGGCAAATTCTTCTGGGGTTTCTGCTATATGACAGGTGGATTCCAGACCGGAGTTATTGACCGTAGCTTGATTGACAATACAATGCCTTCCATTGAAAATAGCATTCACCAATTTGATCTTGATGCCTGTGTGAGTATAGGAGGGAAGGATATTGATTTGTGCTTTCGCAATCATATCCTGCATCTCCCTTTCTGATGGATTGGCCACCAAACAAGTATGCCCCTTGCTATGTGCCAGTTCTTCTAATTTTTTAGATGGATTTTGTCCGGCGATAACAAAAGGGATTTCCACTTTATCGAATACCTTTTCCAATAACCAAGTAGCCGCTTTTTCATTTGCATCGATACTTAAATCGCCATGATACAAACAAAAGCTGCCGTTGCCATTCTTTTCTGTTACTTGCCAATGCGGAGGAACATACAAGGGAAGTTGTTCGATGTTATTACAACCAAACTCTTTTCGATACACATCATCATCAGCTTCAGTCATTCCCCAAAAAGTAGCTCGCTGTGCAATCTTGCGTTCATAGCTTTTCAGCATGATGCTTTCTCTTTTGAAATATAATTTCCGGAAAGCGGTAGATGCATTTTTGTATAGGTCGTTATAATAATGGTATTCTACATTGTGCAATCGCACAAAAAGTTTACGTTGATTGAAACGTTCATCTACAATTGGATAGGTGCAATGCACGCCTTCCATAAAAATGGGATGATCATCTTGCAACAAACGTTCATTCAAATCCTCATTTTTTCTGGAGGCAACAATGTAGGGTAGGGCAGTGGAAATACCCTTATGTCCGGTTTGCCGTTGATAGTAATGAACCGATTCGCAAAATTGATTGAGTTCCGGTTGTTCGCCCCTGCCATAATCAAAACAATGGAGGTGAATACGAACCCCTTGTTCTTGCAGGGCCTGTAGCTTATAGAACACATCATACACCCCTCCCTGATTCACAGGGTAAGGCACCGTAAAAGAAATGATGTGCAGATGCTTGTCCATTTACAATTGATTATAAAACGCCCTCAGTTTCACTTCCTCCTGTTCCCAGTTCAGCACAGAACGTGCTTTTAATGCATTTTGTTGTAATTCTTGGTATAAAACACGGTCGTTCAGCATTTTGTTCAATTCCTGGGCAATAGAAATACTGTCGGGCTCATCCATCATATGGGCAAATCCATGGGTGGCGTTGATCTTTTGGTATTCCGGATAATTGACACAAAGCTGCGGAATACCCGCCATCATGTAATCAAAAAAACGGTTGCCGAGCGATTGGTATTGATTGAGTCCTTCGAGACTGAACAGGGTTAAACCGATCGCCGCTTTCTGGGTGATATGAATAAGTTGATCCGGCGACACCATGCCTTTTAGCAGCACTTTATCTTCAAGTTTGTATTGTTGGATCAATTGCTTTGTTTGCTCCAAAAAACTGCCCTCCCCGCAAATCCATAAAGGTGCGTTAACGGATTGCATGGCGGGGATCAAAGTTTCGAAACAGCGGCCTTGATTCACTGCTCCTTGGTAAAGTATATAGCCTTCAGTAGCATAATTTTCCAATGGATACAATACAGGTAGGTTTCTGATGACTGTATAAGCAACGCCATATTTTTCTTTGAAGTAGTCTGCAATGAACTGATTCACCGTATACCCCATTCTAAATCTCGGAACCGCAAAAGCTTCGATTCTTAACCAGAATTTCTGTACCCGAGGTCGATGAATGATTTCGGCTTGTTCTGTAAAAATTTCATGGGCATCATACACCCGTTTTTGGTTTTTCAGAAGAGAGGAGTAATAGCAGGGAAGAATAGTATCCAGATCAATCGCGCAAACAATATCCGCCTTTGTTATCATTAGAAACAGAAAGAGTCGGATATTATATTCGGCATAAAACAAAAAACCTTTTTCAAAAAAGCAGAACAGTCGCTTTTGTTGAAAAGCTTGGGTGCGTAAAATAGTGGACTTAGCTTTTTTTCTTCCTACCAACAAAATCGAATATCCCTGTGCCGATAAACTCCCGGCGATCCTTTGCATTCGCTGGTCGTAATTCAAGTCGTTGGTAACCGTAAAAATGATCCTTTTCAAAGGGTAGGCTTATCCAACAAATATAGTGCTGCAAAATGGAAGAATTCAGTATCAGAAATGGTGATTTTTTATTCGATATAATATACCTTAATTCAATGATTATCAGTTAATTTTCGAGATTTTAATAAAATTATTTTTTTTCCTTATTCTTTTTCTCCACGTCTTATACACAGGGGTATAATCTTTCCAAAAATTCTTCCTCTTTTCGCGTATGTTCGCAGGTACTAAATTGAGGAAACGTGAGATTAAAATCATTAGAAATCAAAGGGTTCAAAAGTTTTGCTGATAAAACGGTGGTTAGTTTTGATGAAGGGATTACCGGCATCATTGGACCCAACGGTTGCGGCAAGAGTAATATCATCGATAGTATTCGTTGGGTAATAGGTGAACAAAAAATATCAGCATTAAGAAGTGAGAACCTGGAAGCCTTGGTTTTCAATGGAAGTAAGACCAGAAGCCCGAGTGGTTTAGCAGAAGTAAGTCTCACTTTCGAAAACACAAAAAATTTACTTCCCACAGAATTTAGTACGGTTACTGTTACACGTCGTTTCTACAAAAATGGGGAGAGTGAATATCGCCTCAATGATGTGACTTGTCGTTTAAAAGATATCCATAATCTGTTTTTGGATACGGGTGTCAGTACAGACAGTTATGCCATCATTGAATTGGGAATGGTGGATGATATCATCAAAGACAAAGAGAATAGCAGAAGGAGAATGCTGGAACAAGCCGCCGGTATTACAATTTATAAAACGCGTAAAAAAGAAGCCAAAAATAAACTGGATGCTACCGAACAGGATCTGGCACGTATCGAAGACCTTTTGTTTGAAATCAACAACCAATTAAAAACCCTCGAGAACCAGGCAAAAAAGGCAGAGAAGTATTACGAGATCAAAAAAGAATACAAAGAAGTCTCTGTAGAACTAGCGAAAGCGGCTTTGGAAGGATTCAATATCACTTACAAAGAGCTGAATGAACAACAAGAACTGGAGATCAATAAAAAAGTACAGTTGGATGCAGAGATCGCTGTTGAAGAAGCGGCGATTGAACAGGAAAAAGTAGGCTTTATCGAAAAAGAGAGAGCCCTACAAAGCATGCAGCATGAGTTCAATGACTTGTTACAAAATCTGCGTAGCAAAGAGAACGAAAGAAATCTTGCCACCCAGAAACTGCATTACCTCAAAGAGAAAGAGACCAGTTTAAAAGATTTTCTGGAAAAAGCATCCGGACAATTAAAAACCATCGGCGACTCGATTGAGTATACCCAAATGCAGGTGGGTGAAGAAGAAACCAAACTGAGTGAATTACAAGACCGTGTGGAAACGGCTAAACTGGATATTGAAGATAAACGACGTTTATTCGATGAGCGCAGAAGTGGAGTAGATGCCCTTCGCAATCAATACCAACAAATTCAACGTAATCAATTTGATGCAGAGAAGAAAGTAGCGGTAGCGGATACTTCAATTCAGAACCTGCAGCGCGCTCAGGCTCAACTTACTGAAGAGAAGCAAAGCCGTGAGTTGCAATTAGAGCAATTGCAAAAAGAGCTGGTAGAAAAAGAAGAGAGTTTAGAAGCGCGTAGAATTGATTTACAACAGTTGCAGGAACAGCATGAGCGTACCCGCGAAAACATATTCGAAACACAGGCACAGCTGGAGGTATTGCGCAATGAACTGGCAGAGGAAAACCGTAAACTCGATGCCAAGCGCAACGAATATAACTTGTTGAAGAGTTTGATTGATTCCATGGAAGGTTATCCTGAGAGTATCAAATTCCTCCACAAAAATCCCAACTGGAATCATGCTGCACCAATTCTATCGGATATCATTTATGTAAAAGAAGAATACAGAACAGCGGTAGAGAATGTGTTGGAGCCTTACCTGAACTATTATGTAGTCAATAATCTGGAAGAAGGATTGCAGGCGGTTCACTTATTGGATAGCAACAATAAGGGGAAAGCCAATTTCTTCATGTTGGATAAGTTCAACGACCTGCGTATTGAAACGCATCAACCCGCTCATGCCATCCGTGCGATGGATGTAATTGAGGTGGATGACCAATACCGAAAACTGGCCGAATATCTTTTGGGCAATGTCTATATCGCCGAAAATGATGAAGCCATTACCAATAGTAACGGTGCGGTAGTGTTAGAGAAAACGGGTAAGTATGTAAAAGGAAAATACACCCTCACAGGCGGAAGTGTCGGATTGTTTGAAGGAAAGAAAATTGGTCGCGCAAAAAATCTGGAGAAGCTGGCAGAAGAAATTCAAGACCAGGAATCAGTAGTGAGTTTATTGAAAGCGGATATTCAAGCCAAGCATAATGAAGTGATCGCTTTCAATGAGCAATTGAAAGAAAATGCCATTAAGCAAACTGAAAATGAGATCAACCAGCTGACCAATCAGGTTTTTGCTACCAAAAATAGAATTGAAAACCTGCAGGCAGCGCAGCAAAATGCGGTTCAACGTTTAGCAGATTTAGATGCCCGTTTACAGGATGAGCAAGATGCCATCGCTGCAACTCGCGAACAACTTCATGCTTTGAATGATCAATTGTTACAGACGGGTGAACAAATGAAAATGGTGGAGCAGGATTATCAATCGGCGGAACAGGAATACAATTTTGCATCTGTTCAGTACAATGAAATCAACCTGCAACTGACCCGTCAGCAAAGCAAGATCACAACGTTGAAGCAAGAGTTGGTGTTCAAAGAAAATCAGTTGAGTGAACTACATCAACAAATTGAAAGCAACACCACTCAGTTATCTGAAGCCAGTGGTAATATTGAAGAGGGAGAAAAAGCATTGATCGGTTCTGAAGAACTATTATTAGAGTTGATGCGTAAAAAAGAAGAAGAAGAGAAGAAATTGAATGAAGCTGATCAAGCTTATTATAATCTCAGAAATGCATTACAGGAAAAAGAGAGTGAACTGCGTTTGAAAGTGAAGAGCAAAGAGATGATCGATCACCTCGTTACTGAGATCAAGGATAAGCTGAATGAATTGAAATTACAGCTTGCCGGAATGAAAGAAAGATTGAGTGTAGAGTTCAAAGTAGAATTGGATGAGATCTTAGATCAGGCAAGAACAACAGATACGACACTTGAAGAATTACAGGCCAGCAGCGACAGAATGAAGAAGCGTTTGGAGAATATGGGAGAAGTCAATCCAACCGCTATCGAAGCCTTCATGGAAATGAAGAAGCGTTATGAGTTCATTCTGGAACAAAAGAATGATCTGGTTTCTGCTAAGGAAAGTTTATTGCAAACCATTCAAGAAGTAGAAGCTACTGCCAATCAGCAATTCCTTGATACCTTCAATCAGGTTCGTGAGAACTTTCAAAAAGTATTCAAAGCCTTGTTTACCGAAGAAGATACTGCCGACATGGTACTGGTAGACCCAACCAATCTTGCAGAAACAGGTATTGAAATCATTGCAAAGCCTAAAGGAAAACGTCCATCCTCCATCACACAATTGAGCGGGGGAGAGAAGACTTTGACAGCAACTGCATTACTGTTCTCCATTTACCTCATCAAGCCAGCACCATTCTGTATTTTGGACGAGGTAGATGCGCCATTGGATGATGCCAACGTGGGTAAGTTCACACAGATGATCAAAAAGTTCAGCGATAACTCCCAGTTTATCATCGTAACCCACAACAAACAAACAATGGGTGCAGTAGACGTGATCTATGGTGTTACCATGCAAGAACCGGGAGTAAGTAAGTTAGTTCCGGTGGATTTCAGGAGTCTGTCTAATTAATTATTGGTGAAAGGTGAAAGGTGAAAAGTGAAAGGGGAGTGTTCAATTAAGTGTGTCAGTTATTAAATCGGGTTTTAAAATAATCTG
>JACBFI010000055.1 GCA_013391385.1 Sediminibacterium sp. Gen4 | reverse complement strand
GGATGTCGGATGTCGGATGTCGGATGTCGGATGTCGGATGTCGGATGTCGGATGTCGGATAAAAAAACGATGCGGCGAACACCGCTTATTGTGTTTGCCGCATTATTTTTTCAAAAATTTCAAATCAGAAATCCGACATCAGACATCAGACATCAGACATCTCCCTTGAACTCTGTATTTTTGCACATCTATGAAAGTACATCGTGAATTGGCGGGTTCTTTGCCGGAGTTTAGGAATGCTGTGGTAACCATTGGTACATTTGATGGCGTTCATAAGGGACACCAACAGATCCTAACACAAATGAAGGAGGAGGCGGCTCGTATCAACGGTGAAACCATCATCATTACTTTCCACCCGCATCCTAGAAAAATTGTTTCCTCTGTACCGGGTGATGTAAAGCTGCTAAACACTTTATCAGAAAAAAAATTATTGCTGGAAAAAGCGGGCATAGATCATTTGGTAGTGGTACCGTTTGATCATCATTTTGCCAATCAATCTGCCGATGAATATGTTCGGGAATTTTTGTACAAATATTTTAGACCCCATACCATCATCATTGGTTATGATCATCGTTTTGGTAAAGGCAGAACCGGCGATTATCACCTGCTAGAAGATTTTGGAAAAGAACTTGGATTTGAAGTCAAAGAAATTCCGGAGCAATTGTTGAATGAAATTGCTGTTAGCTCCACAAGAATACGCCAAGCCATTGCTAACAATGATATTGACACTGCCAATGCGGCTTTGGGGCATCCCTATTTTTTTGAAGGACTGGTGATTGAAGGCAATCAATTGGGAAGAACCATTGGTTACCCAACCGCCAATCTCCATATCGGAAGTGAAGAAAAACTGATACCAGGCAATGGTGTATATGCAGTCCAGGTAGAAATCCTATCTGATCTGCATACCGCTCAACAGAAGCTGAAAGGCATGATGAATATTGGCATCCGTCCCACTGTCGATGGAAAGAAAAGAGTGATTGAAGTCAATATTTTTGATTTTGATGCGGATATCTATGGACAAACATTACGCGTGCACGTATTGAAACAGTTGCGCAATGAAATCAAATTTGAAGGACTGGAAGCCTTAAAAACACAACTAGGTATTGATAAGCTACGAGCTATGAGCTGTGAGCTATGAGCCTTTATACGTTGAATTTGAAGGATCTACAACCTATAATTGGCTACCACTCAAAGCTCATAGCTCACAGCCTATAACCCCTCAAACACCAGTGATTTCTTATTCATTATTCATCATTCCCTCTCCCTCACTTTCTCCCAATTCAAATCCGCTTTTTGAATAAAGCCAGATTGATCTTTATTCCATAGTTCCTGTACTTTCAAACTGTAATTGAAATACAGTTTACCATTCAATATTTTCCATGTTTCTATAACGGTAGGAGCTTTGTAACCACCCGACATGCCATAAGCACAATAGCCTCCGTACTGTGGTGCATATTTTTCGGGATTCATTTTAAACAGCTCCAAATTTTCTTTTGAACTAAACAACCAAGTTGCATCTTTCCAAGTGTATGAAAAACTTTCATTGCCTTGAACAGGCTTTGACTCGGAAAAGAATGCCACTACATCATATCCGCGAATGGCTTTTCCATTGGTAGTAAATATTTCTGCTTTTTGAGCAAATGTCGTGGATAGTCCTATCAATAGGAGTACAATAGATCCAATTATTTTTTTCATGATCGTATCAGGTTTTCAGGATAGACTAACCTTTACGAATATGCTTACAATAAAAGAGAAAGATTAATTCATCATTTTTACCACCATTTCTTTCATGAGTCCGGCATCAGAAGTACCGGCATCATATACACCAACACTGCGGAGATTGTATTGATGTAATAATAACAACGCTTTTTCTACTCCAGTATATTCATACTTACGGGCAGAACTCAAATAGTCTTTGATGAAATATGGATTGACCCCTAATGCACTGGCTGCAGATTTCTCATCAGGATTTTGCAATCCGAATAACATATATACTTTACTAAAATAGTTGTACAATGCAGGCAATACCAATTGTATGGGCGCTGCTTTTGGATTGGCTTCAAAATATTGGATGATACGAATAGACTTTGACAGATCTTTTCTTCCGATGGCTTCTTGTAATTCAAATACATTGAACTCTTTGCTGATACCAATGTACTTTTCGATATCGTCTTCCGTAATATTGGTTCTGCCGGCCAAGTTGACCGCCAGTTTTTCAATTTCGTTTTCAATACGGCTCAAATCATTCCCTACATGGTCTACCAACAACATCAATGCTTTTTGATTGATGGATAACTGATGTTTCTTTACCATTTCAAGCGTCCAATCCGGCAACTGGTTATCATACATCTTTTTGGTGGTCAACATCTCCCCCTTTGATTTCAGGGTTTTGGCGAGTTTGGAACGACCATCCACTTTTTTATCCTTATAGCTTACCACAAAAATGGTAGAAGGCAGGGGATTTTCGATATAAGGTTCCAGTTTATCGATATCACGCATTTGCTGGGCCTCTTTTAAAATCACTACTTGTCGCTCAGCAAACATGGGGTATCTGCGACAAGCATTGACTACGGCTGCCCAGTCTGCGTCTTTTCCGTAAAAAACGGTGAGATTAAATCCGACTTCAGCTTCGCCCAAAATCTTGTGTTCGGCATAATTCACCACCTGATCAATAAAGTAGGGCTCTTCTCCTTCCAGCCAATAAATAGGCTTGAATACTCCTTTTTTCCACTCTGTTATGATCTTTTCCGCCGACATGGGTGCAAAGATGAAGGATGATGAAGGATTTAAAAAATGTGTAAGGGTTTAGTTATGAACATGGGTTATGGCTTATGGTTCATGGTCAATAGCAGAAAGCCATGACCTATCAGCCATGAACTATACGCTATGAACTATACGCTATGAACTATAAGCTATGAACTATAAGCTATAGCCAATGGACAAACGGAAAAACAGCGTAAATATTGCAGTTTTCAGGTTACGATTTGAATATTTTCAGGATGTAGGATTGGTAAGTTTTGGAAGCGGAGGACAATGTTGGCGGTGACTATTACGTCTTGCTGGCAATAGTTGATGATACGCGGTAAGTCTTTTTCCTGGTAGTAAACATCTTGCACCATGCTTCCATCCATATCTGTTTTCGAGGTGGGGATTCCCAGCACATGGGCTAATAAATGAAGGGAAACATAGTTTTTATGGTCGCCGAATTTCCACCAATTCATGGTGTCTACCATCTTTATTTCCCATGGCTTTTTATCTTGAATGTTTAGATAATGAGGTAAAGAAAGATGATTGATCAACATGCGCCGTCCGATATAGGGGATATCAAATTCGCGAATATTATGTCCGGCGAACTGGAAATTTGAATTGATTTTGTAGAGTTTATCGCATAAATCAGTGAAAATACGCAGTATTTCTACCTCATGATCCCCCGCTATACTCTTTATTTTAAGTCGCCATTCTCCTTCATCCTGGTACAAAAAAGCAGTGGATATGCAGATGATTTTACCAAATTCAGCTAGAATTCCTGCCTTTTTTCGATAGGCTTCAGAAGGTTCCATATCTTCTGGCACGGTTTTAGATATTTTGTCGCAAAACAGGGATTGCCATACAGGATCCAGTTCTGTAAAGGATGGTACGGCGGGCACTGTTTCAATATCAATGAATAACAGATCCTTGAGCATAAGCACTGTTTAAAATTCCGTTAACTCAAAAATTACAACGTATGAACTACATCAACACCAACGATCAGAATGCTGCTCCAGAGCAGAAAGACAACCGTAAAGTAATATACGGTATTCTGATAGTAGCTCTTTTGGCTACCTGGGCTTATATCTTCTATGATAAAAGCCGTACTACCGAAACCATCGGTCAATTAGAAACCCGTATTACCAATGTGGACAGTGCTCGTAATGCCATTCAGCAAGAATTTCTCGAGGTATCTGCGAAAGCTGATTCACTGACGCAAAGTAATATCCAGTTACAAGGTGCTTTGGCCGATCGTGGATCTGAGATTCAAAAAATGAAAGGAAACATCAACAATATACTGAAACGTAAAAATGCTTCTGATGCTGAATTGGCTCAAGCTAAACAAATGATCAGTGAATTGAATGGTAAGATCGACGGTTTATTTGCTGAGATCGAAAAACTTCAAGGTGAAAATAAGCAGCTGACTGCCGCTAATGAGCAGTTGAGTACTGAAAAAACACAACTAACTTCAGAAAAAGAAAATCTTCAGCAGAATCTGAGTGCTACTAAAAAAGAATTAGATGAAAAAGTAGATGTTGCCTCTACCCTTCATGCATCTAATATTGGTATCACTGCCATTGATATCCGCAACAGCGGTAATGAAAAAACCACTTCAACCGCAAAGAGAGCTGACTTAATGCGTATCTCTTTTGTATTGGATCCGAATCGTATTGCTCCAAGTGGTGTGAAAGATATTTATGTGTGTGTTACCGGACCTGATGGTAAAGTGATTAGCGAGGGAACCAAATTCATTACGCGTGAAGAAGGTGAAAAAATTTATACCAGCAAAGTATCTGTTACCTATGAGCAAGGTAAAGTAACTCCTGTAAGCTTCGACTGGAAACAAAGTACCAAATACCAAACAGGAAACTATAAAATCGAGATCTATAACAATGGTTTCAAAATTGGTGAAGGTGTGAAGACTTTGAAGAAAGGGGGATTGTTTAGTTAAGGTTCAAGGGACAAGGGCGAAGAAAGAAGAGACAAGGAAGCAACAAGTAAACAAGTCCCAATTTAAATAGCGCTAGGCTTCAGTCCGGCGAAAAATTCAAACCTGTAATATTTCCGGGGGGTAATATTTAGCAAGCAACAACCAAAGGCGTCCGTAAGGGCGCCTTTTGAGTGAAAGGTGAAAAGTGAAACGTGAAAAAGGCTGATTTCACCTTTCACCTTTCACTTTTCACTTTTCCTCCCTCTTCCCTATCTTCACTCAAACTTTTCCATGCGTATCAATTGGCGAATCATATTGGTGGTGATTGCGGTGATTCTGGTGAGCGGAACGATTTTTTATTCACAGTATGTAGCCGGGAAAATCGCTACTGAGGAAAGAATGTATGTGACTGTTTGGGTGGAAGCTCAAAGAACCATTTTGAACTCATATGATACTGCTAATTTAAATCTTGCGACTTTCATCTCATCAGAAAATCAGGAAATACCCATCATTGAAACCAATGAGAAAGATAGTATCACCGGCAATTATCTGAATCTTGACAGCAGTTTGGTGGCATCTGACAGCACTTATTTACAAAGCAAGCTCGAAGAATTTCGTCGATACAACAATAAACCCATTGTCTTGGTCATGAAAGACAATCCCTATACAGCCAATCATTATTACTATGGACAAAGTAAACTGCTGAAAGAGGTGAAGTTGTATCCATTGATTCAGTTGATCATCGTAGCCCTTTTCATAGCGATTGCAATTATGGCTGTTCAATCGCATTACAAGAGTGCACAGAATCAATTATGGGCAGCCATGGCCCGGGAAACGGCTCATCAACTGGGCACCCCTGTTTCCAGTTTGGAGGGATGGGTGGAGATTCTTAAGCAGCAGGAAGAAAATCAACAGATCGTTCCTGAAATTGCCAAAGATGTAAAACGATTGCAACTGATTACAGACCGTTTTGGTAAAATAGGGAGTCAACCAAAACTAGAACCCGGCGATCCTTTTGAACAGATTGATCAGATGATTGCTTACATGAAAAAAAGATCCGGTGGACAAGTACAATTTGAATTTACCAAGCAGCCATTATCTGTTCAGCCCAGATTTAGTGCGCCACTATTTGATTGGGTGATTGAAAATCTGATCAAAAATGCCTTGGATGCCATGGAAGGTAAAGGCACTATTACCATTGAAGCACATAACACGCTTGAGGAATTACAAATTGATGTAACGGATACCGGAAAGGGAATTAGTGGCGTGAATATCAATAAGGTATTCAAGCCGGGCTTTACAACGAAAAAAAGAGGTTGGGGACTGGGTCTCCCCCTCAGCAAGCGCATCATTGAGGAATACCATGGCGGTAAACTTTTTGTGCGATGGAGTGAAAGTGGTAAAGGAACCAGCTTTCGAATTATTCTGCCTCTTCCTGAAGATGGGGCCCCATCATAAACATAGGAGATTCGCCATAGCTGCTCATCACTGCAAACCATTGTTGTAAAGAATGTGGTGTCGCCGTTTCTACATACAAGTTGGCTTCTTTGCAATAATTCAGTAATTCATGTTCGATCTTTCTTACATCATCATGTTGTTGTTGATTGCCCAATTTGTGCAGGCAACTGTTCATACGTGATAATTTCTCATCCGATAAATGATCGAAAGCGTGCTGCTGTAGTAACTGCCCGGTAGCATTTACTAGTAAAGTGCATGACCGTGTTTTCATAGTGAATAATTTACTGCAAGTGACAACTGTAACATAACCGTACAATGATTAAATTGTAAAGGAATTGTTACCCGATTTTTTTGTGCATAATCTGTGAATCTGTGACTTACTCTATTATTTGTAGACAATGGCTGGCTGCTGATCTATCAAACCTTTTATCCTATCTCCATCATTTGAATGAGGAAACCAAAGCTCGTTTTGGACCGCATCCTTTTACAAAAGAGGCATTAGAATACCACTACTATCATCCCGATTACATGGGTTTTCTGCTGATAGAAAACAACAGTACTTTCATTATAGGTTATGCCATTCTCAAAATGGGATATCTTGAACATGATCTTCCCAGATTACTTAGTTATAATATTCAACCCAACCATACCACGGATGCCACTTACGCTCCTTCTTTGGCAAATGACTGGCAAGGAAAAGGGATTGGCAACTTATTATGGGATACAGTAAAAATATATCTACAGCAGCTACCAAAAAAGCGTGTAATTCTATGGGGTGGTGTTCAAACCAGCAATACAAGGGCGCTTCGTTATTATGAGAAAAACGGATTTGTACCATTAGGCGAATTCAAGTTTGGAGGTACTACGAATAGAGATATGCTCTGTATTTTGTAAGTTTTTGCCGGAATAAGCTACTAGTAAGTATGATAAAGCACTAATGTACTTAAGCGTACCTTTACTAACATAAAATAAAGTCATGAGAAAAGTTGTACTCGCTATCCTATTCGTTATAGCCTCTGCTACCTTTTGCCAGTCTCAACATTTTAATCAACAAAGACTTGATAGCCTTTTTGATATGATTGAAAATAATGACAGAGGCATGGGTAATATATCCTTATTTAAAAATGGAAAAGAAATTTACAGGAGAAGTTATGGCTACGCGAACTTGGAAACAAAAGCCAAAAATAATGCAGGTACCCGTTTTCGTATTGGCTCCATTTCAAAAACCTTTACTGCTGTTATCATCATGAAATTGATTGAGAACAAGCAGTTGAGTTTAGATACTAAATTAAGTACATTTTATCCGCAATTAGAGAGTGCAGATAAAATAACGATCCAGCAATTATTGCAGCACCGAAGCGGTATCTTTAATTTAACCAATGCAGAAGATTATGCAAGTGGCTGGCATAAAAACACTTTCTCTAAAAAGGACTTGTTAGATAAAATAGCTTCCAGAAAAAACATATTTGAAGCTGATACAAAAGTTTCCTACTCCAACAGTAATTACATATTACTCAGCTTCATTGCCGAAGACATTGCAAAAAAAGACTTTAGTACCCTTCTAAATGAATACATCATAACACCCATTGGTCTTACTAATACCTTTTTAGGAAAGAAGATTGACACAAATAAGAATGAAGCGGTATCCTACAATAAATTAAAAGCCAAGAACTGGGTATTGGAAGTTGAAACAGATATGAGCATCCCATTAGGTGCAGGGGCAATAGTATCAACACCACATGACCTGAATACTTTTTTCTACGCTTTAATGAATGGCAAATTATTAACCGAGGCCAGCGTCCAGCAAATGAAAACTTTCCGCGATAATGTTGGATTGGGGTTATTTCCAGTTGCATTTTTCAATCGACAGGGAGTTGGACATTCTGGGGGCATTGATGGGTTTATCTCTTTTGCAGCTTATGACCCAGCTGAAAAAGTAAATATAGCCATCACTTCCAATGCAGTTCAGTTTTCCTTTGATTCTATTATTACGGGTGTACTGAGCATTTACTTTAATCAGTATTATAAATTACCAGTTTTAACAAAAGCACTTGAGCCTTCCATTGAAGAATTGAATCAATATATTGGCACTTATGCTTCATCAAACTTCCCATTAAAAATCACCATTTCACTAAAAGAAAACACCTTAATGGCACAAGCAACCGGACAATCTTCTTTTCCGCTTGAGTGCTATGAAAAAGACAAATTCAAATTTGATGCTGCCGGATTGAAATTATTATTCAATCCATCTGAAAACAAGATGACCCTTCAGCAAGGAGGAAGGGAGTTTGTATTGACGAAGGAGTAATGATGGGGCATTGGGTTATCGGGTTATCAGGCAATCAGGATATGGGGTGATTGGGCTATAAAAACAAAGAGGCGAACAGGAAAATACTGTTCGCCTCTTTGGGGAGTGTTCAATTAAGTGTGTCAGTTATTAAATCGGGTTTTAAAATAATCTGA